>CATOKC010000031.1 GCA_951800675.1 uncultured Oscillibacter sp.
AATACGTCAACGTCAAAGGCGATCTTCATAATGGGCACTCCTTTCTAATTGTTCCACCGGTCCCATGGGATTCGGTGTTGTTTTGCCCTGTTGTTGCTGTAAAAAGGCTTTCCAATAGTCCGAAGAGGGGAAAACAGTTTTGTTTTCCCCTCTTCGCGTGATGCTTTTTTCAGGTTTGCCGTTGGAACCGACTGGCTGAAAATTACTCGTAATCCGCCACGTTGGAGGAGTCGATCCAGGTGTTGTCGGTGACCAGGACGTTGGTCTCCAGAGTGCCGCCGCCCAGCAAGGTGACCGCGGCCTCAATGCCGTTGGCAGCCATAGCGCCGCCATTTTGGGACACGGTGCCAGTGATCCGTCCGTCTTTGATCGCCTCAAAGCCGTCGGGGGTTCCATCAACTCCGGAAATAATGATTCCGCTGTTGGCTCCGGCGGCGTTTCCGGCGCCCACGGCCATGCCGTCATTTTCGCAGACGATGGCATCCAGGTCATAGGCGGACAGCCAGCTCTCCACGGTGGCCTGCGCCTGAGCGGTATCCCACGCGCAGTCGGCGGGAGAAACGACCTGAACGATGTCGGGGTATTTCGCCAGGATGGTCTCATAGCCCTCCATGCGCTGCAGGCCGCCAGCGTCCGCGGAGGGACCCGTCAGGATGGCGATATTGCCCTTGCCGCCCAGCAGGTCGGCAACCTGCTGCATCTCGGTCTCGCCAGCCTTGACATTGTTTCCGTAGGAGACGGCGGAAATTCCGGCGCTCTCCCAGTCGGTGCAGGCGGAGATGATATTGATGACCACAACGCTGGCATCCGCCGCGTTCTTGGCGGCGTCCCGCAGGCCATCGGGATCGACGGGCTCAAACAGGATGGCCTGATAGCCCTCGGATACGCACTGTTCGATCTGGCTGATCTGAGTGGCGGCATCCTGGTCGGCGCTCAGGATTTTCAGCTCGACGCCCAACTCCGCGGCCTTGGCCTCGGCAGCTTCGGTAACGGCGATCTGGAAAGCGTTGGTCTGGTGCTGCTGGATCAGCGCGATTTTGTAGGCGCCGCCCGCGGAGTCAGAGCCAGCGTCATTGTCCCCTCCGGCAGGAGCGGCGGGAGCGTCGGTCTTGCTGCCGCAGCCTGTGGCGACGGCCAGCAGCATGACGCAAGCCAGGAGTGTTGCGAGAAACTTCTTCTTGTTCATGTGTTTTCCTCCTTAAAAACTTATATGTAAGAGACGGCGGACAAAGCGTCCGGCAATTCTCTTGACACCCAATCAATTCTTTTTGCCTTTGCCCTTGATATCCAGCAGCACCGCCAGAACGATAATGGCGCCTTTGACAATTTTCTGCCAGTGGGAAGATACGCCCATGATGTCCAGACCGTTGGCAATCACCGTGATAAGCAGGCAGCCCACCACAACGCCCCAGGACTTGCCCACGCCGCCAGACATGGATACGCCGCCTACCACACAGGCCGTAATAGCGTCCATCTCATAGCTCTCCGCCGCGTTAGGCTGCCCAATGGTGACACGGGAGGTCATCAGGAAACCGCTCAGCCCGGCCAGAAGGCCCGCGATGGCAAATGTGGAGATACGGATCTTTGTGGTATTGATGCCGGATACCCGGGCCGCCAGCAGGTTGCCGCCGCAGGCGTAGACCCGGCGGCCGTACACGGTCTTTGCCAGCACGAAGGAACAGATCGCGATGATGACCACAAGAAAGACCGCCAGCATGGGGACGCCGAGGACCGACGAGGCGGCAATGGCCTTGTATTCCGCGCTGATTCCGATGACCGGCTTGCCGTTTGAGATCAGCAGCGCCAAACCACGGACGGCAGTCATCGTGCCAAGGGTCATGATAAAGGGCGGCAGGTCTCCCACAGCCACGCCTACACCGTTTACCACACCCACAGCCAGGCCAGCCAGCATGGCGACCAGCAGGGGAACAATCAGAGGATACTGCCCCTGGCCCAGCATAGCCGCCAGAACGCCGGTAAACGCCACTGTGGAGCCCACGGACATATCGAATCCGCCAGCGATAATGACGAACATCATGCCGAACGCCAGGATGCCGTTGATGGATGCCTGTTTGAGGATGTTGACCAAGTTGCCGGGCTGAATGAAACTGGGCTTCAGACAGGTCAGCACGATCACCAGTGCGATAAAGATTACAAAAATGAAATATTCGCTGATGAGCGTCTTTGTACGTTTTGTGTCCTTCATGGTTTCCCCTTCCTTTACACCTTGATCGCGGAGGCGAGCGCCATGATTCGTTCCTGAGAGAACTCTTCGCGCTTGACCTCACCGGAATAATTGCCCTCGCACATGACGGCGATCCGGTCGCAGATTCCCATTAGCTCGGGAATTTCCGACGAAATCATGATAACAGCTTTCCCCTGCCGCACGAGCTGCCCCAGCAGCAGGTAGATATCCCGCTTGGCCGCCACATCAATTCCTCGCGTCGGCTCGTCCAGGATAATGACGTCCGGCTCATTCAGCAGCCATTTTGCGATAACCACTTTCTGCTGGTTGCCGCCGGACAGATTGCCCACGATCTGTTTGCCGGAAGGCGTTTTGATATTCAGCTTTTCGATGTACTCCTGGGAGGCGCCGAGCGCCTTGCTCCTGCTATACAGGCCATGGCTCAGCAGCTTTTTGATGGCCACCATGGCAATATTGTCATTGACGGAGCCGCTCAGGTTCAATCCGGTGACTTTGCGGTCTTCAGTGATGAGAGCCACACCCTCTTTGATGATATCTCGGGGAGAGGAAACCCTCACCTTTTTGCCCTTTACGTAGATTTCGCCGCTGGAGAGGGGGTGCATACCAAAGATTCCCTCCACCAATTCGCTTCGGCCGGCGCCAACCAGGCCGCCGATGCCCAGAATCTCCCCCCGGCAGACGGAAAGGCTGACGTTTTTCACCTTCTGATCGGCGCGGACGATGTTCTTTGCCTCAAAGATCACCTCGCCTATGTCCGCGTCCAGCTTCGGGTACACATCTGTGATCTCCCGACCTACCATCATCTTGATCAGCTTGGTCTCATCCAAATTTGCTGTGTCGTCCGTGCCAACGTACTGCCCGTCGCGGTAAACGCTGACACGGTCGCAGATGGAGAATATCTCCGCCATGCGGTGAGAGATATAGATGATGGCGACGCCCTTTTCCGTGAGCCTGCGGATGTGCCGGAACAGCAGTTCCACTTCGCGCTCGGTGATGGCAGCGGTGGGTTCGTCCATGATAATGACCTTTGCGTTGACGGAGATCGCCTTGATAATCTCGATCAGCTGGCACTGTGCCACTGTGAGGTTTCGCAGAGTCTCCTTGGGAGAGACGTGCAGTCCACACTCCTCAATGAGCTTCTGGGCCGCCTCAATCTCCGCCGTCTTGTCCACTAGACCGTTTTTTCGAAGCTCGCGGCCCACAAAGATATTTTCATAAACCGCCATGTCCAAAATGGGGTTCAGTTCCTGGTGGATCATGGCGATCCCCGTATCCATGGCCTCCTTGGGGTTTGCCGCATGATAGGGTTTTCCGTCAAACAAAATTTCACCGCCGGGGTCTTTGGTGTAAATACCCATCAATATCTTCATCAAAGTGGATTTTCCCGCGCCGTTTTCTCCCATTAGCGCATGGACCTCTCCCGGCTTTACCTGCAACCGCACATGATCAAGCGCCACTACACCCGGAAAGGTTTTGCTGATATCTTTCATTTCCAGCACATATTCCACGCATTTCTCCCTCCTCACGCATGATTTCAAAACATATTTTAGCGGATTCCATTCCATTGCAAAACGTCCTTTTTTCACATGATGGGGGAGAATTTTCAGGGATTTCAGAAAAACGTCATTTTATCCGAAAAATAGAGCCGTTTTTTGGTGTAATTAAACAAAATGGCCTGTCCAACTACCGCCAGAGCCACCTACGGACCAGGCAGGAGGGCTGTTTTCCGTACCCATGGCAAGAGGGGCCGGTCTGGCCCCTTTTCTGTTCCTGACCGCGGGGAAATTCCAAAGGCGGCCTTCATTTTGGCCGTGGAAAGGAGCTGCGGCGAAGCCGGCGACCGCCAGCTTTTTCTCCAGGAATATCTTCAGATAAAGCCCGCGCGGCTCCCATAAGGCTTTGGGCTGCGCCACTCCTCTGACAGTCACCTCTCTAGCGGCTTCTACAGATCCTTGCTCATGGCTTTGGTGGATATTTCAGCATAAAGCTCCCATATATTTCGCTGTGTTGGAAAACAGGTCGGACGCCACTTGACATAGACACCTTTTTACCACGGCTCACATTTCAGGTATATACCGTGGAATAGGAATGGAAGGTGACAAATATGTACCGCTATTGTGCCATTCCTCGGTAAAATATTGTCAGAAGCCTCTCAACCCGCGGATCCCTTGCCGAAGAACGCATAGAATCTATAGCAGTCCAATAAAATACCAGAGTATTAAAAGAGGTGTAGAAATTTATCAGAAGGTGATAGCTATGTTACACAGCGAGACGCGAAAACTACTGGTAGAGGCATATGAACAGACTCACGACGGGCGGACAGTGGCAAAGTGTTTCCAGGTGAGTACGAGCACGGTGTATCATTAAACAGAACAGCATGCTCTACCTGGGCTGGGACATGTACCGCTGGGCCGTGCGGCAGCTACAGCCCCAGCCGGAAACAGTGAAGGATGAACTGCGGATATTTTTGGGCGAGTATCCCCGGTTCCGGAAGATTGAGGACTACCTGCCTACCCAGCGGGGCAAGGCGCTGGATGGAAAGGATTTACCCTAAAAAGAACACCAATTGACGGCGCTCAGGTCCCTGGAAGAGATGTGCGGCAGAGGGGAGACCATAGCTCGCTTATACCACGCCGCCGGGACCGGCAAGACGGTGGCCGCCATCATGGAGGCCAAGCGATGTGGCGGTGGAGCGCTGTTCCTGGCCCACACCCAGGAGTTAGTCGGGCGGGCCGCCTTCGATTTTCTCATTGTGGACGAGGCCCACCACGCGGCGGCGGATACCTACCAGAAGATCCTGGCCTTCTTCTGCCCCGCCTTTACCCTGGGGCCCACCGCCACGCCAGAACGAAACCGCCTCATTGTGGGCACCTGGCTCCGGTATGTCCAGAATAAACGCGCGGTGGCCCTCCGAGCTTTCGTGTGGCATGCGGAGGAGATCGCGGAGCTGTTCCGCCAGGCGGGCGTCTCCGCCGCTGCGGCGTCCAGTGGCATGAAGCAGTCAGAGCGGAAGGAATTTCAGGATCAGTTCATCCGCCGGATGAACGTGCGGGCAGAGACCATTGAGCGCTGCGTCCGGGAGGGCAAGCTGATTCCCGACCTGGCGGTTCCCATGAGTGAGCACCGGACCTTCAAGTATTTCAAAGACGAGATGGTCCAGCCCTATGCCCGTTAATACGGCTGGACACTGATCGACGACCGCAACCGGAAGGTCCTGTTCCTGGAGATGGCGCGGCAGATGGACATGGGCTACTCCTACAAGCCGGTGCTGGTCTAGACGCTCCTGCGTCACGCCGATGAAAAGGGCCGGGTGAAGCTTTCGGACGTCTGGGACTACTTCCGTACTTACTACGAGCGCCGCCGTGCCGCCGGTCTGGTGGTGGAGAAGCCGGACAGCATTTTCGCCAAGGGCGGCTACACCGACAGAGAGGCCCAAAGAAATATACTGGCCAACTCCTTCAAGCGGTCCAGAGGCCGCGCTGCCGCCGTACTGAGGGCAACCATCCTAACAGTTGCCCTCACTGCCCCCGCCATGGCAACAGAAACACCCGGCTATCCGGGTAAGCAGTTATAAGGGCAATACCTTGGAGGTCGGAGAACGCGGTGGCCTCATCATCGGCTCCAGTGGTACAGACTACACCGTCATCTCCGGCGACCCGGACACAGGGTGCTGACCTTTTGGGTCGCTGCTGCCAACGCGGGGGGAGCGCGGAGATTAGCGCCGCCAACAGCGTCGGGGAGTGTGGAAGCATGACACTGACAGTCAACTCCACTACTCCCACTGGGGAGAGTACCGGCCTGACAGACAACCTGGAGATACGGCAGGAGATAATCTGGCTCATCAACCAGACCCGCAAAGCCAACGGCGTGCCGGAGCTACCAGTCAATAAGACGCTGATGAGCACCGCCCAAGCCTGTTCCAATCGGCGGTATACATGGCATCACTCACAAGAGAAGTGTCAGGCCGCCGCCGACGCTGGCTACCCCTACGGCTTCGGGGATAATCTCACCGTGTTCACCGGCACAGAAGATGCCGCCCAACACGCTCTGGACAACTGGATCAACTCTCCCGGTCACTTCCGGACGATGATCGACCCAAGATGCGACTGCATCGGCGTAGGTGTGACCCGGTATGACGAAATTATTTGCCGCTACATGTTCATCGGGATTCCCAACAGCGTCAACTTCTATGCGTAACTGAATCTGAAACAAAACGGCGCGTTCCTGGCAGTGTGGAACGCGCCGCTTTCTTGTTGATCAGGAGAAAGTGCCCTGTTCCTGCGCGGAGAGGCACAATACGAATATCTGGTGAACCGCCCCGCCGGATATTGCGTCGGCAGGCCTGACCAACCAGGGCGGCCACACCATGAACAGCCTGGACGAGGTGGGCGGCGGCGTGATCGGCCGCATCTATGAATATTTCCTCAACAAATTCGCCAAGAATATCGCTCAGGGCGACGGGGCATTCTTCACCCCCAAGTCTCTGGTCAAGATGATCGTCAACGTCTTGGAACCCCAGGGAGGCGTGCTGCTGGACCCCGCCTGCGGGAGCGGCGGCATGTTTGTTCATACCGGCGACTTTGCCAACGCCGCCGGTATGGAAATCAACTCCGCTATGACCTTCTACGGCCAAGAGAAGGTAGAGTATAACGCTCAGCTCTGCCTAATGAACATGGCGGTTCACGGACTCAACGGTCTCATCAAGTCCGGCGACGAGGCCAACACCTTCTATCATGGCGCCCACAGCCTGGACGGCTGCTGTGACTACGTAATGGCGAGTCCGCTCTTCAATGTGGACAAGGTCAACTCGGAGTCCGCCCAGAGCGCGGGCCGTCTGCTCTTTGGCCTGCCCTCCGCCAACAAGGCCAAGGAGGTGGGCAACGCAAACTACCTCTGGATTTCCTATTTCTACTCCCGCCTGAACGAGAAAGGCCGGACGGGCTTTGTTATGGCCTCCTCCGCCATAGACAGCTCCGGCAAGGACAAGGATATCAGGCAAAGATTGGTGTAGTCCGGCCATGTGGACGTGATGGTTAGCGCGGGCAGCGTCTTTTTCTATACCAAGTCCCTGCCCTGCTCGTCGTGGTTCTTTGACAAGGGTAAGCTGGAGGAACTGAGGGACAAGGTGCTGTTTATCGACGCCCGGAACTACTATACCGTGGTGGACCGCACGCTGAACGAGTGGAGCGAGTGGTAGCTGAAAAACCTGACTGCCATTGTGTGGCTTTATCGCGGAGAAACCGGAAAATATCAGGCGCTTTTAGATGAATATGAACGAGCAATTACAACGGAAATAGCGAGGGATGATGAACTTCTGGCCGCTGTGTATCCCAACTGCGGCTTTCCGCGTATTCCCGATTTACAGTCTTTCACAAAGGCGCGGCGGGACAAAGCGAAAGCGGAAGTCGATGCCGCTCTGCGGAAAGAAAGTCCAGGCTGCATGGAATGAAAAGTTGGCTTGACTGTCTTTTGACTATTGCGAAGGAAGCGGACTGGCTATATGAAAAATTTGGTGAGGGCGAATATGGTGATGTACGTGGGTTATGTAAAATCGCCGGTTTGGAAGAAATCCTGGAAAAGGGCTACTCCCTGACCTCCGGCGCTCTTGCTTCATTTCCGACACCCAAAAGGCACGAGCTGGCAGTAAGCGGCAGAGCCGTCAACTGCCAGCCAGTATGGGGCAGGTTGTGGGTCTTGACCGTTTCTCGGCGAGAAAAATTTCTATAGAAACTACATGTGAAAGAATCATTGTGGGTCAAAACAGAAACGAGAAGCGGGTTAGTTGTTGTTGCCAAAAATTGAGAAAGAGGCGAAAATCAAACGATTTTCGCCTCTTTCTGGAGCTACTGATGTGACTCGAACACACGACCTGCTGATTACGAATCAGCTGCTCTACCGGCTGAGCTACAGTAGCGTATTTAGTTTTTCGCAACCCGGTCTAGTAGTTACGAATCAGCTGCTCTGCCGACTGCGCTACACTAGCGTATGGCTTGCCTATCATAGCGTCCCTTCGCTGGAACACTTTCTTAAGCCGTGAGCTATCATACCACAAAAAATTTCTCCCGTCAACCTCGATTTCGTATTTTTCTGCCGACGCTGATTTTCCGACCACTCTACGAATCATAGGGCGACATTTCCCCTCCGCCGTTGCATACTGTGGCCAAAGGAGTTGATCGTAATGGACACAAAAGCCACCGGCGCGCTGATTGCCCAGCGGCGGAGAAAGCTGGCCCTCAGTCAGGTGGAGCCGCTGGGAGACCGGACGGGGCATGCCCGGTCTGGACAGTCTGGAGTCCTTGGCGGAGGAGCTGGGACTATCCATCAGCGAACTGCTGAGCGGGAAGGAACTAATGCGGAAGGAACTGCCGAAAGCGGCGGGAGGACAGATTATGGAGAGCATGAAGCGGGAGAATCGCTGGAAGTGGCTGGCGTGGGCCGCCATGGCGGCGGGACGAGCTGTTCCCGGACCGCTGCCGTCCTATAGGGGGCCGGAGCCAGCTGAAGCCGGGCATCAAGGGCGCCATGGTACATAACTTCGGGGACGCGGAAAACGCCGTGGTGGTGGCCTCCGCCGTGGAGCTGCCGGAGAAGGTATGGACCTTTTCGTGGTCCAACGGCGGCACTCGGTATACGGGCCTGCCCTATCGGGACTGCGAGACGGATACCTTCGGCGTGCTGGAGATTTATCTCCTGACCCTGGAGGACCCAGATAACTCTGTGGGGCCCCGACTCTCCCTTTATGATCATGAGGGCGAATGGATCTGGTGGTGACAAGGAACAGGAAGGCTCTCCTCCGTATGACAACGGAGGAGAGCCTTTTTGTGCCGTATTACAGACCGTATCAAAACGTCACCACGTCCTGGGCGGGTTTCCCGCAGGGGGCGATGGTCATGACGTGCATCACCGGGCCCTTGCCCTGATAGGCGTCGTGGTTTTCCACGGCCATGCGGGCGGTGACCTCCACCCAGTCCCGGTTTTTGTAGTCCTTCAAACCCATGCCTTTCGCCACCAGCCCCAGGAACTGGATGTCGTTTTCACAGCAGACCATGGCGAAGCGGCCCGGGCAGTGGATGCCGGGGTACTTCTTGGAATGGCACATGAGGAGCTTCATGTGGACTTCCTTTCCCGCCCAGCGGTCCGGGTGGTCCATCACATCCACGTACCACACGCCGAAATCGTCGTCTGGAATGTCCACCACGGGCTGGTTCAGATCAAAGGGGCACTCGTCCCCGGTGAGGTAGTCCTCGCTGGTTCCATCCACGTTCTCAAAGTAGATGTCCGCCCGGCGGTTCACCATCCGGAGGTTCCGCTTCCGCAGGGCCTCCCGAAGCTCCGGCGTGGCCCGGTTGAAGACCAGCAGGTCCGCGTTGGTGATTTTCTCCATCATCAGCTGGCCCATGTTTTTGGCGTAAAGCTCGAAGGTTCCCGCCTCTACAAAGGTCATGATCTGATAGAGCACCCAGTTGGCGGGGAGGACCTCCCGGTATAGCCGCTCCATCTGCCACATACCATTGTATTCAATGAGGACCTGCTTGGGCCGGTGCTTCTTCTCCAGCTCCTTCATCCGGGAGCAGGTCAGGTCCGCCTCGTCCTCGATGTCCACCACGGTTACGTTGTCCAGGGCCTTGGGGTTGTATGCTTCCTCGCCCTCCTCGCAGCGGAGAAGGAGGGTCTTGTCCTGGCGGGCAAAGCCGTCCTCCAGGACGCCGTTGATAAAATTGGTTTTGCCGGAGTCCAGGAACCCGGCCACCAGATAAACGGGAATATCCATTGTAACGCGCGTTTCCTTTCCTGGCTTACAGGCCGAAGAGTTGGGAGAGCTGGTTTTCCTTCAAATCCGCGCCGATGACGCAGAGGCGGCCGGTGTAGTCAGGGTGCCCGGCGCGGACCTCGTGCTCCTCGGGCACGTAGTCAAACTCAATCCAGGCTCCATCCTCGCCGCTCACAATGCCCTTGGCGCGGAGAATCGCGCCGTATGCGCCAGTGTCCAGGGCGGCGAGAATTTTCTCGATGCCCGCTTGGGTGAAGGTCTTGGGGGTCTCTTTGCCCCAGGAGGTGAACACCTCGTCGGCGTGGTGGTGGTGATGGCAGGAACAGCTGGGGTCGCTGCACTCGTGCCCGTGGTCGTGATGGTGCTCCCCATGGTGGTGATGGCGCTCATGGCCCGTTTCCGGGTGGTCGTGGTGGTGATGGTCCTCGGCGTCATGGTGGGCGTGCTCCTCATGGTCCCCATGAGAGTGCTCCCCGCGCTCTGTGTGATGATGGTGCTCGTGACCCTCGTGATCCCCGTGGTGATGGTGGGCGTGCTCCGCCTCCTCGGCCTCGTGCTCCGCCCGCATTTTTGCCAGCAGCTCCTCCGCCAGGGAGACCTTCTCAATGGCGGAGAGGATGGTCTTGCCGTCCAGCTGGTCCCAGGGGGTGGTCAGGATAGCGGCGTCCGGGTTCTTCTCCCGGAGCAGGGCCGCCGCTGCCTCCAGCTTCTCCTGGCTCAGCTTCTGGGTTCGGGAGAGGACGATGGTTCCGGCGGATTCAATCTGGTTGTTGTAGAACTCGCCGAAGTTTTTCATGTAGACCTTCACCTTGGAAGCGTCCGCCACGGTGACGAAGCTGTTCAGCTTCAAATCCGGGGCCTCCTGGGCGGTGTTCTCCACCGCGACGATGACGTCGGAGAGCTTGCCCACGCCGGAGGGCTCAATGAGGATACGGTCCGGGTGGAACTGCTCCGCCACGTCCTTGAGGGCCTGGTTAAAGTCCCCCACCAGGGAGCAGCAGATGCAGCCGGAGGACATCTCGGAAATCTGGACGCCGGAGTCCTTGAGAAAGCCGCCGTCAATGCTGATTTCGCCAAACTCATTTTCAATGAGGACCAGCTTCTCCCCCCGGTAGGCTTCGGCCAGCAGCTTCTTGATGAGGGTGGTTTTTCCCGCCCCCAGGAAGCCGGAGATAATGTCGATTTTTGTCATGGTATCAAGTCCTTTGTTTTCAATTTATGCAAGGTAATCATATCACCGAATTTCCAAAAAGCAACCCGGTTACAAAAATTTAACAGTTCCGGTCAGGTCTCCGGCTTGCCCTCGTTTTCCTCCCGGGCCTGATTGAGGTAGTCCCGGTCCGCCGTCTTTCGGCTGGGGACAAAGCCTTGGGCGGCGGTGCGCTTTTTGCCCTTGCTCTTGGCGTAGAAGAAGCCGGTGAAGGAAAAGACCACCGCGCCGATGAAGTTGACGAAGAGGTCCTTCATGGTGTCGATAAGGCCGATGTCCAGATACCCCCCCAGTCCCAGGCTCTCGCCGTTGACCAGGACCTCCTGAATACCCGGCACGGCCACCACCTTGTTGGAGCGGGTCACGTCCAGGCTGGCGGAGTAGATGGCGTTGACCACTGTGTCCCGCTGCATGTCGGTGTGGAAAAACATATCCATGCCGAATTCGAAAAACTCCCACAGGACGCCGATGGTCATGGAGAAGCAGAAGGCTACCAAGGCCAGAAAGACGGGGGAGAGGTCAAAGGTGAGGCGCTCGTCGTCGTTGAGAAGCACCACCATGGCAAAGCCCACCGCCGCCGCCAGGAAGCCGTTGAGTGTGTGGAGCATGGTGTCCCAGTGGGGGACGACCACATAGAAAGCGTTGACCTCCCCCAGAACCTCGGCGGCGTAGATGAAGCAGAGGACGGTGATTTCCAGGGCGGGGGGGAGTTCAATGTGGAACTTCACCTGAATCCAGCTGGGGACATAAAGGAGCAGGTAGGCCAGGGCGCAGTAGAAGGCGCTCTCATAGCCGCCGATGAAGATTTGGCGGACGAAGATGACGATGACCAGAAGCCGCAGGGTGTAAAAGACGAGGAAGGAGCTCTTGTGCTCCCGCAGCTCTTTTTCCATCGCCTGGCGGAAGTTCTTCTTTTCTCTCTTCTTTGCGCGCTTTTGCTCTTGCTTGCTGAGTTTGGACATGGGGACCTCCTTTTACAATGTCCGTATTCCGAAGAGGAAAACGGTGGGAAATGCTGTGATATTCTGGCAGCCATGATACCATAGCGAAGCAAAATTTGCAAGGGAAGGGGCCGCTGGAGGCGCGTTTCAGCGCGCCGGCCAGCGGCAAAGCGGGCTCGGGAGCGGACCTGCGCCTCCGCCTTCGCCCCTTCAGGGGCTGGGGCGAAGGGGAGCGGGAGGAAAAATTTTTTCAAAAGCCTCTTGACTTTTTTGGAAAACGTGCTATTGTATTAGTTGCATAAGACAACAGAACAAAAGCAGGAGGTGCGTAAGATGCGATGGCAGTTTTCCAACGACGCCCCAATCTATACCCAGCTGATCCAGCAGGTGAAGGTGGGCATCGTCACCGGCGCGTTCCCCCCGGGGGAACGATTGCCCTCCGTGCGGGACATGGCCACGGAGGCCGGGGTAAACCCCAATACCATGCAGCGGGCTCTGGCGGAGCTGGAGCGGGACGGGCTGGTATACAGCCAGCGGACCGCGGGAAGATTTGTGACGGAGGACAATACCATGATCAACACGGCGAAGCGGAGCCTGGCCGAGAGGCATGTCAAGACGTTTTTGGAGGCGATGCTTCGGCTGGGCTTCCGGAAGGACGAGATCATCGATCTGATTTCAAAGGAATTGGGAGAGGAGGAAGCGGACCATGCCAGTGCTTGAGTGCAAGGGACTGACCAAGCGGTTCGGGAGGACCGCGGCCCTGGACGAGGTGAGCCTCACCGTGGAGCCGGGCCGCATCGTGGGCCTTCTGGGCCCCAATGGAAGCGGCAAGACCACCCTCATTAAATTGGCCAACGGCCTGCTGACCCCCGACAGGGGCTATATCGCCGTGTGCGGCACGGCGCCGGGGAGGGAGAGCCACAGCCTGGTGAGCTACCTCCCGGAGCGGACGGCCATCCCCACCTGGATGACGGCCCGGCAGCTGCTGGACTTCTACGGGGATTTCTACCAGGACTTCCGCCGGGAGGCGGCGGAGGAGATGCTGGACCACCTGGGCATCCAGCCCCGGCAGGCCGTGAAGCAGATGTCCAAGGGCACCCGGGAAAAGGTCCAGCTCATCATGGTCATGAGCCGGGCGGCAAAGCTCTATCTGCTGGATGAGCCCATCGGCGGCGTGGACCCCGCCACCCGGGATTACATTCTCTCCACCATCATCGGCAACTACAACCCCGATGCGGCGGTGGTGATCTCCACCCACCTCATCGCCGACGTGGAGAAGGTGCTGGACGAGGTCATCTTTATCAGCCAGGGCCGCGTGGCCCTCCAGTCCACCGTGGACGGCATCCGGGAGGAAAAGGGCATGAGCGTGGACGCGCTGTTCCGGGAGGTGTTCAAATGCTGAGGAAATTGCTGAAGCACGAGTTTCGTGCCACGGGGCGGATTATGCTGCCCATGTACCTGATCTTGCTGGTGACCGCCGTGGGTTCCAACCTGGCGGGCCGGGGAATGCTGGACGGACGGTACCACATCCTGAATATCCTGGGCGTTTTGATTGTCACGGCCTTCGGCATCGCCATCTGCGGCGCGCTGCTGATGTCCTTTGTGCTGATGATCCAGCGGTTTTACAAGAACCTCCTCCAGGACGAAGGGTATCTGATGTTCACCCTCCCGGCCTCCGTCCACCAGCACATCTGGTCTAAGCTCATTGTCTCCTCTGTGTGGTTCATCGTCACGGTGCTGGCCATCATCGTCGCCAGCCTGGTGGTGGCCTATCAGGGAGGCTTCCTGCGGGAGCTGCTGGACTTCCTCAGGTATTTCCTGGAGGGACTGCGGAAGCTGGAAGTCAGCGAGGCGTTTAACGGCACCATCTATCTGGCGGAGTTTGCCGTCCTGATGTTTTTGTCCCTGGTGGCCTTCTCCCTCCAGTTTTACGCCGCCCTGGCGGCGGGGCACAGCCAGGCGAACCACAAACTGCTATGGTCTGTGGTCTGGTTCTTCGGGATTCAGTTTGCTTTGCAGTTCGCGGGCTCCCTGCTGATAATCGGCTCGAACGAGCTGGATGTGTTCAATCGCCTCTTCTCTCACTGGGACCCCTCGCCCACCGTGGCGATTCATGTGGGTCTGCTGATGGCCATTGGGTGCGTAATCATCTACGGCGCGATTTTTTACGCCATCACCACATTCTTCTTGAAAAAGCACCTGAACCTGGAGTAAACTAGATTCCATAATGCCATACATTATGGAGGAATCCCATGCTGTTCTCAGAAAGCTTTTTAGAAACGGTATCCGGCGATCTGCTGATGACCTTCCTGGTGGCCATGGCCCCGGTGGTGGAGCTCCGGGGGGCCATCCCGGCGGGAATCGCCTCGGGGCTGCCCCCGGCCCTGGCCTGCATCGCCGCCATCGCCGGGAATCTGGTCCCCGCGCCCTTTATCATCGTGCTGGGGCGGCGGATTGCCAACTGGCTCCGGGGCACCCGGTTCTTCGGCCCCAAGATCATTTGGCTGGAGCGGCGGGCCCACCTCAAGGGGCGGCTGGTGCGGAAGTACCGGCTGGCGGGGCTGGTGATCCTGGTGGGTATCCCCCTGCCGGGGACCGGGGCCTGGACCGGGGCGCTGGTGGCCTCGGTGCTGGATATCCGCATGCGCCACGCCCTGCCCGCCATTTTCCTGGGGCTGCTGATTGCGGCGGGGATTACCACCGCCGTCACCCTGGGGGTATTTAATTTGCTGATTTGACCGCTTGACTATTTAAGGAGTACATGATGAAAAAACGACTCGCGATATTCTGCGTTCTGGCCCTGTCCATGTCCCTGCTGTCCGGCTGTATGCACGGCGTCGTGATTACCTCTCTCGGCGACAAGGAGTTCCAGGAGGACTGGGCGGACTCCATGGAAGAGGCCGCCGAGGAGTGGGCGCAGGACTGGGAGGCCGCCATTGACGAAGCCGCGCGATCCTGGAGTACCCAGGACGAGAACGGCGTGGAAAAGGACCACTACTGGAAGGTCCTGGACGAGAAAGACAACGAGGTCGGGACCGTTACGGACCCGGAACAGGTCAAGGCCATAGACGATCTCCTCAACGACGACGGCCATTGGGGAGACCGGCTGGCCGAGGACCCCGGAGACCCGGCGTACAGCTATATCTACTGCCAGCAGGAGACTTTGAAAGCGGGCCAGAAGGAGGAGGACCGGAAGTACGAGGAGCTGGTCCGCTTCACCGTCTCCGCGTCGGAGGACGTGGTGACCCTGGTGATTCTGGAGGATCTGCCCTCTTTGCTGCATGTGGATCTGGGAGATTTCCTGACCTTCACCATCGACATCCCGGCGGAGACGGCGGAGGCCCTGCGGGCCCCCTCCCGGTTTTTGGGATAAATACACAAGGACGCGCCGGACAGGCGCGTCCTTCTTATGTCCGCCAAGCCCTTGACAAACCGGGGAATTTAGGGTAGATTAACCTTGCAAAAGCGATAAGCTACATGAAGGAGGACCAGCGTTATGCATAACGTGCGCAATATTACATCCGACATCCTGCTCATCGGCGGGTCCGACCGGCGGCTGAGCCTGTTTGAGAATGTGTTCCCCGTTCCCCGGGGCGTCAGCTACAACGCTTACTTAGTGCTGGACGAGAAAACCGTCCTTCTGGACACGGCGGACTCCGCCGTGGGCGCGCATTTCTATGAGAACCTGGAGCACGCCCTCCAGGGCCGTCCCCTGGACTATGTGGTGGTGAACCACATGGAGCCGGACCACTGCTCCACCCTGGGAGCGGTGCTCCGCACCCACCCTAAGGCCCAGGTGGTGGCCAGCGCCAAGGCCATCTCCATGATCAGCCAGTTCTTCGACGCCAATGTCACGGACCGCTGTGTCATTGTGAAGGAGGGAGACACGCTCTCCGCCGGGCGGCATGTATTCACCTTTGCCCTGGCCCCCATGGTCCACTGGCCGGAGGTTATGGTGACCTACGATACCACGGAAAAGGTCCTCTTCTCCGCCGACGCCTTTGGCACCTTTGGTGCGCTGAACGGCAATATCTTTGCCGACGAGGTGAATTTCGAGGCCGAATGGCTCCCCGACGCCCGGCGGTATTACACCAACATTGTGGGCAAGTACGGCGCCCAGGTTCAGACCCTTTTGAAAAAGGCGGCGGCGCTGAACATCCGATACCTTTGCCCCCTCCATGGCCCCATCTGGCGGCAGAACGTCGAGTGGTTTGTGGAGAAGTACCAGCGCTGGAGCAGCTACACGCCCGAGCACAAAACCGCCGCCATCTTCTGTGGCTCCATCTACGGAAACACGGAGAATGCCGCTGAGATTTTGGCCGCCCGGCTGGCGGACAAGGGTGTGAAGGATGTGCGGCTCTATGACGTGTCCCATACCCACGTTTCCGAGCTGGTGGCCGAGGCCTTCCGGTGCAGCCATCTGGTGTTCGCCTCCGTTACCTACAACGGGGAAATCTACACGCCCATGGAGAATCTGATCCGGGACCTGAAGTCCCACGGTCTGCGGAACCGGACGGTGGCCCTCATCGAGAACGGCACCTGGGCCCCGGCGGCCGGAAAGCAGATGGCGGAGTTGGTGGGAGCCATGAAGAACATGACCCTGCTGGAGGGAACCGTCAGCCTGAAATCCTCCGTAAAGGAGGACCAGCGGCAGGAGCTGGAGGCCCTGGCGGACACCCTGGCGGAGAATATCCTGGCGTAAACATAGGGAAAGACCGGCGTGGTGCTCCACGCCGGTCTTTTGTGCGTTTAATACAGAATTCCACCGCCGTCCCGCCGGTCTGGCTGAGCGCCGGACATGCAGAGCGTGTGAACATTCCGCGGGGACGCTTGTTCGCTCGGGAAAAAGGGATTAGTCCATAATATCGACGGAGACCTTGACGCCCTCCCGCTGGGCGCGGGAACGGACAATGGTGCGAATCTCCTTGGCGATGCGGCCCTGCCGCCCGATGACCTTACCCATGTCGTCGGGGGCGACGCGCAGCTCCAGAGTCAGCTCCTGATTGCCGGAGACGGTCTCCGTGACCGTGACCGCGTCCGGGTCGTCCACCAGGTTCCGGGCGATATAGAGCAGCAAGTCCTTCATGCGCCGCCCTCCGGATCAGAGGACGTCCACTTTTTTCAGCAGAGCCCGGACGGTATCGGTGGGCTGGGCGCCGGACTTGATCCACGCCTGGGCCCGCTCCGCGTCGATCTTGATGGCGGCGGGGGAGACGCAGGGGTTATACGTACCGATCTCCTCAATGAAGCGGCCGTCCCGGGGGAAACGGGAGTCCGCCACCACGACCCGGTAGAAAGGAGCCTTCTTCGCGCCCATGCGGCGCAGTCTGATCTTGACCATGTTTCTGTACCTCCAAAAGTTTTAAAATAGATTGATTTATTATAAATGCCGCATTTCAGCTTCGTGAATGCTCCGCACTTATAGCTTAGCGAAACCGCTTCTTCCGGCCGAAGCCGTACAGCCGGGAGGGGGCTTTTCCCCCCATGCCGCCGAGACCGGGCATCCGCCCGCCCTTGGTCATCTGGCGGGTGAGCTCCCGCATCATGTCAAATTGCTTCAAAAGGCGGTTCACATCCACCACCTCCAGGCCGCAGCCGGCGGCGACGCGCTTTTTCCGGCTGGCGTTCAGCACCTGGGGATTTTCCCGCTCCAGAGGGGTCATGGAGAGGATGATGGCCTCGGTCCGGGCCATAGCCTTTTCGTCGATGGACGCGCCCTGGAGCTGTTTGCCCAGTCCCCCGGGCATCATACCCAGCAGCTGGCTCAGATCCCCCATGTTTTTCAGCTGCTGGAGCTGGTCGTAGTAATCCTGGAGAGTGAAGCGGTTTTTCCGCAGCTTCTCCTCAATCTTGGCGGCCTGCTTCTCGTCATAGGCCTGCTCGGCCTTCTCGATGAAGGAGAGCATATCGCCCATGCCCAAGATGCGGGAGGCCATGCGGTCCGGGTGGAAGGGCTCGATCATGTCCAGCTTCTCGCCGGTGCCCGCGAATTTGATGGGCTTGCCCGTGGCCGCCCGGATGGACAGGGCCGCGCCGCCCCGGGCGTCGCCGTCCAGCTTGGTGAGGATGACGCCGTCAATGCCCAGGGCCTCGTCGAAGGCCGTGGCGGCGTTTACCGCGTCCTGGCCGGTCATGGCGTCCACCACCAGCAGGATCTCGTTGGGATGGACGGCGGCCTTCATCCGCTTCAGCTCGTCCATCAGATTCTCGTCCACATGGAGCCGTCCGGCGGTGTCTAAAAACACCATGTCGCTGCCGTGGTCCCGGGCGTGGCGGATGGCGTTTTGGGCGATCTTCACCGGGTCCCCCTGGCCCTCCTCGAAAACCGGGAGGTCCATCTGCCCGCCCACAACCTTCAGCTGCTCAATGGCGGCGGGGCGGTACACGTCACAGGCGGCCAGCAGGGGCCGCTTTTGATACTGTTTGCGCATCAATCCGCCCAGCTTGGCGGTGGTGGTGGTTTTGCCCGCGCCCTGGAGGCCCACCATCATCACCACTGTGGGGCCGTTGTTGGCCATGGTGATTTTGGCGTTGGCCCCTCCCATGAGGCCGGTGAGCTCCTCGTTGACGATTTTCACCACCTGCTGGGCGGGAGTGAGGCTGTCCAGCACGTCGCTGCCCACGGCCCGCTCCGTAACGGAGGCCACAAAGTCCTTGACCACCTTGTAGCTTACGTCGGCCTCCAAAAGGGCCAGGCGGACCTCCCGCATGGCCTCACGGACGTCGTTTTCCGTCAGGCGGCCCTTGCCCCGGAGGCGCTTAAAGGCGGCGTTCAGTTTTTCGGTCAATCCTTCAAATGCCATAAGCTCATTCCTTTAAGGCGGCGGCTTCCCGGCGGATCTGGTCCGCCAGCTCCGCCAGACGCCGGTCCTCGTAATAGCGGTAATTCAGGGTGGAAATCTCCTCGGCGGCGGCGGCTATGGCGTCCACATGGGCGCTCCGAGTCAAAAACCGCTTGATAATGCCGGTTTTGTCCTCTATCTCCTGCATGGCGGCCTCCGCCCGGACGATGACATCCCGGACGCCCTGACGGGAAATGCCGGCGTTCTCGGCGATCTCGGCCAGGGAGAGGTCCTCATTATAATAGAGGTCGAAGAATTCTTTCTGCCGCTCGGTCAGGAGCTCCCCGTAAAAATCAAAGAGCATCGTCATGCGATAGGTCTGGTTCTTCACAAGGAGGCCTCCTTTCCGCCATGTAAAGCCATGCCGCTTTACAACGTTGCCTAGTTTACAGGAAAAACGGGAAAATGTCAAGGGGAAAATTGCCCGGGTCCAAGACTTGTGTTTTCCGCCGGAAACTGCTATACTAATAAAATCCATCGGTATGCTTACTTCTTCATCAAGGAATCAAGGAGCGCGCCATGAACAATAAGAAACTCTCCCGCCTGCTGGAGCCCAATTTACAGTTTTATTTCTTCTGTCTCCTGGCCTTCACCCTGGCCGCCGTCACCGTCAGCCCGCCTCTGGCCCTGGCGGAGGGCATCGCTACCGTGGCGCTGTACGCCTACTTCGTTCGCAGCAACAAAAAGCGCCGCCAGAGCGTCTTGCAGTATATCGACAATGTCACTGGAAATGTGGACACCGCCAGCAAGTCCACCCTCATCAACTCCCCCCTGCCCATCATGGTTTTCCGCCCCGACACCGGGGAGGTCATTTGGAGCAACGAGAACTTTCTCCAGCTGGCGGGGGTCCGGGAGCATCTTTTTGAGATGAAGGTGGAGGACGCCGCCCCGGAGTTCCCGGTCCAGTGGCTGCTGGAGGGGCGGCAGGAGTGCCCGGAGCGGGTCCACATGAACAACCGCCGTTTCCGGGTCTACGGCAGCCTGGTCCGGGCCAAGGGCCGCGGCGGGGAGCAGAACCTGGTGGCCACCACCTACTGGGTGGACACCACGGAGATGGACCGCCTCCGGGAGGACTTCGACGCCACCCGGCTGGTGGTGGGCATCGTGATGGTGGACAACTACGAGGAGCTGATGAACGCCTGCGCCGACACCCAGCGCAGCGCCGTCCTGGCCCAGATTGACGAAAAGCTCAGCAGCTGGGCCGCCGTGGGAAACGGTCTGCTCATCAAAACCGAGCGGGACCACTACCTCTTCCTCTTCGAGGAGCGGTACTACAATCACTTCGTGGAGGAGAAATTCTCCGTACTGGACGCCATGCGGGACATCAAGGTGGGCGAGGGCGGACACCCCACCCTCTCCATCGGCCTGGGCCGGGAGGCGGACAGCATCCCGGCGCTCCACAAGAACGCCGCCCTCTCCCTGGAGATGGCCCTGAGCCGGGGCGGCGACCAGGCGGTGGTCCGGGGGAAAACGGACTTCGCCTTCTACGGCGGAAGGGCCAAGACCACGGAAAAGCGCACCAAGGTCAAGTCCCGGGTCATGGCCAACGCCCTGGGGGAGCTGCTGGCGGACTCCCAGGACATCTACGTCATGGGCCACAGCTTCGCCGACATGGACGCGGTGGGCGCCGCCGTGGGCGTTTGCTGCGCCGCCCGGAAGCTGGGCCGGAGAGCCCAGATCGTCATTGAGCCGGAGAAGAACGCCGCCCAGTCCGTGCTGGCCATGCTCCGGGCATTGCCGGAATATGAGGGCGTGTTCGTAAACCCGGCGGAGGCCTTTGTGAAGATGCGTCCCGGAACGCTGCTGGTGGTGGTGGACACCAACCGGCCGGATTTGGTGGAGAGCCCCCAGATTCTGGAGTCCAGCAGCCGGGTGGCGGTCATCGACCACCACCGCCGGGCCGCCAGCTATATTGAAAACGCCGCCTTCAGCTTCCACGAGCCCTACGCCTCCTCGGCGTCGGAGCTGGTGACGGAGCTGCTGCAATACCTCATCGAGCCGTCCAACCTCCTGCGGGAGGAGGCGGAGGCCCTGCTCGCGGGCATCGTGCTGGACACGAAGCACTTCGTCCTCCGCACCGGAGGGCGGACCTTCGAGGCGGCGGCCTTCCTCCGCCGGGCGGGAGCCGACACGGCGGACGTGCAGCGCCTCTTCCAGGGGAACCTGGAGGGCATGGTGTCCAAGTACGACGTGATCCGCCAGGCGGAGCTGTACCGGCCCGACGTGGCTCTGGCCGTGGTAGGCCAGGACGGCGTGGACCGGGTGGCCGCCGCCCAGGCGGCGGATGAGCTTTTGACCTTGAAGGGGGTCAAGGCCTCCTTTGTGGTGTACCGCAGCGGGACGGCCATCCTGATGAGCGGGCGGTCCCTGGGGGAGATCAATGTCCAGGTGATTCTGGAGGCCCTGGGCGGCGGCGGCAACTCCGCCACCGCCGGAGGGCGGATCGAAAACGGGGACATTCTGGACGTGCGGGAGCGGCTGACCCAGGCCATCGACGCTTATTTTGAGAAGTAGGGAGGAAAACGATGAAGCGGTTTGCAAAGTCTTACGCCGTGTGCCTGTTTTTGACAGGGCTGATTCTGGTCCTGTGCATGGGCTGCCCCGCCGGTATGGTTTTGCTGGTCCTTCTCAAGGGGAATCCCCTCTTGTTCTGGGTGCTGGCGGCGCTTTTGCCGGTGGTTCCCGCTTTGGCCTGGGCGGCGTGGAAGGCGCGGCCGGGGCTTCGGGGAAGTCAAAAGGAAATAACGAATCCACAAAGTAAGGAGAATTACTGATGAAAGTCATTTTACAGCAGGACGTCAAAGGCCAGGGCAAGAAGGGCCAGATGGTGGAGGTCTCCGAGGGCTATGCCCGGAACTTCCTCCTGCCCCGGAAGATGGCCGTGCCCGCCACGGCGGACGCCATCAACACCATGAACCTGAAAGAGAAGGCGAAAAAGGCCGAGGAGGCCCGCCAGAAGGCCCTGGCGGAGGAGACCGCCGAAAAGCTCAAGGAGTGCATGGTGAAGCTCACGGCCCGGGCGGGGGCGGGCGGCAAGCTCTTCGGCGCCGTCACCACCAAGGAAATCTCCGAGGGGCTTCAGAAGCAGTTCGGCATCGACATTCCCAAACAGAAGCTGGTGCTGGAGGACCCCATTAAGGCCTTCGGCAACTACGAGGTCAAGGCCCGGCTGGGCTTTGAGGTCGTTGCCACCGTCTACGTATCCGTGTTTGAGGAAAAATAACGCCCGATAGAGAGGAAGGCGGTTCGCCATGGCAAACGAAGACCTGCTCCTGCGCCAGATGCCCCACAGCCTGGAGGGGGAGCAGGCGGTGCTGGGGTCCATGCTCATCGACCCGGACTGCGTGAAGAACGTGATGGACCGGCTCCGTCCCGGGGACTTCTACCTCCGGCAGAACCGGGAGATTTTCGAGACTATCTACACCATGTTCTCCTACGCCCGGCCCATTGACGGCATCACCGTCTTTGGGGAGATGGAGAAGGCCGGGCTCACCGACGACAACACCCGGTCGTACCTTGCCCAGCTGATGGAGATTACCCCCACCAGCGCCAACGTGCTGGAATATGCCGCCATTGTCCGGGACAAGGCCCTGCTCCGGCTAGTTGCCCAGGCGGCGGGGGAGATCACCGCCCTGGTCCAGGAGGGCATGGGCGAGGCGGGGGAGATCCTGGAGGCCTCGGAGCAGAAAATCTACGCCATCCGCCGGGGCCAGAGCGCCCAGGAGATGGTGCCCCTGCGGCAGGTCCTCCCCGACGTGCTGGACCGGCTCGGCGAGATGAGCGAGCACGAGAACCACCTCCCCGGCCTCTCCACAGGCCTCTCCGCCATTGACCAGAAGATCACGGGCCTGAACAAGTCGGACCTCATTCTCCTGGCGGCCCGGCCCGGCATGGGCAAGACCTCCCTGGCGCTGAACGTGGCGCTGAACGTGGCCCGGGAGGGAAAGACCGTGGCGGTCTTCTCCCTGGAGATGTCCCGGGAGCAGCTGGCCACCCGGCTCCTCAGCTCCGAGGCCCTGGTGGAGAACAACCGCCTGCGCACCGGCCTCCTCCGGGAGACGGACTGGGAGAAGATCGCCGGGGCGGCCACGGTGCTGAACCGGCTGGACATCCGCATTGACGACAACCCCCTTTTGTCCGTGGCGGACATGAACGCCAAGTGCCGCCGCCTGGAGGGCCTGGCTCTGGTGGTGGTGGACTACCTCCAGCTGATGACCTCCGCCGGGGGCGGCCGGGGCGGCGAGAACCGCCAGCAGGTGGTGTCCGACATGTCCCGGATGCTGAAAATCATGGCCAAGGAGCTGAATGTGCCGGTCATCTGCCTGAGCCAGCTCTCCCGCGCCAACGAGAAGCGGGACGACAAGCGGCCCATGCTCTCGGACCTCCGGGAATCCGGCGCCATTGAGCAGGATGCGGATATCGTGCTGTTTTTGTACCGGGACGACTATTACAACGAGGATTCGGAAAAGCATAATATTGCGGAGTGTATCGTGGCGAAGAACCGCCACGGGGAAACCGGCAAGGTGGAGCTGCGCTGGATGCCGGAGTACACCCAGTTTTCCACCCTGGACAAGCGCTATGACGACGAGGACTGAGCTTTTGAAGCGGGCCCCCCGGACGGTTCTGCCCCGGGCGGGACAGCGGGTGCTTTGCGCCGTGTCCGGGGGCTTGGACTCTATGTGCCTGCTCCACATGCTGGAGGCGTGGCGCGAAGAGCGGGGCGGGCAGGTCGCCGCCGCCCACTTCAACCACCGGCTTCGGGGCGCGGCGGCGGACCGGGACGAAGAATTTGTCCGGGAGACCTGTGCCCGGTGGGGAATTCCCCTGGCTGTGGGTCGGGGGGACGTGGGGGAATACGCCAAACGGGAGGGGCTTTCCACGGAGGAGGCCGCCCGGAATCTGCGGTATGCCTTTTTGCGCCGGACGGCGGCGGAGCGGGAGTGTGAACGCCTTTACACCGCCCACCACGCCGGCGACAACGCGGAAACCGTTCTGCTGAACCTGATCCGCGGGACGGGCTTGACGGGCCTCACGGGCATGGACTGGGAGCGGGACGGGCTCTGCCGCCCCCTGCTGAGCGTGACCCGGGAGGAGCTGGAAGCCTACGCCGCCGAATGGAAAATTCCCCATATCGAAGACGCGACCAACGCCGACCCGGAGGCCGCCGCCCGAAACCTCCTGCGGCTCCAAGTGATGCCGCTATTAAAGGAACTGAATCCCCGGGCGGTGGAACACATCTGCGGCACGGCACGGCGGCTCCGGGGCGTAGACCGCTCCCTGGAACAGGATGCCGCCGCCCGCGCGGCCCATGTGGAGGTGCGGGAGGGCCGGGTAACCCTCTCCATGGAGGCGCTGGCGGCGGCTCCGGCAGCGGTCCGGCCCCGGATGCTGCTGCGGCTTTTTGACCTTTTAGGCGTGGGGCGGAAGGATGTCAGAGCGACCCACCTGGAGGCGTTGATGGACCTGGCCCGCCGCACAGCCTGGGGGAAGGAGGGGCGGATCAGCCTCCCTCATGGCGTCACCGCCCGCTATTGCCGCCGGTGGCTGATTTTGGAGACCCGGCCCCAGATTTTGACGGAGGTCCAGCTGGTCCCGGGGCGGGACCTTCACTGGGGGGACTATGCCCTGACTTTGCTGGACAGACCGGAGGGAGAGGGAATTTCCTTCTTCTGGCGGGGAAGACCGGGGCAGAGCCCGGTGGTCACGGCGGCCCCCTGCCCGCCGGGAGAGCGCCTGACCCTGCCGGGGGCCCGGGGGAGCCGGAGCGTGAAGCGGCTTTGCCTGGACCGCCGCGTTTCCCTGGCGGAGCGGGACCGCCTGCCCGCCATTTATGTGGAAGGCAAACTGGCCGCCGTGTGGCGGCTGGGCGTGGATGCTGCTTTCGCGCCGGATGGCCGGGAGCCCTGCCGGTTTATCAAAATTGAGAAAACAGAACAACAGATTGAGGAGGACGGACATGATGCGCAGTGAAATGGAGCAAGATATCCTGAAGGTACTGGTGACCGAGGAGGAGCTGAAGGCCCGGGTAGCGGAGATGGGCGAGGAGCTCTATGAGAAGTTCCAGGGGAAGAAGCCGCTGTTCCTGGGGGTCTTGAAGGGCAGCTTCGTCTTTATGACGGACCTGGTCCGGGCCTGCCAGCTCAAGAGCGACGTGGAATTCATCGCCGTCAGCTCTTACGGAAACGCGACGGCCTCCTCCGGCCGGGTGCAGATTGACCACGATCTCCGGCAGGACATCACCGGGCGGCATCTGATCATCGTGGAGGACATCCTGGACTCCGGCAACACCCTGGCCTTTTTGAAGCAGTACTTCCTGACCAAGGGGGCGGCGTCCATCACCATCGTCACGCTGCTGGACAAGCCTGCCCGGCGGGAGAAGGCCATCACCGCCGATCTATCCGGCTTCACGGTGCCCGACGAGTTCGTGGTGGGCTATGGCCTGGACTACGCCCAGCTGTACCGGAATATCCCTTACATCGGCGTGCTGAAGCCGGAGGTCTACGCCGGGAAGTAACACCCCGCTGTCACGGACAGCCTAAAGGAGGAATGCCGTCGTGTCCAAGCAAAACCGTACGTCCAACCTCAGCTTTTTGATGCTGGGGCTGGTGATCCTGCTGTGCCTGAGCTGGGTCTGGCAGCTGAACAGCCAGAGCGAGCGGATGGAGTTCTCCCAGGTGGAGCAGCTATTCCGCCAGGAGAAGGTGGAGTCCTTCGTTATCCGGGACAACACCCTGCTGATGACGCTGCGGGGAGAGCCGGAGGGCCGGAACACCCTGCGCTATGAGCTCTACGATTTCGATTTGTTCTACGACAGCCTGGGTGAGCTGGTGGAGGAGCAGGCCGCCAAGGGGATCATCACTTCGTATGACTACCAGCAGGACCACTCCACCAACTGGCTGGAGATTCTGCTGCCGGTTCTCCTGTCGGTGGCGCTGATCGGCGGCTTGGGCTACCTCTTCCTCCTCCGGGGGCAGGGAGGCGGCATGGGGGCGGACCGTATGGCCCGCTTTGGCTCCGCCCGAACCCGGGTCCTCTCGGAGAAGGACAAAAAGGTCCGCTTTGAGGACGTGGCCGGGGCGGAGGAGGAGAAGGAGGAGCTCCAGGAGATTGTGGAGTTCCTGCGGGACCCACGGCGGTTCATCTCCCTGGGGGCCCGCATCCCCAAGGGTGTGCTGCTGGTGGGCCCTCCGGGCACGGGCAAGACCTTGCTTGCCAAGGCTGTGGCCGGGGAGGCCGGGGTGGGCTTCCTCTCCATCTCCGGCTCTGATTTTGTGGAGCTGTACGTGGGCGTGGGCGCGTCCCGGGTCCGGGATTTGTTTGAGCAGGCCAAGAAAACGTCCCCCGCCATTGTGTTCATCGACGAGATCGACGCCGTGGGCCGTCAACGGGGCACCGGCGTCGGCGGCGGCCACGACGAGCGGGAACAGACGCTGAACCAGCTCTTAGTGGAAATGGACGGCTTTGCCGCCAATGAGGGCGTGGTGGTCCTGGCGGCCACCAACCGGGTGGACGTGCTGGACCCGGCCCTTCTGCGGCCGGGACGGTTTGACCGGCAGATTTACGTGGGCCTCCCCGATATCAAGGGCCGGGAGGATATTTTGAAAATCCATGTGCGGGGCAAGCCCCTGGCGGAGAATGTGGACCTCAGGACCCTGGCCCGGGGGACCGCCGGGTTCACCGGGGCGGACCTGGAGAATCTGGTAAACGAGGGAGCGCTGCTGGCCGCCCGGCGGGACCGGGATTATATCACCATGGAGGACCTCCGGGAGGCAGAGATCAAGGTTCTGGCGGGACCGGAGAAGCGGAGCCGGGTCATCTCTCCCCGGGAGCGGGAGCTGACCGCCTGGCACGAGGCGGGTCACGCCGTGGTGATGGAAACGCTGCCGGAGCACGACCCGGTGAATCAGATCACCATTGTCCCCCGGGGGCAGGCAGGCGGCATGACCATCGCCCTGCCGGAGGAGGACCGGAGCTTCCTCTCCAAGCGCTATCTGGAGGACCGGATTGTGGCTCTTTTGGGAGGTCGGGCGGCGGAAAAGCTGTGCCTGGGGGATATCTCCACAGGAGCGAGCAACGACATCCAGCGGGCAACGGACATCGCGCGGAAGATGGTGGCGGTGTACGGTATGAGTGAAACCATTGGTACGGTGTCCTTCGAGGGCGGCCACGACGAGGTGTTCCTTGGCCGGACCATGAGCCAGGGCCGGAGCTACTCCGAGGCCGTGGCGGCTCAGATCGACGAGGAGGTCCGCCGGGTGGTGGACGAGGCCGGACGCCGCTGTGAGGATATCCTGACGGAGAAGCGGGCGGTACTGGACGCCGTGGCGGCGTACCTGCTGGAGAATGAGACTATGGAGCGGGAGGCGTTCCTGGAGGTCTACGCCGGGAAGAAGCCGGCGGAAGCTCCAACGGCGGAGGAAGCGCCGGAATAAACGGAGATCAGCCAGGAGCGGCGCTCCTGGCTGATGAATTCTCAGGAAGGGGGAAGGGCGGAAATGACAGAGATTGAATATCTCCGGGGAGACCGGGCGGAGGTGATCGTCTGCCGGGGGTCTATGCTGTCCTATCCCCAGCACAACCATGTTTCGACGCTGACCCTGGGACTTGTGCTGGAGGGGGCGGTGGAGCTGGCGACGGACCGGGGGACGCGGCTCTGCCGGGAAAACGGCCTGTTTGCCCTCCCGCCCTACACGCCCCACCGATTCCAGCTCCAAAACCGGGTCCGGAAGGGCCAGCGGCTGCTGGCGGGACCGGCCACCGTGGCGGAGGCCGCCGCCGCGGGCTTTTGCGACCAGAGCCATTTTGACCGGCAGTTCAAGCGCCTGGTGGGCCTGAACCCGGCGGCTTACAAGCGGTGCTGCGCGGTGTTCGCCGGACCTTAAAGAAGGGCCGGGATGAATTTGGCCAACAGGCGGAGGCCCTCCGGCCCCGCCTCCACCTGATGGGGCTCTCCCTTGGGGAGGATGGAGACGACGCCGGGCTCATAGCCAAGCCGGGCTCCGCCGCTCAAGCAGACGCCGCTTCCGGCGGCGACCTCGTGAAGCTCCGTCTGGGTGGGGTGAGCGTGGGTCCCAATGGTTTTCCCCGGGGCGACGCGCACCAGATGACAGCTGAACTGCCCGCCGGTCTCCCGGACGGTGACGAGGTGCTTGAGCTCCACACCCTGGAAATCCGGGTGCCGGTTCCAGGGCAGGTCCCCGAAGGCGCTGTCCGCCTCCGGGAGGCGCAGATGCCCGGTGGTGTCAAGCTGGTCAAATAGATGCGGATGTTCCATATGCAATGCTCCTTTCCAATGTGACAGGCGCCTGTCTACTGTCAGCGTACCACGAAGCGGCGGATGTGCCTTGTACAAAATTGCCTTTTCCGTGCTCAGACGCAAAAAAGCGGTTCCTCCGAACAGATCGGAGAAACCGCTTTTTTTGCGCATTGTTAGATTAAGCCTTGGGACAGCATCACGTCAGCCACCTTCATGAAGCCCGCGATGTTGGCTCCCAACACCAGATCACCGGGCTTTCCGCACTCCTCGGCGGCGGTGTAGATGTTGTGGAAAATGTTGGTCATGATGGTTTTCAGCC
>CATOKC010000032.1 GCA_951800675.1 uncultured Oscillibacter sp.
CCGGCACACCGTCCAGATCCTGAGCCGCAAGACCAAGAACAACCCGGTCCTCATCGGCGAGCCCGGCGTGGGCAAGACCGCCGTGGTGGAGGGGTTGGCCCAGCGCATCCTCAACGGCGACGTACCCGAGGGCCTGAAGGACAAGACCATCTTCGCCCTGGACATGGGGTCCCTCATTGCCGGGGCCAAGTACCGGGGAGAATTTGAGGAGCGGCTGAAGGCGGTCCTCAACGAGGTGGAGAAGAGCGAGGGCCGCATCCTCCTGTTCATCGACGAGCTCCACAACATCGTGGGCGCGGGCCGCACCGAGGGCAGCATGGACGCGGGGAACCTCCTCAAGCCCAAGCTGGCGAGAGGCGAGCTCCACTGCATCGGCGCCACCACCCTGGATGAGTACCGGAAGTATATCGAGAAGGACGCCGCCCTGGAGCGCCGGTTCCAGAAGGTGCTTATCGGCCAGCCCACGGTGGAGGATACCATCTCCATCCTCCGGGGGCTGAAGGAGCGGTTCGAGATCCACCACGGCGTGCGGATCACCGATGGGGCGCTGATCGCCTGCGCCACGCTGTCGGACCGGTATATCACCGACCGGTTCCTGCCGGACAAGGCCATCGACCTGATGGACGAGGCTGCCAGCAAGATCCGCATGGAGATCGACAGCCTCCCCGCCGAGCTGGACGAGATCAGCCGGAAAATCATGCAGCTGGAGATCGAAAAACAGGCTCTGGGCAAGGAGGAGGACGCCGGGAGCAGGAACCGTCTGGCCCATATCGACGGGGAGCTGGCGGAGCTGAAAAGCAAAAACGACGCCATGCGTGCCCGGTGGGAGACGGAGAAGCAGTCTATCGCCGGGATCAAGCGGATCAAGCAGGAGATCGAGGACACCCGCCGCCGGATGGAGGAGGCGGAGCGGAACTACGACCTGGAGCAGATGGCCCGCCTGAAATACGACGCCCTGCCCCGGCTGGAGAAGCAGCTGGAGGAGGAGCGCCAGCGGGTGGACGCCGGAAAGGAGGACCGCCTCCTGAAGGAGGAGGTCGGCGAGGAGGAGATCGCCGGCGTGGTCAGCAAGTGGACCGGCATCCCGGTGAGCAAGCTGGTGGAGAGCGAGAAGGAGAAGCTCCTGCGGCTCCCGGAGATCCTCCACCGCAGGGTCATCGGCCAGGACGAGGCGGTCTCCGCCGTCAGCGAGGCCATCCTGCGGGGCAGGGCGGGGCTCAAGGACGAGAACCGGCCCATCGGGTCCTTCATCTTCCTGGGCCCGACCGGCGTGGGCAAGACGGAGCTGGCCAAGACCCTGGCGGCGTCCCTGTTTGACGACGAGCGGAACATGGTCCGCATCGACATGTCCGAGTATATGGAGAAGCACGCGGTCTCCCGTCTGGTAGGCGCGCCTCCGGGATACGTGGGCTATGACGAGGGGGGCCAGCTCACCGAGGCCGTCCGGCGGAAGCCCTACAGCGTGGTCCTCTTCGATGAGATCGAGAAGGCCCACCCGGACGTGTTCAACATCCTGCTCCAGCTCCTGGACGACGGGCGGCTGACGGACAATCAGGGCCGGACGGTGGATTTTAAGAATACCATCATTATCATGACCAGCAACATCGGTTCGGCCTACCTGACGGAGAACATCCACCAGGACGGGTCCATCGACCCCGATGTGAAGGAGCGGGTCCGCAATGAGCTGAATCAGTACTTCCGGCCGGAGTTCATCAACCGCGTGGACGATATCGTGGTGTTCTCCCCTCTGACGGAGAGCCAGATCGGCGGCATCATCGACATCGCCATGACCGGCGTGTCCCGCCGCCTGGCGGACCGGGACATCGCCCTGGAGCTGACTGCGGAGGCCAAGGCCTTCATCGCCCGGGCCAGCTACTCGCCGTCCTACGGCGCGAGGCCGGTGAAGCGGTATCTGCAGAAGCACGTGGAGACGGAGCTGGCCGCGATGCTGATCCGGGGCGCTCTGTCCGACGGGCAGAAGGCCGTCATCGGCACCGATGGAGAGAAGCTGACGTTCACAGTTGAGGACAGGTGATTTGATATGAGCAAAACGGGGCATCTGCCGTGAACGGCAGATGCCCCGTTAGTATGTATGCTTTTATCCGGCGGCTTTAGGGTGGGGAACGGCGGCCCATTCTCATCTTCCGCCGCCGGACGCCAGCTCTGCTGCCCGCGCCAGGGCGGCGTCGATGTTGGGCGCGAAGTTCTCCGCTCCCACCTCGTCGAACAGGCCGGACTTGCGGAATACGGACATCGGCTGGTCGTTCACATGGGAGAAGATCACCGTGATCCCCTTGTCCCAGCACTCGCCGCACAGCCGCTGGAGGCTGTTCAGCGCCGTGATGTCCATGGCGGGCACCGAACGCATCCGCAGGATCAGCACCCGCCGTCCGCCGGAGGGCTCCAGGTGGGGGATCTTGTCCGCCGCGCCGAAGAACATGGGGCCGCTGATCTCGTAGACCATCACGTGGGGAGGCACGCTCTTCATCCGGCCCTGACCGGCGCCGGCGTCCTGTATGTACGCCCACTCCTTGACCACCGCCACGTCGGCCATCCGCTTCATGAACAGCAGGCAGGCCAGGGTCAGTCCCACGACGATGGCAACCACCAGGTCGAACGCCACCGTCAGCAGGAAGGTCACGGCCAGCACGGCGATGTCGCTCTTGGGGGAGCGCTTCACCACCTTTACCACCGTGCGCCAGCCGCTCATGTTATAGGCCACCTGGAAGAGGATGGCGGCAATGCAGGGCATGGGGATCAGGGCGGCGTAAGGCATCAGCAGGACCAGCACCAGCAGCAGCACCCCGGCGTGGACCATGCCCGCTATCGGGGAACGGCCTCCGTTTTTGATGTTGGCCGCCGTCCGGGCGATGGCCCCGGTGGCGGGGATGCCCCCGAACAGGGCGGAGGCGGCGTTGCCCACCCCCTGGGCCACCAGCTCCATGTTGGAGTTGTGCCGCGCGCCGATCATCTCGTCGGCCACCACGGCGGACAGCAGGGACTCGATGGCCGCCAGCACCGCGATGGTGAAGGCGTCGGGCAGCACCGCTGCCACGGTCTCATAGGAAAAGGCGGGCAGATGGAATTGGGGCGGCGCGCTGGAGATGGTATACAGGTCGCCGATGGTGTTCACCGGCAGGGACAGCAGCTTCACCTCCGCCGCCGTCACCAGCACGGCGATGAGGGAGGCGGGGATCTTCTGCAGGGGTTTGATCATGGGCCACAGGCACAGGATCGCCAGCGCCAGCACGCCGACCCCCACGGCGGCCCAGTTCACGGTAGAGAAGGTACGGACCACCTCCCCCAGCTTTTCCATGGTCTCCACCGGCGCGTGGGTGAAGGTCAGGCCGAAAAAGTCCTTGAGCTGACCGATGACGATGGTGACGGCGATGCCCGCGGTAAAGCCGGTGGTGATGGTGTAGGGGATGAACTTGATCATACTGCCCAGCCGCAGCAGGCCCAGGGCGATCAGGATGATCCCCGCCAGGATGGTGGCGGCCGCCAGGCCCTCCATGCCGTTCCGGGCCACGATGCCCGCCACGATGGTAGCGAAGGCGGCGGTGGGGCCGGCGATCTGCACCCGGCTCCCGCCCAGGGCGGAGATAACGAAGCCTGCCACGATGGCGGTGTACAATCCCTGCTCCGGCGCTACGCCGGAGGCCAGCGCCAGGGCGATGGACAGGGGCAGGGCGATGATGGCGACGATGACCCCGGCGGTCAGATCCTTCAAAAAGTCCTGCCGGGAGTAATGCTTGAGAGAGTGGAACAGCTGAGGCGTCAGGTCTTTCACGATAGTTTCTCCTTTTCCCAATAAACGCTCCACGCAGTATAGCACAGGATATCCTGGAACGCAACCATATTTCCCTATTTTTTGTACCAAATATATGGGGAAGAACGCCATCCCTGCCTGAGAAGCCTTTGCCCTTCCCAAGGGGACGGTTTTGTGGTAGAATACGTGCAGAATGAAAAAGGAGGCGCTTCCTTGAACGAGAAACTTACCCTGCGCCAATTGACGCTGATCGGCTCCATGCTTTTCGGAATGTTCTTTGGGGCGGGCAATCTGATCTTCCCGCTGATCCTGGGGGCCAAAGCGGGGCAGAACCTGCCCGCCGCGCTCCTGGGGCTCCTGATCACCGCCGCGGGCATCCCCCTGCTGGGCGTCATGTCCATCGGCCTCTCCCGGAGCGAGGGCCTGCTGGACCTGTCCGGACGGGTGTCCCCGAGATTCCGGAGCCTCTTTACCTGCGCCCTTTACCTGACCATCGGCCCCCTGTTCGCCATCCCCCGCTGCGCCGCCGCCAGCTTTACCATCGGCATGGCTCCCGCGGCGGGAGGAAATATGGGGCTTTGGCAGCTTGGGTTTTCCCTGTGCTTCTTCGGGGCGGTGCTGTACTTTTCCCTGCGGCCCTCCAGGATATTGGATTCGGTGGGTAAATTTTTGAACCCGGCGTTCCTCCTCTTCTTGGGGATCATGCTGGCCGCGGCCCTCATAAGGCCCGTCCAGACGGCGGCCTCGGTGGTCCCCAGCGGAGACTATGTCCACTCCGCCTTCTCCGCCGGTTTCCTGCAGGGCTATGATACCCTGGACGCCCTGGCGGGTCTGGCCTTCGGCATCGTCGTCATTCGGGCCGTCCGCCAGCTTGGGGTCACCAAGCCGGGGCGGGTGGCGGTGAACACGGTGAAGGCGGGGATCGTGAGCATGTCCCTGATGTCCCTGATCTACGCGCTCACCGCCCTGGTGGGTGCCCAGAGCTTCGGGCTCTACGCGGAAAGGCTCTCCGATCCCGGATTCACCGGGGGCGACGCCTTTGCCGTCATCGCCCGCCACTACTTTGGCCGGGGAGGCGGACTGCTGCTGGCGGTCACGGTCACCCTCTGCTGTATGAAGACCGCCGTGGGGCTGGTGATCTCCTGCTCCGAGACCTTTGAGGAGCTGTTCCCGGGGAAGCTCGCCTACGCCCAGTGGGCGGTGCTGTTCAGCGGCGCTTCGCTGCTGATCTCCAACTTTGGGCTTTCCAAGATCATCGAGTTTTCCGCCCCGGTCCTCTACTTCCTCTATCCTCTGGCCATCGTGCTGATCCTGCTGGGACTTTTCGGGCGGTTTTTCGGCCACGCCCGCACGGTCTACCGGTGGACCATGGGAGCCGCGCTGGCCGCGGCGGTCCTGGAGCTGTGCCGGGTGGTGGGCTTTCAGCCTGTGGTTGGGGCCGCAGGGCGGGTCCTGCCGTTCTATGGCTACGGGCTCGGCTGGGTGGTCCCGGCGGCGATTGGGTTCGCGGTGGGGATGGGCTTGGAAAAGAGACGGTAAGGCTTGCCGGAGTTTCCATAAGCACGAAAATCTGTATACAAATGAGGCAACGGCCAGTATTGGGTATTCAGCCCAATACTGGCCGTTATTTACGCTATTGCAGATCGCTTTACATCATGGAAAACAAAATGCAGCCGCCTTTATGCTGCCTGGGCGGTGATCCGAACCAGAATAACCGCGATCTGCGCGCGGTTTGCGGTTCCCTGGGGGTCCAGGACCCCATCGTTTCCGGTGATGATCCTCTCGGCTGCGCACCAGCACAGCGCCTCATAGGCATACTCCGATACGGCCTTCGTATCTGTGAAATCCAGTTCGGCGTAATTGCCCTCGGCGATCGTCTTGTCCTTGCTCTGGGCGTAGCGGTAGAGGATCGCCGCCATCTGCTCCCGGGTAATGGGCTGGTCAGGGGAGAAGCGTCCGTCCGTTCCGCCGGAGATGATCCCCTTCCCGGCGGCCCAGTAGACGGCATCCGCGTAGTAGGCACCGTCGGCTACATCGGAGAAGGATACGTCCGTTTCCGCCTTGGGGCTGCCCTCCAGGCGCCACAGGATAGTGGTCAGCATTCCGCGGGTGGCCTTGGCATAGGGAGAGAAGGCGTTATCAGAAGCGGCGCCCATCAGATCGTTGGCGTAGACGGTTTTTACCGCGTCGTAGAACCAATCGGTCTCCGCCACATCCTCGAAAGGCAGGGCGTCCTCGCTGTCCCCGGTTTGGCTGCTCAGAGCCGTCATCATGTTCATCACCACAGAGGCAGAGGTGTTGGAGGCCTCGGTGTAGTTGAACGCATAGGTATCGTGGGCGATGCCGTCAGCCTTGTCGGACATGCAGCGAAGCACCGCACAGGGGACGCCGTACTGGTTGCACACCCGGGCTACCGCCGCGCCCTCCATCTCGCAGGCCAGGGCCTTGAAATTGTCCTGGAGCGCCTTGACGTAACTTTCGCTGGAGATGAATTGGTCACCGGTGGCGATGACGCCCTGGTGGACCTTCTCTTCGCCCAGCACCTCGCAGGCGGAGGTATAGGCGATCTTTGAGAGAGCCTCGCTCACGGGAATGATGCCGGTGTCCTTGTTTGCGGCGGCCTCGCCGTTCCACTCAAAGCCGTCATTGGTTTCCGTGCCGTAGTCGTGCTGGACCAGACCGGTGCCGATGACCATGTCCATTACGTTTACATCATCGCCCACGCCGCCGGCAATGCCGGTGAAGACAACGTTCTTCACGTTGAAGTTGTTCAGCAGGGCGGCGGTGCCTCCGGCGGCCATGACCTTGCCGATGCCGGCCTGGACCATGACTACGTTCTCACCATTCAGGGTCCCCAGGTAGAAGGTCTTGCCGCCAAAGGAGACTTCCTTCTCCACCTTGGCCGCTTTCACCAGCGCGTCCAGCTCTACGCTCATGGCGCTGATAATGGCGGTGCGGGGAGTGGTGTTCTTCTGGACCTCCACCTTGGCGGCCGGGAAGTTCTGCTCCGCGGCCGCGATGGCATCCATCATGCCCATCACCACGTCGGCGGAAGTGTTGGAGGCCTCGGTGTAGTTGAAGGCGTAAGTATCGTGGGCGATGCCGTCGGCCTTGTCGGACATGCATCGGAGCACCGCGCAGGGTACGTTGTACTGGTCGCACACCCGGGCTACCGCCGCGCCCTCCATCTCGCAGGCTAAAGCGTTGAACTTGTCCTGAAGCTCTTTGACATAGCTCTCGCTGGAGATGAACTGGTCACCGGTGGCGATGACGCCCTGGTGGACCTTCTCTTCGCCCAGCACCTTGCAGGCGGACGCATAGGCGAGCTTAGAAAGGGCTTCGTCCACGGGGATCATGCCGGTTTCCGCGTCTTCGGCGGCTTTGCCGTTCCACTCAAAGCCGTCATTGGTTTCCGTACCGTAGTCGTGCTGGACCAGACCGGTGCCGATGACCATGTCCATCACGTTTACATCGTCCCCCACGCCGCCGGCAATGCCGGTGAAGACAACGCCGCCCACGCGGTAGTTGTTGATCAGCGTCTGGGTGCAGGAAGATGCCAGCACCTTTCCGATACCGGCCCGCACCAGTACAACGTCCACCCCGTGGAGGGTCCCGGTGTAGAAGGTGCTGCCGGATACGGTCTCCTCTTTGGTGATCTCGGCTTCCTCTACCAGCTTTTGCAGTTCTACATCCATGGCGCTGATGATGCCGAGGGGGCCCGATTTGGCTTCGCTCTCACTGGCGAATGCCGCTGCCGTTCCCAAGGATACCGTCAGAAGCATTGCCAGAAGGAACGCGCTGATTTGTTTCCATGTCTTTCTCATTTTTGCTGCCTCCCAAAATTGTTTGTTTGTTGTGCTCCCGGCGACTGCCTCCTTCACCTCCTCCTGCTCCTGGCGTCAAGCGGTCGATTGGACTCATTTTAGCAATTTGCGGGGAAAATTGCAAGTTTGCTTGGGATATTTTTTGTAACCACGATCCAAAAGTGCTATTCGGGAATTATAACGTTCTTCCGCTTTTCTTCTGCGATCCGGGAGCGGTATTCACTGGGGGTGACATTTTCATACTTTCGAAATACCTGGGAAAAATGGGAGAAATTGGAATATCCCAATTCCAGAGCGACCATTCCAACGGAAATGTTGGAATGTGCCAGCATATTTTTTGCCGCTTCCACTTTCATCAACGTGATATATTCTTTGATGCTTTGCCCGGTCTCTTTTTTGAACAGCTTTGTAAAATACTCCGCACTTAAGCCTACGTGGTCCGCCACATCCTTTACGGTGATCGCATCCGCGATATTATCAAGAATATAGCTTTTGGCTTTTTCAACATCGTTGCGGGGGGCCTGACCGGTGCTCAGTTCCTGTACCTTCTGCATCATAAAGCGCATCGCTTCACGTAATGCGTCCGGACTGGAATAGCTGTTCATATAGTCGTAATAGCTGAACTGATCCTGGAACAAGGAATGGACGTCCAAATTGTTGTCATAAAAGTACGTAAAGAACATATAGGTTATGCGCTGGTGCAAGTCGCATAGCCCACGGCTCCCGTGTGAGTTGGCATGAGCGATCCTTTCAAGACAATCATCAAATTCGTTTGTCAGAATACGGTATTGGCCTGCTGCCAATAAACTGCGCCAGTGCGAGCCGCTTCCGGTGATATAGTCGAAAGTACCGCGTGGAGAGCAGTCTGGGTCATAATCCAGGCGAATGATGCCGTTGGCTGCGTTTTTCTCTCCAATGCTGTCGCGCACCCGGCGGTACTCTCCCTGGAGGGAGTCAAAGGACACGGCCTGCCCCACATAGCAGCGGATAGAGTCCTGCTTCATAGACTGGCACAGATAGTCAAAGAATTTCCGCAGCTTATCGATATCCAGATCAGGATCATCTTGGAGAGTCGAAAAGACCAGAAGAACAAATTCCCGATGCCGGTCCACCGTACTCAGAGGGACCAGCGGATAGGAGATATCCGCCTGCTTCAAGGCATTGATCATCGCTTTATGGATCTCCTTTTCGGTCACGATAGGCGGATCCGCTTTGCGGAACTGTCCAACGGAAAGGATCATCAGCCAGGCTTTCTTTTTCGGAGAGACAGAGTAGCCGATCAGATTCAGCAGTTCCATCGAAGACTGAACATCGGAGGTATCGCTGGAGAAAAGATTCATTGCCACACGATCCAGAAGCTCCATTTCTCCAGTCTGCATCCATTTGCCGACTTCATAGAGCTGGTTCCGCTTTCGCCGCTCATAGCAATGCTGCAAGGCCCGGCGCAGGACGCCTTCGATCACGTCATACGGCGCGGGCTGAACGATATAGTCAAAGCATCCCAGCCGTACGCTGATCTGAGCATACTCGAAATCCGCATGGGAAGTCAGAAGGATGGTGATCAGCTCCGGATAAAGCTTCTGCGCCCTGGAAATCAGCTGCAAACCATCCTCGCCGGGCATTTCGATATCACACAGTAGGATATCAATGGGCACGGAGCTCATGATCTCCATAGCGCGTTCCGCGCCGGTCGCATAACGAACAACATCGATCCCGAGGTCCTGAAAGGAGATCCCTGCGGCAATGCCCTCAAGCACACTGGCCTGATCGTCCACAAACATTACATTCATTTGCCTTCCTCCTTTTGCTGATCGTTCGGCTTGATGCCGGGGCCGGAAACAGGATCGCTATTGTACTGCGAGAATGACTCGGGCAGATAAAATACGGAGCAGGCGCCGCCGTTCGGCAAATTGTAAAAAGCGGTTTTGTGCTGCTTTTTATATAGTATTTCAATTCTCCGGCACAGGTTTTGAATGCCCACATGGAACTGAGCGAACACGCCGTCCATTGGCTGAAGCTGCTGCAGCGCTTCTTCGCTGTAACCAACACCGTTGTCTGACAGCCGGATACGGACAAATCTCTGCCCTTCCAACTCCAACCAATCGATTCGGATAAAAAAGTGTAGGATTTTATTACTCTGAGGATTATGCTTGTGAAAATTTTCTACAAAGGTTTGGATCAGAACCGGCGGAATAGGGTAGTCCATCAGCTGCGGATCGACACTTTTGGACAGGAGAATATGATCGCTTCGCTCCAAATCAATAATTTCAAAATAGTCGTCCACCTCAGCCAGTTCCGCGCGGACCGGCACGAAAGTCAGACTGTCATGAAATACATAGCGGATATGATTGGAAAAGCGTGTGATGATCCGCAGAGTTTTTTCCTGATCTCCCAGCATTGTCAGGTTATATAGGCTCTTCAAGCAATTGAGCAGGAAGTGCGACCGCGTTTGAAGCTGGTAATATTGCAGCATGGCGTGTTCCTTTTGGGATTCCTGCCGCATTTTTTCGGTTTCCAGTTTGACCTTCTGCTCAACCAGAACTTCCAAAGCATCCTGGATCTCGGCAATTTCCTGGATGTTCTCCGGAACTTTCTGAATGGAGACGGCCCCTTCTGCGATTTGCTGCGAAATTTCTTTGATTTTGTTCATGGGATAGATCAAAATTTTCTTTGCGTAAAAGTAAATTCCGAAAAACGTCAGGCAGACCACAAGGAATGCCAGTATCAGCAGGTCAATAAAGATCCACCAGTTTCCCCACATGCTGTCAATAGAAATGATCCCGCAAAGTCCAAGGCGGGATTTTTCATCAAACCTTGTTTGCAGAATATAGCCGACTCCATTGACATGAAGATAAGCGTTGTTAGCGCTGAGCATTTGTTCCAAGGAAATGTTGTGGCTTTGCACATAGGATTCGTTTGTAAGGATCTGATCCGATGTCAGGAAGGAGTAAGTGATAGAAGACTCGCCGTTGCTTTCAAAAGTGTTGGAATAGGCAGTTACATCTACCATGGCGCAGATGTAGATGTTTCGGAACCGTCTGGCCTGCATCAAAATGACGGACTTGTCCGGCGTATTGGTGACCATCACCTGCCAGCCGATCATTTCCAGGTTTGTCTGCCCGTCCCAGAAGCCGCGGACCTGGTCCATTACCTGTATGGTCTGTTTTTTCAGCAAGCCGCCCAGAAAGTTGTCTCCGATGTAGTAGTATTTTTCATCTACCCGGTCATCGAAAACCATGATCCCGGTATTCGATGTAATGCGGCTGCGGACCATGAGACGCACGTTGTACCACGCCAGTAAGGCCTGTTCTTCCGTGACGGCCTCCGGGTCCAGAGCAAGGACGTGAAACCCGGAATCCTGATAATAGATGTTATTGCAAAATTGCTCAAGATCCTCCATTGTATATGTCATACCGGAGAAATAAACATCCATTGCCGCATCATTGCAAAATACCAGCTCCTGCTGGGTGGAGTAGAGCGCATAGCCTCCGCAGACCAGCAGGCATACCAGAGTGACAGCGATCATAGCTGCAAACATCCGGAGCATAACTCGTTTGCCTGAATAGCGTTTTGTCATGACGTCTCCTTCCCGCGTCGGGAACTCTGCGCAGCACAGTGGTTTACAGGGGCGTTTCTCCGATCCGGGTCACCGCTCCCGCTTTCAGAAGAACAGTTTGGGTCATGGAGGTGCGGATGGTAACATCCGCCGCGCTGGGGTTATAGATCGCAGAGCCATCCACGGAATAGATGAGGCGGCGGTAGGCAGTAACATAGTCCAAAATTTCTCCGTTTGTTGCGAACCAAATTTGATCCTTATGGAGCGCCAGAAAATCTGCCAGTGTTTCTATGACCTGCCAGTTGTGGTCGGAATCAAATTCGTAGGCATGACCCCATACGTAGAACAGCATCGGGAAGAATGGCATCCCATCCAAAAATTCCTGGGCCAGATCCATGAGTTTGGGGTCATTATGGTGACAAGTGGGATCCCACTCCAGAAAGTTTTCCGGAATAGAGAACTGTCTGGTGGATCGGATGGTCCTGGCTCCCTGATACCCTGCCAGACGCAGGAGTTCCATGACCGCATGATCATATACGCCGAAAGGATAGGCAAACATCTTAAGGGGCTTCCTGGAAAGCTGCTCCAAACGGCGCTTGTCTTCCATAATTTCATAGGCGGCCAAAGGGCTTCCGATGGTATCCAATGAGGAATGATAGAGACCGTGACCAGCAATTTCGTGTCCAGAATACAACTGTACTACTTCTTCGGACTTGACCTTGGAAATATCCAGATCAGGCTTGCCAGGGAAACCGCCTATGTCTGGGTGCCCAAGGAGGCCGGAGCTCAGGTTAAAAGAACATTTGATGCCCCGTTCCCGAAGAAGCGGAGAAAGACGGCGGTCCTGTACCACGCCGTCGTCATAGCTGAAGGTGCAGGCCTTGCTTTTTCCGCCGGGAAATACCAGCGAGTCAAATCGTTTTCCCATTAACATTCTCCTTTATCTTTTGTTTATTCAAAGATTTTTTCGTGAAGCTGGTCATCGGCCGGTCAAAGATACCTTCATTATATCACACTACCGCAAGATGTCATGAAAAAGCGAAAGAGATTTTTATGACGGATCACATGAAGCGGCAACGGGTGTCCGCAGCTTGTTCTTATGTATCAAAAAGCGTGTGCATCAGCGCCTGGGCCATGCGCCTGCCGCCATGCCAATTAGGATGCACGCCGTCACCCAAATGCAGTCCTTCCTGCATAATATGGGGATCCATAGGGTCTCGGAGTACGGCATCCACATCCACGACCCCTTCCGCAATATGAGATTGGAGCAGCAATGTATTTAAGCCGCAGCGGAGCTTTTCCGCCGCGGCTCGCCAGCTGCCGGCGAAGGCGCCAAAGGGAGAAATGGTTGAAAGATAGACCTTGCTGCCCTGAGCGTGGGCTTGTCTGACAATATCGGCCAGCGCGTCAAAAATATCCTGACAGCTTGGAACATTCGGTTCAGAGAAGCACAGGCTGTGGGAACAGTCGTTTACGCCCTCCATCACAAATACAATATCCGGGTTGGCTCCGTCATAGACATCCGCATAAAACCGGTCCTTGCCTGCAATGCCGAACTGATGTCCCCCGCCCGGGAAACCTTCGCATTTTGGAAATGACTTCTGAACACGGTTTCCGGCGATCCCTGCATTCATCACAGCGTATTGGCCGGGAAAGCGGGCATAGAGCTGCTCCAGAAAGGGGTCCATAAAGTAAGACATATGGGTAATAGAGTCGCCAAACAGAGCGATCAGTTTCACATCGTCCGCGGCCAAAACTGAAATTTCACACAAGCCTGCCGCAAACTGAGGAGGATACGGATCGTTGGCTAGAGACGGTACCAGCTGGGACTTGACGGTAAATCCAAGGCCATTGGTTTTGTAGAAATTTCCGGTCTGATGAACGCTTTGCCAGCCGATGCCGGCCACGGTGGTGCAGACGCACCGTAAAACGGTTTTTTCTCCAAAATACAGATACACAAGGAAGTCATCCTGGGGAGTGACGGTCATGGATATCTCATCCGAGTATGGCCGGGAGCCGGCGGGCACAACGATCTTTTCCTGACCGCCCATGGTGACTGCGACCCGTGAAGAGACTGCACCCGTGACCCGGTTATGCAGGGCAACTGCCGCATGGTCAATGACCATTGGCACAGTATTGTAGAGATTATTGAACCGCAGGCGGAGCTTTTCACCTCCAATGTTGTTGGTAAATACACATGTTTGCGTGATGTTTTCTAATACGCCGAGGTCATGGTTGTAGTTGACCGGCACATAGCGCCAGGAGGGGATCCATTTTGCCATTGTGCTTATTCCTTTCCTTCTTTGGGTGTGAATCGGGGCAGGCAGCGAATGCCCACAGCGTAGCTGCTGCGCATAAGCTTCTCCATAAAGTAGTGGTATTTCTCCATCTGATCCGATGGAAGCATATGGGTTTGATTGCACAGAAGATCAACATCAAAATCACTGCGGTAAGTTTTCCACTCCGGGCGGCTGCCTCCGTTGGGATCGCCTGTGGCGGCATAGCTGCGCCAGTAGCCTTGGATCAGCTCCATAAACGCATAGTCTTCCTTTTGCCAGATATATTCAAAAAAGGGACTGCGCTCTCCTCTGTCCACGGTGCCGAAGACATAAGGCATTTCGCCGCAATGGGGACAGCCTTCTGCATGTCCGCGCGGGGTTTCATTTTCCTTGGACATGAGCCATACATAGGCCCTGTGCCCATAGTCGCGGCACTTCTGGGCCAGCCGGATGGACCCCATCAGCATGATATCGGAGGCAATGGTGCTTACCTGTTTAGCGGCTTGACTCCCGGTGCTGGCGGGATACCAGCGGCGCATATTTTCCAGATTTTCCGGAAATTCCTCTGCCAGCCATTGTTGATACGCTTCCGTGGTAAAGGAGGCGGCATCGACACACGGGAATTCCTGGGCGCAGGAGCCGATCATCACATCGAAATCATTAAATTCCCCGTTATCTATCATCTCTTCGTATGGTTTTGGCAGAAAAGCGCCGTCAACGCAGAAGGAAAAAGCATGAGGCATACCACCGTTTTCACTAGCAAACTCCTCATACAGGTCAAATAGCTCCCAGGCATCCTTCTGCCGAAGCTGCGCGATACTTTGACAGCCTGCGCGCCTCATAAATTCGATGCCCCGCTGCTCCATGACGGCCATAGGCTGGGGCTTCATGAATCCCCAATATACCGGTCCGCTCTCAATGGATACCCGCTGGATCAAGCCCTTCATCAACGGAGAGGCGTGGAGCGCGCCGGTGCCCGCCGCGCCGCCGGACTGTCCGGCTACGGTAATTCGTTCCGGGTCTCCGCCAAACTGAGAAATATTTTCTTTTACCCAACGGCAGGCCTGACGCATGTCGAACAGGGCATAGTTGCCGCAGCTTCCGCCGCCCTCTTCTGTCAGCTCCGGATGGGCGAAGAAGCCGAAAAGATTCAGCCGGTAGTTGATCGTAACAACGATCACATCCCGACGGCCTGCAAAGCCGGTACCATCACATACGATCTCACATCCGCTTCCTGCAACCATGCCGCCGCCGTGTACCCAGAGAAATACCGGGAGTCTATCAGAGGGGGCTTTTGCGGGAGTCCAGATATTTAAGTACAGGCAGTCTTCTTCGTACTGGGATGGAGCCAGCGCCTGCGGCACACCGTGGGTATTGGCAGGCAGATCCGGCAGATCCATCACGTGCTGGATCGCGGCCGCGGAATATTGCGTTGCCCTGCGGATACCACGCCAGCTGGCTGGCTCCTGCGGACGGCAAAAGCGCAGCGCTCCCACAGGAGGCGCGGCGTAAGGGATGCCTTTGAATATCTTCAGATCGTGCTCGGTATAGCCCTGGAGCCATCCCTGGCGCACACGGACCAATGCTTTTTCAAAATCGCTCATGAGATTCCTCCTGTTCAGCGCTGCGTATCATTTTTATAAACTTTCATCAAACTGATCAGACTAGCGGGACTGTCCCGGCTGCTTCTTCTCAAAGGCGGCAACGGCTCGATTCCAACCGCCGCCGTAGAAATATACTGCAATTGCAGCCATTCGTAAGAACGCCGCGATCAGCAATGCGTAGAAAATTCCGTGATAGTCATTGGCCTTTACCCCCAGGTAATAGGCCAATGGAATGCGGGAAAATGCACCAAACTGGGCAGTGATCATTGGAACCACCGCTTTACCCGCGCCTCGCATGGTATTGACCAGGCATCTGTCCACGCCAAAAAACAAACACATGAAGGACATAATGAAAAGTCCCTCCGAGGCATATCCGATGACCTCTTGGTCTGTAGAAAATAGTTTTGGGAACTGTCCGCGCAGTGCTAACAGAAGAATACACAAACCAGCACCCACTCCGGTCAGGAAGAGAATACATGTATTTGTGCCCTTTCGGATGCGTTCCAGACGCAGCTGCCCCATATTCTGAGCCACAAAAGTACACAACGCAGTGGACAGCGCCATAATCGGGATGTTGACCAGATCGTCTACTTTGGTCACGATGCTGTTGGCGGCGATGAACGATGCTCCAAAGAAGTTGACGGAGGATTGGACGAACAGGGCCGCAATGGTGTTGCCCACATTTTGAATGGCAGCCGGCAGTCGGATGGAGAGGATCCGCCGCGTTTCTTCCGGGTCCGGGCGAAGCTGATGAAGGGACAGCGATATACCGTAACCGCCTCGATTTAGACGGAAGACCACGCCTATGCCGGATACCAACTGTGAAATACCCGTGGCAACAGCAACGCCGGTCACGCCTAAATGAAATACCAGTACGGCCGTCAGGTCCAGAGCAACGTTCAAAATTGAGCAGCCCAGCAGAAATAAAAAGGGCCAGGTGCTGTCCCCCATACCCTGCAAGACGCCGCTGCCCATTTGGTACACCATGTTTCCGGTGGTGCAGACGAAAATCACAATGAGGTAGTAAAAGGTATCGTTCAGAATTCTTTCCGGTGTACCAAGCATTTTCAGCAGCGGCCTGCACACGATCAGCCCGAAAACTGTCAGACAGACGGACCCGGCCAGGGTCAAAAAGGCAACGGTCCCAACCGCCCTTTGCAGGGCCTGCCTGTTTCCGGCGCCAAACCGCTGGGCGACCACTACGCTGGTACCGGAAGACATCCCGACAAAGAACAGCATAATAATGCTCATAACAGGCGCTCCGGCAGACACAGCCGCCAGTGCGTCCTTACTCACAAAATGTCCCACGATCATGGAGTCCGCCACATTATATAGCTGGTTCACAACTGTGCCGAGAAAAATGGGCATAGCGAAGGTCAAAAGTCTGGAGAAAATGGGGCCCTCTGTCAGGTCAACTCGACTTCTTGCCATTTATTTCAGTTCATCCTTAATCAATTGAGCCATGAAGGCAGACAGCTCCGCAAAATGATCCGTGACATACACCACATCGTTACAGATGGATACGTTCAGGTCGAACAAAAAACGGCAGAACCACTCGATACTGACCAGCAGCTCTCCGTCACGGTGGAGCGTCTCACAGTACATGGCGTACAAGTTATCATCTACCAGACAGCCGATGACGCCTCTGGAAAATTTGGCAACTCTCCCGTCAGAAAGTTTGACAGAAGCTTCCAGCCCTGCCTCATCAACGGTATATTCCGCGCCGAATACGTGGGCCAAGAACCGCAGGCTGACACACAGATATTCGCCCCGCACCATTTGACCGCCCTCCAGGCCATGATATTTCAGCTTTTGCCATAGGACGGGAGCGGTGGGCATCTGGACGACCTCGTTGTGGAGCCAGGCGCTGCGGCATCCATGGGTCAAAGACAGAGAGAATTTGTCACCCGCCGGTTTCCAAATGGGACCGTCCTTTACCAGGGTGCCGTCCGGTTCCCGATGTACGCCGGAGAACATGTAATTCCAGCAGTAAAAGGCTTCGTCCAGTGCCTGTCCGTGATCCCGGTTTTTGATATCCAGATAGACCATGTCGGCTCCGTCCCCGGTATAGAAAGCAAAATTGTCCTCGCCGACAATTCGGATCCGCGGCCTGCCGTGAATACCGTTGACCTTGGTCCAGTAGTTCCGGCCGGTCCGCTGGGCGGCGTCCTCATCTCCCATGGGGCCGTCCATTCCGTTCTTTTCCGGGTGAGAGATCCAAGTGGGGACGGGGCCGCCCCAGTTGCGGATCGAACCATCGGCAGTGTACAGCTGGGAAGCGAAAGCGGAGGAGCCAGAGCCTGCCGCGCCAGCCAAAATGTCTCCATAATACCGCGCAAACTGGTCGGTCATCATATGTCCCATGGACATGCCCTGCATGTAGATACGTCCGGCATCGATATTGTACTTCTCCTGCATCTGACCGATCAAAGCCCGCACAAAGTTCAGGTCATGATTGTCATGAAAATCATCAGGGTCCATCGGGATGGGCAGGACCAAACTGGGGTTTGCGCGAACCTTGTCCGCCATACCTTGGATGGTCCACATCATCAGAGAGTGGGCGTTCGGGAATACACAGATGAAGCCCTCTTTCTCCGCCAGCATCGTCCAGGAGCTGTAGACAGCCTGGGCCCAGCCGTTCATCTGTCCGCCGTGGTTGCTGACAACCAGGGGGACTTTTTTGCTTCCGTCATAGCTTTCCGGCACATATTCATACCAGGTATCCGTCAGGCCGTCCGCCAGAACGCCCGTGTATTCCTGGAGCCTTGCGGGATAGACCTGGGAGTTGTTGCCGTTTTCGTTGACCGTCATGTCGGTGCCCTTGATACCCACGGGGACGTAGTCCCGGTTGGCGTCGTTAGGGCTTCCTGCAATTAACCTTAGACCCATATTTGTTTCCTCTCTAAAATAAATTAGGTGATACACCCCAAATCAACATGGTGATGCTTGCATGATTTCATTTCCACATCTGCGGATCTTACGCTCAACAGCTAAAACATGCCCTATGCTTGCGATTTCTTCAGAGTGTGCAGCAGCAGTCCGGCGGACAGGCAAGCCGCTGTGGCATAAAAGAAGAACAGCAGACAAAACAGGTATCCGGACAGCAGCGCTTCGGGGATTATCAGGAACAGTGCCGGATATCCCAGATTGATCAGCGCCAGCGCCAGCGTTACAGGCAGCTCTTGAATGGCCAGAATATAGGCGTTGCGGAAAGAGATCCCGATTTTTTGTTCATAACGGCCGGTAAGCCCTAAAAACCACAGGAAGACACCTCCTATGATCCAAGCAATCACGAACGCTGCCGGTTTGACCGGAAGTCCGATCAGGATAAGAGAGCTCCAAATTCCCAGACCGGTTGCCGCCATTACGATACCGATCCCCAGCAAAGCCAAACCTTTCACAAAATTCCGAAGCAGTCCCCTCAGATAGCCGCGGATCAATTGCGTATCCCGTGACTCCCATATGGCGTACTCCTGCTCATAAAGGGAAATGGCGGCAGCGCCAAGGGTAATGATTGGCATCGAGCATAACAAAAACAACATATTTAGGATCAATTGATCCAAGACGGCGCTGAGGATCTTTCCCAATGGCTTATCTGGTCGAAGCAAGGCGGATACCTCCGTAGTTATGGTTTCATTCCTCTCTGCCGTGCCTGCGTATCGTGGAGAATATCCGACAGCAGCCACGCGGCATACCTGGAAAGGCGGGAGGCATGGCTGGCGGCATAGGTGCAGTCGCCATGATCCGAAACATGCCAGTTATACAGCGCCGAACAGAACCATCCGGCAGGCACATAGAGCTTTCCGTCCTGCGTAACTGCTTCACAGAGCATGGATTCCACACAATTGTCGATGGTACAGCCGATACACCCGTGCGCAAAGGTCAACTCTCTGCCATCCGGCAGTCTGATCTCTGCGGTATCGCCGTCCCGGAGGATGACGCCATTAAACATCTTTGTTAAAAATGCTACGGGAGCGTACAGGTAGCTTCCCCGAACGATATGTTCCCCGTTCAGGCCGTGATACTTGATTTTCTCCCGGCGGAAGCAGGTGCCATCAAGCTCTGTTAGCTGTCCGCCCGCCAATGCTTTTGAGGCCCCCTCAGAAAGCAGCAGCGCGTGTTCGTCCTTGTGAAAGCTTTTTCGCGTAGGCACATGGCACAGTTTTCCCGTCTCATCCCGGTAGACCCCGGAAAACAGGTAGTCCCAAACCAGCTGGGCATCATCAAAGGTCTGACCATGGTCCCGGTTGAATACGTCCATCAGCATCACATTGCCAACGCGGCCCCGATAAAACAGGAAGTTCTTATCTCCCCGAATAGATACCTCCGGAAGTCCCATGGCATCATTCAAACGCCGCCAGTAATTCAGATTGCCAGTGATGACGGCGCGGTCATCTTCGCCATAATGCGGCGGTGTCCTGTCGTGCTCCAATCGGGAGGACCACACATCCAGCGGACCGCTTTCGTTGATTAGGTCTCCGTCAGCAGTAAACAGCAGCTTGCAGTTACTGGGGCAGCCGGAACCGGCGGCGGCAGCAAAATGACGGCCTATATACCGGGCGACCTGACTGGTCATGGCATTGCCCATGCTCATGCCCTGAATGTAAACCCGGCCTGCGTCAATGTTGTAGTCCTGCTTCATTTTTTCCAGCAGCGCCAGCACCAGACGGACATCGTGAAAATCCTGGACCCGTCCGATAGGGCGGTTCAGTGCGGGGGCGTCCTGACCAGCGGGGTCACAGATTTCATCCACCATATCCGGATCGCATTCGATCATCCACATTCCCTTGCTGCTGGCATTGGGGAATACGCACAGGAAACCCTCTTTATCAGCCACATGGCTCCAACTGGTATAGATGCACTGGCCCCAGCCGGTCATCAATCCGCCATGCATAGAGAAAACCAGGGGAGCTTTTTTGTTGGGATCATAGCTGTCCGGCACATAGACATACCAGGTGTCCGTGATGCCGTCCCCCAGAAGATCGCCGCAGTATTCCTTCAGATTTTTGGGATATACGTGGGAGTTGTTGCCGTTCTCGTTGACTACCATGGAGCTTCCCTTGATGGCCTGGGGAAGGTAGTCCCGGTTTTCGTCATTCAATTCACCGGGAAGCAAATGTATTTTCGCCATATACTATCCTTTCAGAAGTTCAGATCACCGATTCGTTCTTTGTGATGGAAACGGCCCTTTACGGCTTCAGCAGCCAGCGGACGGCGGCGGGCAGACTGACCTGGCAGGAGTCAAGATCGGCATCCGCTTCCAGCTGCATCGTTTCAGCGCTCAGTATGGAAGCTATCCGCTCATTTTCGGCCTGCACCGGGGAACCGGCTTCCCAGGTAAAATAGAAAGCGCTGTTTGCTGGCTTAGGCAGGGCAAACAGATCGTTGCAGCTTCCATGAAACCGGGTCAGATCTCCGAACACGGCCTCCAGAGAATCTCTGGTGTGAGGCGTACCGGTATCTTCACCGGCCGCGGCCTTGGCGATCAGGTTCTCCATATCCAGGATCCCGTTGATGGCAATGGCCTTGGAGAAGGTTTCCGGGTGCTTCAGCGCCATTTTTACCGCGCCGTAAGCGCCGGTTCCTGTACCGCCGATCCAGTTTTCGGCGGGATCTTCTGAAATAGGGAGGCAGTTGCGGCAAATACCCGTCAGTTCGTTGTTCAGAAAGTATTCGTATCGCGGACCGAATTTCATGTCGGTACCCATAGCGTGATGCTGATCCGGAGCGATCAAAAAGATACCGTATTTTTCCGCAATCCGTTCGGCGGGGGTTTGAAGCCAATCGAGAGCTGCGCCGCCATCGGCGTGCAGCAGCCACAGCACAGGATATTTTGTTTGATGAGATGTATCGTCAAGGGCCAATTTACTCATGCCGGGACAAAATACACGAATAGAAATAGAGCCGCAGGTGATGACGGAAAGCATATTCATTTCAATGGATGCCATGATCCCAGCCCTCCTTACTCAGAGGCCCGCACGAAGGTGTTTTTGAGCATTCCTTCGGCCGCCAGCCAATCCAGATATTTTTTGACATGCTTATCGCAATATTCCCAGTTGTGATAGCCGTGATCGATGACCCGGTAAATATTCAGGCCCTGAGAAGCGTACTTGTCCATGAAGAGCCGGTTGTCCTCATAATGGGCATCTTCGACTCCGGTAGCCATGTAAGCGCGCGGGAATTTCTTGCCTGCAGCCATCTGCTTGTTGATCATATAGCAGATGTCGTTTTCGGTGTTTACGATATAGGACTGCTTGCCAAAGGCGGAGCGGAACATGTAGAACTCCTCGTTGCCGGCTGCCATGGCGGCGTCATCATCTATGGGCAGATCCGCCATGTTTTTCAGACCGGAGAACAGGCCGATGGCGGCGAACTGCTCAGGATCGCGAACCAGCCATTTCAGGGAACCATATCCCCCCATGGAGAACCCTGCGAGAAAGTTGTCTTCCGGTTTTTCGGACAGAGGGAACAAGTGGCGCACCACCTTGGGGGTTTCAATGGACAGCTGAGAAAAATACTTGAAATCACCGTGGACAGTGTCCATGTAGCCGGAGCAATAGGTGCCCGAGCAGACCACGGCGATACCAACCTCGGAAGCGTACAGCTCCAACGAGGTGTAGCGCTGCCAGTCCGTATAGTCAAAGCCGCCGCCGGACTGGAGCCACAGTACAGGATAGCGATAGTCGCGGGGACGGCTGGCCAGCGAGGTGCCCCATGTGCTTTCCGGCAGGATCACGTTTACGCCGGCCTTCATTTTTAAAACCTCGGAATAGTAATATAATCTGAAATTTGCCATGCTGATTCCTCCTTATTTGGGATAAATAGCCCTGCGCTTGAGGGGCAGGAGCCAGTCCAGCCCCAGCTGCAGATACCGGTCCCACAGCTTGAAATCATGGTCGTATTCCTCCGCGCAGAGATAAGTAACATCCATATCCATCGCCTGCATGGCGGCGGCGTCATCCTCCACCCGGCGGCGGATAAATTCCTCGCTGCCGCAGACCAAAATAAATTTGCATTCCGGGTCACCGGCATCGCGGTGATATTTTATCTGGAACGGGAGGTCGGCGGGACTGCCGGGAATTTCCTCAGCAGAGCCGAAAGTTGTGTTGTACAAGGGGAACAGGTTTCGGAAATGATCGCCGCGCAGTTCCTGCATCAAAGTGTCCGTGCGCATGGTCATGCCGATCCCGCCGGAGATATCCAGACAGGCGGCATAGCGGTCCGGCCTGTTTATGGCGCATCCCAGCGCCACATTGCCGCCCATGGCGTAGCCCATGATGAAATTGTCCTCCCGTGCAGGGCTGGAGGCAAATAAGGACTGGATCACCGTGGGCAGCTCCTCTGTGATAAAAGACATGTATGGGATGGCGTACTTGGCGTCATAGCCGAAGGAATTGGCGATATTGGGTGTGACCAGCATCACGTGATTCCGCTGCGCGGCCTCTTCCACATTGCTGTAACGGTAGGTCAAGGTATCATCATCGCCGCCGCCGTGGATCAGATATACCGTTTGAAATTTCATACCAGGTTGATAACGAGGCGTATTGGGGGCCTCCGGAGTGCGGTTCGTTCGATTTTCCGTTCTGCTGCTGGGCGGACACCGGTAACTGTCCGTGGGAAGGGCCACCGTTATATCGGTATACCGGCCTAAGATCTCACTGCGGTAATTGAAACGAAAAATTCCCATGATCTACAGCTCCATGGCCTCGTAAGCCATATCCCGTATTGTAGGATGGATCTCACTGTAGGCTTCCATCATACCTAATATCTCGTGGGTATAAAAAATACTCACATGGTTCACAGGATCGACCAGTGAAAACGCGCCAGCGGCTCCGTCCCAGCCAAATTCGCCTACGGGACTTTTCGATTTGGTACCGTCGATCAGCGTGCGTACTCCCAGGCCATAGCCATATCCCGCCTTGCCGGTTCTGGAGAAATCGGACATCTGCACATCCGTAAGCCAATTGCGGCTCATGGTGGAAATGGCGTTTGGCGTTAGGATCTGGCTGCCGTTGGAGCCTGTGCCGCCGTTGGCCAAAGCTTCGATCACCTTGCTGTATTCATTTACCGTAGCAGCCAGTCCGGCGCCGCCGCTTTCGTAATTTCTGGTAATGCGGTAGATCATGCTCTTGTCCGGTTTGATCTCGCCGGTGTTCCAGTCCTTCGCGTATTGGGCGGATAGACGGTGCTTTTCACTTTCGGGGATCTGATAATACATTTCGGTGATTCCCAACGGTACAAACACGTTCTTTTTCATATATTCGCCAAAGGTCATGCCAGTGACTACTTCAATTACCGCCGCCAGCACGTCATGGCCTAGCGCATAAGAATAGTGGGTGCCTGGTTCAAACAGCAGCGGCATCTTTGCCATGGCGGCAACAATCTGCCGTGTATTCGCTTCGCCGTTGGTGGCGTTGACGACCTCGCGAATGGGCTTTGCCGCCACATCATAGCTCATGCCTGACGTCATGCTCATCAGCTGATGAATATGTATTTTGTTTTGGGCAGGCAGCAGAGCAGATTCCTCGGTGGGCCAGGAGAAAGGAAACTGCCCCACTTTAAAGTCGGATGCGTACTGCATGGAAGCAAATTCCGGCAGATATGTTTCCAGCGGAGCGAACAGATCAATTTTACCCTGTTCAACGAGCTGCATCACACCGGTCATGGTAATGACCTTGGTACAGGAGAAAATATCATACAGGTCTCCTTCGGATACGGGCACTTTGCCATCGTGATCACTGTGGCCGGTCATGTACCGGTAGACCGTATCGTGTTCCTTCGTGATTTTAATATCCAAACCGTGGACGCTGTATTTTTCCTCCAGGGTGTTTAAATAACCGGTAAGTTTGGTAAAGTCCATTTCTTTCGCCCTTTCCTTATCCGGGGTATCCCCTGATCATATTAAATCTCCTGATATTCCATGTATCGAAAGTTTTCTGGAAACAACTTTCCAAAAAGCAGTTCCCGGATGACGTCTGCCATGTTGGCAGAAAGCGCGGCAAAGTGATCGGTGATATAGATCACCCCGTCGCAGTGCGAAACCTGCAAATTCAGGAGGTACTGACAGAACCACTCGACGCTTACCAGCAGTTCTCCGTCTCTGTGGAGCGCTTCACAGTACATACTGCGGATATCACGGTCGATCACGCAGCCGATGCTGCCCCGGGCGAACTGCAGTACTCTTCCGTCTTTTAGGACCAATTTTGCGGTAAGGGTATCATCGCCGGGGAGATATTCCGCGCCGCAAACTTGCGCCAGAAAGCGCAGCGGAACGCAGATATATTCGCCCCGGACCTTGGTCCCGCCGTTTAACCCGTGATATTTGAGCTTCTGCCATTTTACAGCTTTCGTGGACATGGAGACGATTTTGTTGCCAAACCAGGCTTTGTCTGCGCCGCCGGTGAGCGCGATGGCAAAGGCATCTCCGGTTCTCGGCAGCGGCGTTTCAGACTTTGTGACAGAGCCGTCGGGGTTCCTGCGAAGACCGGAAAAGAAGTAGTCCCAGTAGAGGAAAGTTTCATCCAGCGTCTGACCATGGTCACGGTTTTTGATATCGTGGTAGACGACATCACATTTTTTGCCAGTGTAGAATGCCAAATTATGCTCCCCCACGATCTGGATCTGAGGAAGAGGATCGCATTCATTCAAATGCATCCAGTAGAAACGGTTGAACCGGTTCAGCAGAGGTTCGTCATAGGGCCGTCCAGGAGGTGTTCCATTGGTTTCAGGACGGGCCTGCCACACAGGCAGATGGCCGGCGGTATTTTTGACCTCGCCGCTGTCTGTGAACAGCATATCTAATTGAGTAGGTCCGCCGGAACCAGCCGCTCCCGCCAAAATGTTACCGTAATACCGGCAGAACTGTGCGGTCATCAGGTTGCCCGCGGACATGCCCTGCATAAAGATCCGGCCCTCATCAATGTTATATTTGCGCTGCAGTTCGGTGATCAGGGCCTTTACATAGTTTAAATCATGATTTTCATGATAGTCTTCCGGCACAGCGGCCAAGTCCATATCGTCGAAGAAAGACGGCTTCTTACCGCGGTCAAACATTCCCTCGACCTGCCAGATGCGGGCCTGATGGGCATCGGGGAATACGCAGATAAATCCCTCCCGATCGGCAAGCATCGTCCAAGAGGTGTAGATGGCATGTCCCCACCCGGTCATAAGGCCGCCGTGGATCCCCACGACCAGGGGGACCTTCCTGCTTCCGTCATAGCTCGCGGGGACGTATTCATACCAGCGGTCCATCAGCCCGTCGTCTGTCAGCACGCCGGTATGCTCCTGCAGCCGCTGGGGATAAGGCTGCGAATTGTTTCCGTTTTCGTTGACTACCATATCGCTGCCCTTAATGGCTTCCGGGAGGTAGTCGCGGTTTTCATCGTTGGGCGTACCCGCCCGAAGAATTACAGTTCCATCCATAAAGTATCCTCCTCAACCCAGCGTCAACCTGTCATAATCGGCCAGTACGCCCTGGCCGGCCAGCAGATCTCGAATCAAGCTGGCCATGTTGGCAGACAACTCTGCAAAGTGATCGGTGACGTACACCACACCGTCACATTCTGTTACGGTCAGATTCATCAGATAGCGGCAGAACCACTCCACACTTACCAGAAGCTGGTTCTCCCTGTGAAGCGCTTCACAATACATACTGCGCAGCTGACCGTCAATTACACAGCCAATGCTGCCGCGAGCAAATTGAAGGGTCCTTCCGTCACGCAGCGCCATTCTCGCGGTGAGAGAATCATCGGAATAGGAGAGTTCGGCGCGGAATATCTGGGCCAGCAGGGACAAGGGGACCATCCGATATTCTCCGCGAACCTTCTGGCCGCCGTTCAGGCCATGGTATTTGAGCTTCTGCCACTTGCGGACCTCGGCAGTCAGAGGGTGGACCGCGTTGCCGGTCCAGGCGCTGCGGCAGCCGTCTGCCACGGCAAAAGCAAAGTCATCGCCCTTGCGGGGCAGGATGCTCTGCTCGCAGGTGATCGTTCCATCCGCCTTTCGACGGGCTCCAGAGAACAAATAGTTCCATACAAGAGCGGCATCGTCCAGCGTTTGTCCATGGTCACGGTTTTTAATGTCCAGATAGACCATATCCGCCTTTTCTCCGTGATAAAAGGCAAAATTATCCTCACCTACGATGCGTATTTGCGGAATGGGCGCGCAGCCGTTCAGCTTCATCCAGTAGTAGCGGTTGTACTTATTGACATACAGAGAATCGGACTTGTTCGGAGGTATGTCGTTGTTCTCCGGACGGGACTGCCACACAGGCAGATGGCCGCTTTTGTTTTTGATCACTCCTTCAGGAGAGAATAGTAGATTAGTAAAGGTGGAGCAGCCGGAACCGGCTGCTCCGGCGAGAAGGCTGCCAAAATTCCGGGAGAAGAGTGCGGTCATCAGGTTGCCCATGGACATACCCTGCATATAGATGCGCTCTTCGTCGATATTATATTTTTCTTTCATACGTTCAATCAGCCCCAGAACCAGCCTGACATCATGGTTATCCATAATATCCGCGGGGGCATTTGAGGCTTCAGGGGGGAGAGGCTCCTTGACGCCTTGGGCATCGTCAAAACGCCATTGCCCCCATTCCACACACCATACTCGCTTTTCAGATGCGTCCGGGAAAGCAACGATGAAATTATTTAACTCGGCCACCATTGTCCAGGAAGTGTAAATGGCCTGGCCCCATCCAGTCATCATTCCACCGTGCATGGATAGTACCAGAGGCGTTTTTCTGGAAGGGTCATAGCACGATGGGACATACTCATACCAGGTGTCCTGCTTTCCATCGGGCGTTAGCGCGTCATGAAATTCCAACAGTCGTTGGGGGTAGGGCTGTGAGTTGTTTCCATTTTCGTTGACGACAATGTCGCTCCCTTTGATTTTCTCCGGGAGATAGTCCCGGTTGCCGTCATCAGGAGTACCTGGACGCAGAATAAATTCTTCCATATCATTTGATCCTTCCGTTTAGTAATGGCCGCCGCATTCTTTATCCAAACCAAAGAAGCGGATCGCCTCCTGAATGCCCAGATCCCAGAAGCGCCATTCGTGCCCGTAACCGGGGAGAGAATACCAATGGGCCTTCAAACCGATTTCCTGGGCGTGCTTTTGAAAATCGCAGAACAGTCCATACAATACCGCATCGTCTTCACCACAGGCAAACATCAGCCTGGGAAGTTCCCTGGTGTTGACTTTTTCATCCAATATTGCCCACACATTCTCATTGGAGTGGACAAAAGCTTCAAAGCCGCCGGCATTTTTCAGCGTAGTCATGGTGCGGGGATTGTCCAGGTCCAGCAGAATATTCGGATCTCCACAACGCATTCTGGACAGCTCGACAGGAACGGCGGACAGAACAGCGGCGGCGGCAAATCGCTCGGGGTGGTTCACTGCATATTTAATAGCGCCCCGGCCGCCCATACTCAGGCCTGCGATGAAATTGTCGTTTCGTTTGTCAGAAACAGGAAACCAGCCGTAGATCAAGGGCATCAGCTCTTCTGTCAGATAGTCATACATATTGTATCCCAGCATGGTTTCTTCCCAGTTGGAGTAATTGGAGTTCAAAGCGGAGGGCATAATGACAGCCAAGTTCTTCTCGGCGGCATAGAGCTCGATATTTGTCCTTCGAATCCAATCATTGTTATCGCCGCAGGTGCCATGGAGCAGCCACAGGACCTTGTACCGCTTACCGCCGCGGTAGAACGTTTCGGGAGATACGTCTCGAGGTTTATCCGGCAAAATGACGGAAACCTGTGTGTTTCCATTCAGATACTGACTTTCAAAAGTGTATGTAAGTAAGGACATCGTTTTACTCCTTGTTTATGACCGGTCTGCCGTATCCAACGATTTATGTCTCAGTGCGCAAATTTTGGTCCATTACGTTTCACACAAAAATCGGAGACCGGCGGCGAATACTGCTTCTTCCGTCTTCCCAACATGCACAGCGGTTTTAAGCTGGCGGGCAAAAGAAGCGCTGGCATCCACGGCATCGAAATCCTCGGTGCAGCCCAAGAAAATGGCCTTGGGCGCTGGATTTCCTGGATGCAGTATATCCAGCCCGCTTCCGCGGACGCTGTCTAAGCTGCCAAAAACAGCCTCCAGATTGGGGATGCTCAGGCGGGGGATCTGAGCGCCGGCGGCGGCCGCCTCGCACATGGCTGCGGCATCGTACCGGCCGTTGATAACAAAGCACTTAGGGAAAATATCAGGATGGTTTGCGGCGTGCCAGACAGCGCCGTAGGCGCCACCTCCGGTGCCGCCAGCATACTGCCTGGATTCGTCCAGAGGAAACATATGCCGGCAAATTCCAGGCAGCTCCCGGCATACAAAGTCACCATATTTCCCGCCCCACCGCAGCT
>CATOKC010000033.1 GCA_951800675.1 uncultured Oscillibacter sp.
GGCACCCGCATGATGATGTCCGGGGGCGGACGGATTATCGGTTGAAAAAGCTGGCGAAAGATGTTATATTTGGAGTGTCGAATCATTGCGCTTGAAGGAGGAAGGGTATGGCAAAGCGGAGAGGCAAGACGAAACAGCAGCTCACCCCCAAGCAGGCGGCGGTGCTGCTGGTCCTGTGCGTGGCCGCCGCGGTGGTCCAGTGGTACCTGCGGCCGGAGCCGGTGTCGCTGGAGGACATCCCGGAATGGAGCGGCGCGGCCTATGTGGAGCTGGAGGACAACCAGCCGGGCTTTACCAAGGAGGAAATGACCCTGGAGGCTTTTGAGGATTACAGCGAGCTGGACTACCTGGGCCGCTGCGGCGTGGCCTACGCCAACATTTGCCCAGAGCTGATGCCCACGGAGGAGAGGGAGAGCATCGGGAACGTGAAGCCCACGGGCTGGGTCTCCGCCAAGTACGACTGCGTGGACGGGAAGTACCTTTACAACCGCTGCCACCTCATCGGCTTCCAGCTGGCGGGGGAAAACGCCAACGAAAAAAATCTCATCACCGGCACGCGGTATTTGAACGTCACCGGCATGCTGCCCTTTGAAAACGACGTGGCGGACTATGTTCAGCGGACGGACAACCATGTGCTCTTCCGGGTGACGCCGGTGTTTGTGGGCACGGAGCTGGTGGCCCGGGGAGTGCAGATGGAGGCCTATTCCGTGGAGGACGCCGGGGACGGCGTGTGCTTCAATATCTTTGCCTACAACGTCCAGCCCGGGGTGGTCATCGACTACGCCACCGGGGAGAGCCGGCTGGAGGAGGACGCGGCATGAGACTATGGGAGCGGTTTGACCGGATGGTGATTTTTGATACGGAGACCACCGGTGTTGATTATGAAAAGGACCGGATTATCGAAATCGGCGCGGTAACCCTGGAGAATGGCGCGGAAACCGGAGGCATGGACCTCTTCATCCGTCTGCCGGAGGGGCGGCGGCTGGACCCGTTTATTACAAACCTGACCGGCATCACGGAGGAGCAACTGGAGACCGAGGGCGTGGGAGACGAAGAGGCCGCCCGGGCCTTCGCGGACCTTCTGGAGGGGGCGGAGCGGCCGCTGCTTGTGGCCTACAACGCCCAGTTTGACCTGAATTTTCTCTATGGCCTGCTTCGACCCTGGGGATTGGCGGAGATACTGAAAAAGCCCCGGTTTTTGGACGCGCTGACGGTGTACCGGGACCGGCGGGACTACCCCCACAAGCTGGAAAACGCCATCGCCGCCTATCAGCTGGAGAACAAGGCGGTGAACAGCCACCGGGCCATTGACGACGCCCGGGCGGCGGCACGGGTGCTGGAGGCCATGGCGGAGGAGCGGGACGATTTGGAAGGGTATATCGACCTCTTTGGGTCCCATCCGAAATACGGAGTTTCGGGACGAAGGATTTCCTCCGTCACCTATCGTCCCCAGCCCTATGACCGGGGGAGGCCGCTGTATGAGCGGAAATATAGTGCTGGCGATGACAAAATTTGAAAGGGCGAAATACGGAGCTGCTTCGACCGCAGGGAGAACTGGTGGAAGCTTTTATGTCCTACTACCAAAGCTTTGAAGCGGATGATATCGACTGCGGATGATAGTCTATGCCACTAAGCGGCGGGGAAAGCCGAGAATATGGCGGATTGTGCGTAACTTTATAGGAAAGCGCCCGACGAATTGTCGGGCGCTTTTTGGCAGGCTCATGGGGCTTGCAGATAGCGCTCCGCCTCATGGACCGTATGGACCAGATACTGCATGGCCTCCACTGGGTGCTTCCCCACGGCGGTCTCCCCGGTGACCATGACGGAGGCTGCGCCGTCCAGCACGGCGTTGAAGATGTCGCTGACCTCCGCCCGGGTGGGGACGGGATGCTGCTCCATGGAGGCCAGCATCTGGGTTACCACCATGAAGGGCTGCCCCGCCTCCCGGCAGGTGGCGGCGATGCGCTTTTGCAGGGCCGGGAGCTCCCAGAGGGGGCCGGAATTTCCCAGGTCTCCCCGGGCGATGACGATTTCGTCCGCTGCGAAAAGCAGCTCCGCCAGCTTTTCCACGCCTTCCCGGTTTTCAATCTTGGCGAAGAGCCGGATGCCCGGTCCCCCGGCGGCGTTCAGGGCTCCCCGGACGGTCTCCAGATCCTCCCGGCCCCGGACAAAGGGCTGCATGACCCCCGTGACGCCATAGTCCTTCGCGGCGCGGAGATTTTCCAGGTCGTTGTCCGTCATGGCGGGGAGATGGATGTCCACACCGGGGAGAGCGGCGCTTTTCCGGCTTTGCAGCACGCCGCCCCGTTCCACCCGGGCCCGGGCCCCGTCCGGCAGCGTCTCCGTGACCTGGAGGAGGAGCTTCCCGTCGTCCAGCAGCACCATCTGCCCGGGAGCTAAATGCGGCAGGACGGCGGCGGGCAGGGGGATGTCCCTTCCCAGGCGGACAGAGGCTCCGTCCGCCAGCTCCAAGGGGGCTGGAAGCGCGCCCACCCGGAGCTCCGGGCCCTGCAGGTCAATGAGGAGCTGGGAGGTGACGCCGCAGCTCCGGGCGGCGGCGTGGAGATGCTCGATTTGCTCCTCCGCGCCATCGAGACCCACGTGGGAGAGGTTCAGCCGCACGCCGGTCATCCCGGCCTGAAAGAGGGCCTCCAGCGTTTTGGTATCGGAGCAGGCGGGTCCCAGGGTGCCGTAGATTTGAACCATGGCCGCCGCCTCCCCTCAACGGAAGAGGGCCGCCAGGCTCTCGGTATAGGGGGGACGGCAGATGCCCTTTTCTGTGACAATGCCGGCGATGAGGTGGTGGTCCGTCACGTCGAAGGAGGGGTTGTAGCACTTGACACCCGGCAGAGCCATGGGCTTTTTGTACCAGAGGGTCTTGATTTCCTCCGGGTCCCGGAGCTCAATGGGAATGTGGTCCCCGTCGGGGCAGCTTAAGTCAATGGTGCTGGTGGGGCCCAGGACGTAGACGGGGATGCCGTAGTGCTTGGCCAGGATGGCCACGCCGTTGGTTCCAATTTTGTTGGCCGTGTCTCCGTTGGCGGCCACCCGGTCACAGCCCACGAAGCAGGCCTGGACCCAGCCGTTTTTCATGACCATGGAGGCCATGTTGTCGCAGATTAAGGTCACGTCCACTCCGGCCCGGTGGAGCTCATAGCTGGTGAGGCGGGCTCCCTGGAGGAGGGGACGGGTTTCGTCGGCATAGACGTGGAGGTGTATGCCCCGCTCCGCCGCCAGGAGAAAGGGCCCCTGGGCGGTGCCGTAGCGGGAGGTGGCCAGGGGGCCGGCGTTGCAGTGGGTGAGTACGCCGTCGCCCTCCTTCAAGAGGCTGAGGCCGTATTCGGAGATGGCCTGGCATTTGGCGATGTCGTCCTGGTGGATGTCCACCGCCCTTTGGTACAGGGCCTCCAGCAGGACGGGACGGGGGTCCGCCAGATGGGCGGCGGCGGTTTGCTCCATCTCCCCCAGGGCCCAGCTGAGGTTCACCGCTGTGGGGCGGGAGGCGCTGAGCTGGGCGGAGTACGCCTGGAGGCGGGCTTGGAAAGCGGTGGGGTCCGGCGCGTCGATGGATCGGGCCAGAACATAGAGACAGTAGGCGGCGCAGATACCGATGGCGGGCGCGCCCCGGACCCGAAGGGCCCGGATGGCCTCCACCATTTCCTCCGCGGTTTGGAGGCGGATTTCCCGCTCCTCATTGGGCAGGAGACTCTGGTCAATGATGTAGAGGGCCTCGGCGGCCTTGTCGTAGCGGATGTTCTGGGCGTGGGTGACGGTTTTCAGGGAATGGGTCATAGAGGCGCTCCTTTCGATGGGATGGTTGTAGGAAGGGAAACGTGAATGAAGCCTGGCGGAAGGGGAGCTTTGGCGGGGGGAGCCTTCATTACGGGCTCCAGCTTGAAAATATTGGAGGTGATTGCAATGTGTACGCGGTCCTGGAAGAAGGAGTAGTGTTCTGGGGGAATCTTTGCCCTGGAGAAAAACAAATCCCGAATGTTGTCCTGATAATCCAGGATGTCCTCCGGGAAGAACGAATCCAAATTGCTTCCGCGTGAGAAAATCAAAAGATGATGGGACGAATCCGCCCTCAGCCACCGGCCGATACGGACCCACCAGGTGGCGTCGGTTTCTCCCAGGGACATGCCGAAGATGCAGATTGTGCCGCTGCTTTCAAGAATACTAAGCGCTTCCTCATCATGGCCATAACCAGATTGCTGGTTCAGGAGAGGCTTGACAACCATGCGTTGCTGGCGGGCATTTGTAAAGAGAGTTGAATTTGCCACCTGGTCGGCGTTGTCTACCCCGAGAATCATCCCTCCGGAATGGGTTCCATGGATGTGGATAACGGGTATGCTTGTCTGCGGCGCAAAATTTTCTCCTTTCAGATACCCAAACAGCCGGTCAATGACAGTGGTGTAGTTAAAGTTCAGAATTCGATACAACCGAAGGTCTTTCGACGAGTGAGCATTTAGGATATTGTTGCGAAAGCGGGGTTCCAAATAGCCTAAATGGTTGCGGATATCCTCCAGAAATTGAAGAGCCATTGTTCTGCCGCACGCGTCATAGTCGATACGCGCTTCTTCGTCCCGCAAATATTGGGCAAAGCAGCGCTTAAAGTGTTGAAGGCACTTGCGGAGAGACACCGCGGTATTTAGTGGAGGGGTATTGGTGTGTTGGCCCAGCGCCAATTCAAAGTCGGCCCAGTGGGAATAGTGATGGCTGGTCTGCAAGAGCTTCTTGAATTGGAGAATGTCTGGGTCGTCTGTATGAAAGTGGTCGTTCGAAATATAATGGGGGTAGAAATCCTGGTATCTTGTTTTTAAGTCCAGGTTGAGGTCAAAGCCGTTGCCAATCAGGAAGGTAACCCGTATCGCCATTCCGTATGCCTCCTTTGGTAAATCCATTTGCTGGTTTTCCAAATTGTAGCATAAACCGCCCCCTTATGCAACGGCTTTAACTTAAGAGGAGAGAACAGCGCCCGGACACGTGGCGTCCGGGCGCTGCTTTTGGAAAGGGAAGGACCTCAGCGGAAGTCGCCGCCCACCTCGATGGCGCGGATAACGCCGTCGTCGCTGGCGTACATGTCGCATTTTGGGGCGTAGGCGTGGGCGATATCCACGGCGCTTTTGCCCTCGGAGGCGGAAATCCACTCCCGGCTGTCCTTGTTGTAGACCATGACGGTGGCGGGGATGCTGTAGCTTCGTCCGTCCACGGTGACGGCGCTTTCACCACTCCAGGCGGTGTTGGGTACGTCTTTCAGGGCGGTGAGGGGCTTGAGGCTGGAGAAGCCTCCGGTGCCTGCGTCGTCCACCACCGCGGCTACGTAAACCCCACCACTAATGTCATAGTGACTGCGGAAGGGACCGGCTACCTTGCCCTGATCGCTGTAGATGGAGATATACGTGGCGTCCCGATCGTCCATGGTGATGGAGGTGCGCCCATAGAGGGTCGCGCCTCTGCCGACGGCGCCCAGAGCGATGATGTCCACCTGTCCTGCCCAGTTGGTGTGGGCGTAGCTGATGTCGCCATTGGGGATGGGCCCGGCCCCCAGGTCGTTGAGACTGAGGGTTTCGATGCCGTTCGCGGTGTACCGGAAAACGCTGACTGTCTCCGCCAAATTGCTGCTGCCGAGCCGGCGCTTCTCCAGGTCCAGGGCGCCGGAGACGCCGCCGCCCAGTCGGACCAGGCCGACGGTGTTCTTTCCGGTGGAGGTGACCCGGACCAGACGGTTCCGCATGCGGGCCAGCTCCTCCTGGCGCAGTTCGGTGATCTTGTCGCTGAGCGGATCACCCAGGTCCACGGTGCCTTCGATCTTAATGCCGCAGAGAAGCTCCACCGTGGCGCTGGTGCCGGAGACAGAGGTGGCGATTCCGATGGCGTTGGCATTGGCTCCGGCGGTGTTGGGCTTTACCGCCCCGGCTACCTTATTGTCCTCCGTCAGCAGCAGGGTGATCTGGTCCCCGGGACGGAACTTGGCCAGGGTGGACTGGGCCGTGGGCAGCACGTCAAAGTCGTGGCCCAGAAGGCGGAGGCTGGTGGGCTCCGTGGGGCTGGGGGTGCAGGACTCGTAGTAGCCCGTCAGCCGGGTGTCGCAGACCCGGATGGTGTTGGTGGAGCTGGCATAGGTGGCCACGTCATAGGGCCGCATGTCCTTGGCGTTGGCCCGGCAGCCGTTTTTGTAGATGGTATAGCCTCCTACGCCTCCGGTCAGGGAGTCAAAGCCCTTGACGGAATTTTTCTCGTAGACGATAACCGCCTCGGTGGAGCTGTCGCCGCCGCCGACGAAGATGAATTCCACATTTCCGGCGGTGCCCAGGTACAGCGTCAGGGACGTGCCGGGATTCACCCAGGACCGGGCCTCGCTCCAGGTGGTTTCCGCGCCGTTGCGGTAGACCTTGGTGCCGGAGGTGACGTTGTATTTGGCGCCGGAGCGGTCCGTAATCAGGTTGGCCTCGGCCTTGGCGACCGTGACGGTACGGCTGACGCCCATAGCGTCGGGGAGGAAGGTGCGGACCTTCTGCCCCTCCAGCACCAGCGTGCCCTTCAGGCCGTTGAGGGAGCCGTTGGACGCCTTGTCTCCCGCCATCTGGTAGATGGACCCGTCGGAGAAGAGCATGGCGGTCTCCTTGCCGTCGGGGCCCCGGGCGTTGGAGGACACCAGAACCATGTCGGCCTTGGTGGTCAGCCCGGCGGCGGTGAGGAAGTTGCTGACGGTCTTATCCCCCTGGACGTCCGCCCGGAGGAGGTTGTTGAAAAGGATGGCGGCGTCGCTGCGGCTGAGGGGGGAGTTTCCCCTGGTGGTGTCCACCCCGTCGGTGAGGCCGATGGAGGCGGCGAAGGACAGATAGCTGTCCGGCCACACGCCGCCGATGTTCTCGTCCTTATACCCCAGGACCCGCAGGAGAATAGTGGCCGCCTGGCCCAGGGTGACGGTGCGGTCAGGATAAAACTTGCCGTCAGAGAAGCCGGAGATGGCGTTCTTCCCCTTGGAGGCCATGTTGATATAGGCCGCCGCCCAGTGGGAGGGCTTCACGTCCGGGTAGACGGTGACGGTGCGGTAGAGGCCCAGCTCGTCCTCGGCGTTCAGGGCGCAGACCACCATCTTGCAGAACTGGGCCCGGGTGAGCTGGCCGTTGGGCCGGAAATTCCCGTCGGAAAAGCCGTCCATCACGCCCATGAGCCGCAGGGATTCCACCTGGGCGTAAGCGTCGCCGCCCAGGTCGTAGAAGCGGTTGGCGGGGGGCGCGGCCTGGGCGGGCAGGACCAGTAAGGACGCCGCCATGGCCGCCAGGAGCAGCAGGGACAACACGCGTTTTTTCATAGTCTTCCTCCTCATTATTCCGCTCGGAGCGCCTCGACGGGCTGGAGCTTGGACGCCTTAATGGCGGGGTAGCTGCCGAAGATCAGCCCCAGCAGCACGGAGAACCCCAGGGCCCCGGCCGTCACGCTGGCGGAGGGGTAAATGGTCATTTTGAACAGCAGGTTTCCCGCTACGTAGCAGCCCAGGGTGCCAAGCAAAATGCCGATGATGCCGCCGATGCCGCAGAGCATGGCCGCCTCGATCAAAAACTGGGTGACGATGCTGCTGCGCTGGGCGCCGATGGCCCGGCGGATGCCGATTTCCCTGGTCCGCTCCGTCACCGTCACCAGCATGATGTTCATGATGCCGATGCCGCCCACCAGCAGGGAAATGGCGGCGATGCCGCCCAGCACCAGGGAGATCATGCCCATCTGCTCGTTCATGCTCTGCTGCCAGCGGTCGTCGGGGCTGACGTAGGAGTCCCCTGTGGCCGGGTCTACCAGGCCCTTCAAGAAGCCCCGGACACGGGTAGCCACTTCCGTGGTGGAAACGCCGTCCTTGGCCTTGATGATAAAATTCTCAATCCGGTCGCCTCCCAGCAGCCGGCGGGCGGTATAGGGCAGGAGGATGATGTTGTCGATGGTGCTCCCCTGGGCGTCGCTTCCGGTGACGCGGGGGGCGTAGACTCCCACCACCTCGAAGTTCTGCCCGTTGAGCTGGAGAAACTTACCCACCGGGTCGGCGGCGTCGAAGTACACCTCCGCCGCCTGGGAGCCCAGGACGCAGACCTGGTTGTACCGCTCGACGTCCAGCTCGCCCAGGTCCCGGCCCTTGGTAATCGTCAGATTGTTGCAGGCGCTGTACTGGTTGGAGACATAGTAGACGTCCGGGGGCCGCTGGCCGGTCATGTTCCCCATCTCGTCCCAGCTCCACTCAAAGTTGGCGGAGTTTTTCGTGCCGTAGACCACGTTGACGCTGGCCCGGGCCTCCGGCGTGATGCCCACAATGTACTGGGGGATGGACTTGCAGTAGGCATAGAGGTCCGGGAAGTAGTCTTTGCCGGAGCTGATCATGTTGCCGTTTTCGTCCACTTCATACATGTAACTGTAGATGTCTACCGTGATTTTGTTGCTGCCCATGGCGGAGAACTGCTCCATGGTTTTCGCCGCGTAGCCGCTCATGACCGAGACGATGGTCATCACCGCCGCGATGCCGATGATAACGCCCAGCATGGTCAGCATGGAGCGGCCCTTTTTGCCGATGATGGACTTCCAGGCCATTTTCACTGCCTGACGGATGTTCAAAACCAGTCCACCTCCTGTTCCTTGTCCTCCACGATCTTTCCGTCGGTGAGGCGCACGCAGCGCCGGGCCGTGGCGGCGATTCCGTTGTCGTGGGTAATCAGGATAACGGTGGTGCCCTCCCGGTTGAGCTGCTGGAGAAACTCCAGCACCTCGTGGCCCGTCCGGGAGTCCAGGGCGCCAGTGGGCTCGTCGGCCATGATGATGGGGGGCTTGGTGGCGATGGCCCGGGCGATGGCCACCCGCTGCTGCTGGCCGCCGGACATCTCCGTGGGCTTGTGCTTCACGCGGTTGGAAAGACCCACCCGGTTCAGGGCCTCCAGGGCCAGGTCGTAGCGGTCGTCCGCCCGGACGCCCTGGTAAATCAGGGGCAGCTCCACGTTTTCCAGCACCGTCAGGGATTGAATCAGGTTGTACTGCTGGAAGATGAAGCCGATCTCCTTGTTGCGGATGCGGCTAAGCTCCGTGTCCGTCAGCTCCCGGACGTCGGTGCCGTCCAGAAGGTAGTCCCCCCGGGTGGGGATGTCCAGGCAGCCCAGGACGTTCATCATGGTGGACTTGCCGGAGCCGGACTGGCCCACGATGGCCACGAATTCCCCCCGCTGTATGGTGAGGGAAACCCCGTCCAGGGCCCGGACCTCGCTTTCAAGACCCTCGCCGTAGATCTTGAAGATGTCCTTCAATTCAATCAGATTTGCCATATCAGTAACCCCAGGGGTTGGCCGTCTGAATCTGGGTGAAGACCTCGGTGCCTTCCTCCACGCCGGACTTGATTTCCACGTTGTAGTTGTCCGAGATGCCGATTTCCACGGCCACGGGCCAGAAGCCCTCGGGAATCGTCTCGTCGGCCATGATGTTTTCCACCACGTTGTCCGGCCGGTCGCCCTTGACGTAGACCACCGTCAGGGTCTCGCCCTCCTCGGTGGAGACGGTGCGCACGGACTGGAGGGGCAGCACCAGGCAGTTGTCGTTTTCACTGGCGGTGAGCTTGTAGTTGATGTAGCTGTTGACCTGGAGGGTTTCTTCCGCGTTGTCCACCGAGATGACCATGGGATAGGTTGCCACGCCGTTGTTGATGGTGCTGGAGAGGCTGACGCTCTCCACCATGCCCATTGCCATGGTGCCCCACTGGTCCAGCTCCACCATGGTCCCCACCTGGACGGCGCTGACGTTCCGCTCGTCCACCGTGGCGTTGACCATCAGGGAGGAGGTGTCGGAGATGGTGACCACCGTGGTGTTGGCGGCGATTTCGTCTCCCGGCTTCATCGTAAGGCCAATGACCTTGCCCGCGATGGAGGCCACGGCGGAGCAGTTGGCCAGGTTCTTCTCGGCGGTTTCCAGGGTCTTCTGGGCCTCGTCCAGGCTCTGCTGGGCGGAGTAGATCTCCGCCTCGCTGTCCTCGCCGTCCACCCGGACCAAAACCTGCCCGGCGGTGACCTGGAGGTAGTCCACCAGGGAGCTGGAGAGGACGGTGCCGTTGACGGTGGATTTCAGATCGCCGGTGCGGTAGTACTCCAGCTTCCCGGGCTCATAGGGGTAGATGGTCTCGCCCTCGGCGGTGGTCACGGTGGCGGAGGCCGCCATCTCGGCGGTAAGGGCCCCCTCGTTCTCCACCAGAATGTCGGCGGAGAAGAGCTTGGTGCCCTCCGGCGTGATGCGGCTGACCATGTGGACCGCCTCCACCGTGCCGGGGAGGGAGCTCATCAGGGCGGGGATAGAGACATCCATGCTCTGGCCCTGGTGGATCATGCCCTCGTAGGCGTAGCTGTAGTACTGGGTAAGCCGCAGGCGGGTGTCGTCCGCCAGCACGGCCAGCTTCTGCTCCTTGCTGATGGTGTCGCCGGGGTTCAGGTCCACCACTTCCATCAGCTTGCCGGAATAGCCCGCCGCCAGGTTCAGGCCCGCCACGTCCTTCAAAAGGGCGTTGAGCTGCTTCTCCCGGCCCAGCACGTCCTGCCGGGCTTTGTCCACGGCGGTGCGGGCGGCGTCGGAGTCGATGACGAACAGAGGGGTCCCCGGCTCCACGGTGTCGCCCTCGTTGACGAAGACCTCGGACACGGTTCCCGTAGTGGCGATGGTGATGGTTTCGCTGTCCTTGGCCTTGGTCAGCCCGCTGCCCTCCACGGTGGAGGTGATGGAGTTGTACTGCACCACGTCGGTGAGCACCTCGGTTTCCTCGCCGCCTTTCTTTGCGGACAGGAACTTCCAGACGCCCAGGCCGATGGCAATGAGAATCAGGAGAAAGATAAACCACCGGACAATCTTTCTCCGCTTCTTCCGGGGCATCCCCTTCCACTTTTTCCAAAGGGAGGTCTTCTCCGCCGCCGTTTCCGGCGCGGGAGGCGGGGCCGTCTCAACGGCCGCGGCCTGCTGTTCGCGATCCATGACTTCTGACATAGGCTTTCTCCTTCATGGTTGGATGAATTTCCTGAAACGGCGGAATTCGCCGCTGTGGTGACCCGGGGACAGGATAACAGGGTCTGGCATCATAACTGTATCATTGATACTAGAACAGTTCGCCAGGGAAAACAACAACAAAACGGTTACAGATTTCTTAAGAATTTCATAAGATTTTGGTTTGCGTCCTTTACAAGTTAGACGGGAGAAGGGCTGGAAAGGTTTCGGAAAATCTTGTACAAAATTATGGAAGCAGAGGCGCGGGTTTCCGTCAAGGGGGCGTTCCAGGAAAAAACCGCCCCGAAGCGGGGCGGTTTTCGCGAAAGGTCAGGCATTGGCCGCTTCCTTCTTCGCCATGGATTTCTGATAGAACAGCAGAATGGCCAGGGCGGCAAGGCCCGCCACATCCGTGGCGGAGCCGGGGACCATCATGGCAAGGCCCGCGACGACCAGGGCCAGCCGCATCCACTTGGGAATGGGCCGGAAGAGGAAGCCGTTCAGCGCCGCGGCCACGCCGAAAATGCCCAGCAGCGCGCTGACGACAATTTGCATCACTTGGAACACGCTGGTCACGTCCACGAAGAGCATGGCCGGACTGTAGGCGAAGATATAGGGGACGATGAAGGCGGCGATGGCCAGCTTGGTGGCGTTGACGCCGGTTTTCATGGGGTCGGATTTGGCAATGGCGCTGCCCGCGTAGGCCGCCAGGGCCACGGGAGGCGTGATATCCGCCACAATGCCAAAGTAGAACACGAAGAAGTGGGCGGGAATCTTGCCGATGCCCAGCTGAATCAGAATGGGGGCGCAGGTGGAGGCCATGATGCAGTAGTTGGCCGTGGTGGGCACGCCCATGCCCAGGACAATGCAGCAGAGCATGGTCAAAAACAGGGCGATGAACAGGGACAGGGCCTCGTTGGGGACCATGCCGCTGATGTTTACGACGGCGTTGATCAGCTTGGAGGCAAGGCCCGTCACCGTGATGCACCCGGCCACCATGCCCGCCATGGAGCAGGCCACGGCCACGGTGATGCAGCTCCGGCCACCGGCCTCCAGGGAATTGACGATCATGGCGGCGGTGTTTTTCCCGAAACGGGCCGCCCCGCCCACGTTGTGCTGGGCGCGGCTGTCCGCGAAGATATGGGGCAGGCTCACCAGAATCGCCAGCAGGATGGCAATGGACGCGGAGTACTGGAGGGTCCGGGTGCCGGTGGAGACCATCCAAACCAGCACCACCAGAGGAAGCAGCAGGTAGATGCTGCGAATCAAAATACCGAACTTGGGAAGCTGGTCCCGGGGAATGCCCTTCAGGTTCAGGCGGCGGGCCTCCAGATGGACCGCCAGGAAGATGCCGGTGAAGTACAGCAGGGCGGGGAGAATGGCCTTTACCGCCACGTTGGCGTAGGTGGTGTCCATATACTCCGCCATGAGGAAGGCCGCCGCGCCCATGATGGGGGGCATGATCTGCCCGCCGGTGGAGGCGGCCGCCTCCCCGGCTCCGGCGAACTCGCCCTGATAGCCGGTGCGCTTCATCATGGGGATGGTGACGGAGCCGGTGGTGACGGTATTGCCCACGGAGGAACCGGACACCATGCCGCAGAGGGCGGAGGAGATGACCGCCACCTTGGCGGGACCTCCGGAGGTGCTGCCCGCCAGAGAGTTGGCGAGGTCGATGAAGAAGCTGGAGATGCCCGTCCGCTCCAGGAAGGCACCGAAGATGATGAACACGGCGATGAACTTGGCGCAGACCTGGATGGGGGTGGCCATGACGCCGGAGGTGCCGTAGAACAGGGTGTAGACCACCCGGGCCAAATTTTGGCCGCTGGCGAAGGTGTACACCAGCAGTACGCCCACCACGCAGAGAATGGGAAGCCCCACGCAGCGGCGGCAGAGCTCTGCCAGACAGAGGACCGCCACCACGCCGATGACCAGATAGAACCAGGCGTTGGGAATGGCGGTTTCGCTGGCGGGGTTGATCTTGCCCGCGCTGGTGATGACCATGACCAGGGATTTGTAGTTCACGCAGTAATAGAAGAAGGAGCCCGCCCCCAGGAACATCAGAACAATGTCATACCAGGGCATGGAGTTGGGCTTTACGTGGTTCTTCCGGGCGGGATAGGTCAGGTAGCCCATGACGATGATGAGCCCCAGGAAGGAGCTGAGCCGGATGGGCATATCCCAGGTGCAGCGGAGGGTGGACCAGACGCAGTACAGGGAGAACAGGGCCATGACCACGCTGACCACGGCCTTGGGCTTCCCCTCCCAGATGCGGGTGGCGGATTCCCGGTCATACTTCCGCATAACCTCGTCCATGTCCGCCGCCGTGCCGATTTCCACGTCGGGGAGGTTCTTCTTGTCTTTCTCGCTCATAGAATCGTACTCCTTGTTTAAAATAAACACAACGAAAACAGGGTCCTTGCCGTATTGAAGGGGCGGCGGACGGCTGCCCTTTCAATGCGGCAAGGGCCGCTTGAAGCGGCCCTTGCCGGGAATGGAGGTGGAAAAATCAATAGGTCCCAGCGGGAATGGTGTAGGCGCTGTAGTAGGGGGAGACCTCCAGCAGGGCGTTGGTGTGCTCCTCGTCCAGGCTGACCAGATACACGGGGCCGCTGGTAGCCAGGTCCACAATGGAGGTGGTGGGCGCGCCGGCCACCACGAAGGCCGCGTCGATCTTCTTGTCTTTCAGGTTTTCGGTGCTGTCGGCAAAGCCCAGGTACACGGGGCTGATGCCGGTGTCGGGATCGATGTCATAAGCGCTCAGCACGTCCACGGCGTTGAACCACACGCCGGAGCCCCGGTCGCCGATGGAGACGGACTTGCCCGCGAGGTCCGCGACGGACTTGATGTCGGGGTTGGTGGTGACAATCTGGACCTGCTCCATGTAGAGGGCGGCCACCACGGAGAAGTTCTCCACCTTGGCGTCGAAGAGCCGCTCGCCGTTGTAGGCGTAGCTCATAACGTCGGACTGGACGAAGCCCAGCTGCACGTCGCCGGCGGCCAGGTTCTCGATGTTTTCCTTGGAGCCGCCGGAGGTGATGGCGGTGACGGAGACGCCGGTGGAGTTGGAGACGAAGTTGCTCAGCACGCCGCCGAAGGCGTAGTAGGTGCCGGACTCGCCGCCGGTGCCGAAGGTCAGGGACTTGGAATCGCCGGAGCCCGCGCCTTCCTTCACGGAAGCGACCTCTTTGCCCTTCTCGGCGAAGTACTTGGCCGCGCCGGGATGATAGGGCACGGAGGTGACGGAGGAGGCGAAGTCCAGGTCCAGCTCGCCGCCCTTGGCGTGCTGCTCGGTAATGGCTTCGATGTTTTCGAAGATGGCGGAGGTGAAGGCGTAGATGTCCTCCTCGGGCACGTCGTCCCGGGCGATGACCACGGCGCCCACGGCCACGGTGTTGGTGTCCTCGGCCACGGCGGAGGCGCCGGAATCGGCGGGGGCAGTGGTATCGGCAGGGGCGCTGGTGTCCGCGGGAGCGGAGCTGCCCTTATCGCCGCCGCAGGCGGCGAGGAGCGTGGCCAGCATGAGGACGGCCATCAGCAGAGAGAATTTCTTTTTCATCGTTCTTCCTCTTTTCAGGATTGGATTTTGCGAGGGTTGAAGTCAACTCTTGCAAGTATGAAATTATCATACCACAAAATAGCTGATGTTACAAGGGCACACTTCACTATAGTAAATAATTTTTGCAAGTTGCCATGAATGTACTTGCATTTGAGGGGGGCTTTTGTGAAAGTTTTAGGGCGGCTTACGGCGAAAACAGAAAATCTGCACAAAGCTTCCTCCCCCGCAAAGCGAAGATTTGTACAAATATACGGGCTTAATGGGGCGAAGGAGACGCCGGAGACGAGTTGCCTCCGGCGTTGTTCTAACTTTAGACGCAGGTGTATCTTTACTGGGAGTCGCTTATGTCCACGCTTCCTCTTGGGGCAATGAGGGAAGGCGTATATACTTTCCAACCTCGTCTAGATCAACTCCTATCTCAAGCCATTCCTTAATGTCGGAGGGACGAGCGGACCAACGGTTGTCCCAAGCCAATTCAAAATAGTTTTTGGGACTTTTTAAAATCATGGCATCCCGAAGGACGCCGATGTAGGTTGCCCCCTTTGTTCTTCCGACCAGCCACTCTTGCGGCCGCTTTTGGGAGAGCAGGTCTTTTAACTGATGGAGCGTCTTGATTCCAAAGCTGGAAAGCTCGTCAATGATTACGCCGCTGCTCTTCTTGTAAAAGGTTTCTGGAACATCCGTGCCGCATTTGCTGAAGTACTCGTTTAAAAATTCCAGCAGAGACGTGGAGTCAATGGTAATGTCCTGGAGATCGCCCTGGACGGCTTTTGCCTTTACCTCGGCGGCGTAGTGGTCGATTTCCCGAGACAGGGCGCAGAATTCCTGGTCCATCAATTCCAAGGTCCCGGCCACCAGGTAAAATTTTCGCCGAATTTCCTTCGGCAGCACCCCCGCGAATTTGTAGCCACGGTCATGCTCAATTTCCGCCCAGGCGTGCTGGAGCAGGGACCGCGCCTGAATTTCACAGCGGAGGCCCCGGAATCTGCGGTATTCGCATAAATCCGCCCGGGGAGAGGCCAGCGTCACAATGTAGTGCACGGACAGGTACCCCACTTTGTCCACGTCCATATCCGCCGCCTTGTTTCCGGAGTTCTCCTGGTCAACGGAAAACTCCCGCTCAATTAAGTCGCACACCCGCGCGACCTCGGCGGTGGTATGGGTAATGATACGCAGTCCCGCGATGTCCATAATTTCGTCGGGACCGGAGTAGGGCTTCCGGTCAAATTTTTGGAGAAAGCTGTCCCGGGTCTTCACCCGCCCGTTGACGCTGTGATAGGGGATGCGGTTCTCCTTTAGGAGCGTCTCCATAAGTTTTTCCAAGGTGGTGACCAGTCCCTCGTACTGGTCCCGGTTTTGGTCGTACCATTCCTGGCTTTTCTGAACACTTGGCTTTTCCATACGGCGCCTCTTTCTCTCTCTATTCTTTATAATAGCGACGGTGATTCCCATAAAAACGTGGGTCTGGCAAGTGGATGAGCCATCCGCTGTTTTGGTATGTCCGCAAGGGCCGCTCCCGAAGGAACGGCCCCGTCTGAGCGCTTATACGATTTTTCGAAGGACCGGCGCGGACTGCTTTTCCTCCGCCAGGCAGCGGATGATGTCCTGACGGGTGACGATGCCGATGAAGCTGTTCAGATCGTCCACCACGGGGACGAAGTTGTGCCGGACAATGGTGCCCAGCAGCTCGTCTACGGAGGCGGTGATGCGGACGGAGGGATTTTCCCGGAGAATATCCCGGACGCGGAGCCGCTCCAACTCCTTCATGGAGCAGGGACAGGAGGTTCCCTCGTCGGGCAGCAGCCGCCAGAGGAAGTCTCCCTCGCTGACGGTGCCCACATATTGGCCTTTGCGGTTGATGACGGGGACGGCGCTGCGGCCATGGTGCCGGAGCTTTTCCAGACCCTGGCGCATGGTGTTGTCGTCGTACAAATAGGCGACGCGGTGCTTCGGCGTCAAAAGGTAAGCAATGTTCACAGTGATGCCTCATTTCTGCTGGGCAGGCGGGCTGGGCCGCCTGGGTCGTGGTGGAGCTTTTACATATTTATAATATACAGGAAGAGCTTGGATAAATGGTGAACAGTTTATGAAATCTGCCCAGAAAACCTGGGCTCGCCTGTGAAGCCTTGGAGCCCAGGCGATTGAGAGAATGAGAGCGTCCGGATGATTCGCCCGGCGGAAAAACGGAACAGGGCCAGCCTCTCGGCTGGCCCTGAACCTTATTGTTTGGAAGATTGGATGAAAAGAAGTTTTGTCTCTTGCAAGTATTAAGATACAGGAGAGTTGTTAAGGAAACCAGCGTCAATTGTTACAAAAGTCTTAAATCTTATGTCAACCAACAGGCTCTTGGGAAGGCCGCCCCTACGCCGCATTCCCTCCATATACGCGATCAGACAGGTCTCCCCCGGATTCTCCCCTTGCCTGCAAGCGGAAACTATGGTATACTGAACCCGGACAAAATTGGGAAGGATTTTCCCCAAAGGAGGTGGCGCGATGGAAAAGAAGGGTGTGAAAATTGCCGCCCAGAACCGGAAAGCCCACCATGACTACTACGTGGAGGAAAAATATGAGGCGGGCATCGAGCTGGCGGGGACGGAGGTGAAGTCCGTCCGGGCCGGGACGCTGAATTTGAAGGACTCCTACTGCTCTGTGAAGGAGGGGGAGCTCTTCGTCCACGGCATGCACATCTCTCCTTATGAAAAGGGGAACATCTTCAACAAGGACCCCGTTCGGCCCCGCCGCCTGCTGATGCACAAGCGGGAGATTCGCAAGCTCCACGCCCTGGTGAAGCAGGACGGCTACACCCTGGTCCCCCTGTCCGTGTATTTCAAGGACTCCCGGGTCAAGGTGGAGGTGGGCCTGTGCAAGGGCAAGAAAAACTACGACAAGCGGGACGCCGCCGCCCAGCGGGACGCGAAGCGGGAGATGGACCGGGCCATGAAGGCGCGGTGAGGCCGTAACCGCGCGGAGACTTTTCGCGGCAATCCGGGGCGCCGCCGGGGCGGCTTTGGGTACGTATCTGGCGCCGCGGCTTTGGGCTGCCCTGGGTTTCGCGCCGCGGGCCTGATGTTGGGGCCGGGCTGCTGGTTCCAGACGCTTTTGCCGTCAATGAAAGCGGGGGCGGCCGTCTGGGAGGCGGTCAGCGAGTACGCGGCGGAGCTGGAAAAGCAGGAGAACGAGGTCGGGGGAGACCACCCGCCACACGGACCTCTCCCGACATTCCCTCCCAGGACTTCACGCTCGAGCTTCGGCGGACCCGGCTTATTGGCGCCTGGATTGGCGCGGGGATGCTTTTGACCATCGCGGCGCTTCCCGTTGGATTCCCCATCGCCGCCCTTTTGGGCGAGCGCTATATCGTCCCGGGCCTGAAAATCATGCTGGCGCTGATGCTTGTTCTGATTACCGGGCCCTGGGTCTGGGCGATGGCAAGCGGGGAGTTGTTTCCACCCCGCCTGTCCGTGGAATCCGGGCATATCTGGCTGGATAAGGGCTTTTTCCCTATCCGGAAAATTCCTTTGGCGGATATCGGAGGACTTCGCTATGACCGCTCCGACGAGTGCTATATCCTCTATGACAAGCGAGAGAAAATCTTGGCGAAGTTCAGTACACGGGACGACTTCGGCTCCCAGTTTCTGAACTTCTTAACGGATCACGGGATCCGACTTCGTAAATAGGAAAGGAACGAAACAACATGAGCAATCCCATTGCCACAATTTTGATGGAGGACGGTAAAAAAATGACCGCCGAGCTCTATCCCGAAAAGGCTCCCAACACGGTCAACAACTTTATCGCCCTGGCGAATAAGGGCTTTTACGATGGCTTAACCTTCCATCGGGTTATCCCAGGCTTCATGATTCAGGGCGGCTGTCCGGACGGAACCGGCATGGGCGGCCCCGGCTATGAAATCAAAGGGGAGTTTGCCTCCAACGGCTTCACCCAGAATGACTTGAAGCACGCCACCGGCGTCCTCTCCATGGCCCGGACCATGGCCCCGGATTCCGCCGGAAGCCAGTTCTTTGTCATGGTGGCCCCGGCGGGACACCTGGACGGAGAGTACGCCGCCTTTGGCCAGGTTCTCGAGGGCGTGGACGATGCCATTGCCATCTCCCGGGTTCCCCGGAGCATGATGGACGACAAGCCCAAAAAGCCCGTGGTCATCCAGTCCATCCGGGTGGATACCAAGGGCGTGGAGTACCCGGAGCCCGAAACCCGCTGAACAAAAACGGACGCATGAAGGAGGAAGCCATGAAAACCGCCATCATTACCGGCGCGTCCTCCGGCTTGGGCCGGGAGCTGGCCCGCCAGATCGAGGATGTGTTCCCTGACATCGAGTGTTATTGGCTCATCGCCCGCCGGGAGGACCGGCTGGAGAGCCTGGCCATCAGCCTGCCGGGGCGGCATACGGCCTGCATTGCCCTGGACCTGTGTGACCCCATGAGCTTTGTGTCTCTAAAAGACCGCCTGGCGGAGGAGAAACCGGAGATTTCCCTGCTGGTGAATTGCGCGGGTTGCGGGTATTTGGGCCGCGTAGGCGAAATGGATACCGCCTCCCAGACCCGTATGGTGGACCTGAATGTCCGGGCCCTGACTGCGGTGACCAACATTGTGCTTCCTTATATGACGGAGGGAAGTCGTATTTTAAACGTCTCCTCCATTGCCTCCTTCTGCCCGAACCCCCGAATGACGGTCTATTCCTCTACGAAAGCCTACGTCTCCCGCTTCACCGTGGGTCTGAACGAGGAGCTGCGCCGCCGTAAAATCAGCGTCACGGCGGTATGCCCCGGCCCGATGGCCACGGAGTTTTTGCCCCTGGCGGGGATCACGGGCCATTCCAGCACCTTTGAGTTCCTGCCCTACTGCGACCAAGTAAAGGTAGCGGGCGGGGCCCTCCGGGCCGCGAAGGCGGGCCGCACGATCTATACCCCCAAGTTGTTTTATAAGTTTTACCGCCTCTTGGCGAAAGTGACGCCCTCGCAACTTTTGGTTAAGTTTGTAAAAACCTGAGCATACTGTAAAAGCGGGCCCCCAAGGGGGTCCCGCTCCAAATGTCACAAAATCGTAACACACGGCAATCCAAACCTATGCTATACTGATGTAATGAGTCCACCGGCCAGTTCCCAAGGACCAACCCCACGCAAAGGCCCACCGTGCCCAATCTCCCGTCCCTCGTCCCCCCGCAGGGGAGGTGGGGGGGTGCTCAAGAGGGAGCCTGCTCCCTCTTGAAGAAGTGGAGCAAAGGAGCGGGCGCGGTTCCCGCCAATCGCCAAAGGCGCTTAGCGGGAACGGAGCATAGCGGACTTTGCGACACTTCCGGGGGTGTAAGGGTTTCGACGGGGGTATGGAGGCGGGACCAGCGGGCGGCGGCGCCTGACCGCCATAAAACGGGCAAATTATAAATTAAATAACAACAACACTGTTGCTGTTGCTGCCTAATTAAAGGCAGCCGTCCGCCCCGGGAGGACCGCGAACCGGGAAGGGCGTCGTTTAGCGGTAAATGTGCGTACGGTAAGCTTTGCCCGTGCCACACATGATGAAGCTCACCTGACCTGACGGCGTGACGGTTTGCCGTCTGGAAGGGGAACGGGAGGAGCAAGACCTCCACAATAATCGTCTGCGCCCGGAGAACGTCCCGTTAAAGTGCTTTCGGACGCGGGTTCAACTCCCGCCACCTCCACCAAACGTTAGGTATACGAACACCATGTCAAACATCAGTCTGGCGGTGTATCGTAACGTGTTCGTCCTCATAGTTCATACAGACGACTATGAGGACGGCACGCGCCTACAAAGTAAACGTGCCACATATAAAGAGATTCAGACGTGGGTTAAGCAGAAGTACGGTTTCCATGTCAGCAATCTCAGCATATCGCAGGCCAAGGAAAAATACGGACTTGCCAAGACTGAGTATAAGGGTTATGCGGGTGCCGAGGGACATTATATCCCTAAACTGCCCCCGGAGAAAGAGGCAGCAATTCGCGAGGCATTTATCTGGTTTGGACTAATGAAAAGGCAGTGATTTCTATGGGGGGAGCGGGTTGCTGTAAATCGTATAGGCAGTCCCATCGTTGAGTCTCACGGAGGAAAGAATCGTGGTATTGGCAGGCGTATTCAAGGGAGTCTTGTCTACTGACCGCTCCCCGCCAATGGCCCGCCCATAGCGGTGGCTCAGATCCGTGTTTACACCACTTTCATCCAGGAAAACATTATGAAAGCCATAAACTCATTGCAGCGCAAGGGGTCCATGGCATCAAACCTATGAATTTACTGCTTTTGCCGAAATTGCCTGCAATACATTCCAAGGGACCCGCCTGGTATTTCCAGGCGGGTCCCTTTTCTTTTTGCTCTTTTATGTAATCAAATATATATACATATCGCTTGATCTGTGCCAAGCAATATGGCTCACTTGTTATAGATTCCCGATTGAAACCCCTGACAGCTCTTTAATTCTATGTGCCAAGCTGCGGCTGCGGACTGGCCAGCTGATTTATTTCCGCATCTGGATGGCACACGATAAACTCATAGTTCACACCCGCAGTAGGCAGCGCATTTTTAACCAGTGTTTCCGGCACATCATAGACCATAATAACAGACCCCGCTTGGACGACACTTACCCAGTTTTGTATGGTGCCGCGCAAAGTACAGCCACCGCTGAGATAATTGACGCCATCGCCGAACCTGGCACCGTTGCCATAGTTATACGCAAAAGCCAGGCATTTTGCGAAGAAATACACGCCGTCAAGGGGACGGCTGCTAATGTCCGTATGGAAGGTGAGTTTGATATTGTAACGTTCGCCCTCTGCCGGAACATCACTCTCTCCAAATATTTCGTCCATAATCTGGCGGACAAGGGGAAGAAACTCGACATCAACAACCCATGCGCGCTTTTTCGGATTCCATCTTGCGCCGCTAATCTGCTTGATTCTCGCTACAAATGTGCTGTGGTAAGGCGTTTGAATATACGCCTTCTTACCTCTGGTCGCGATTTTCACAAAAAATGTCCTTTCAAACTATCGTATTTTAATCCAATTTGGGGGAAAGGCAGGACTGGGGGAAGGATTTCATCGTATTCCCCCAGCCCCATGGAACCTTTATTGCGGTTCAGCTCGCATCAGAAGTGGGAGGCACCATAGTCGGAGCGAAAGGCGCCATAGGCGGAACAGGAGGCGCCATATGCGGAGCAGAAGGTGCCATAGTCGGAGCGGAAGGCGCCATAGGCGGAGCAGGAGGCACCATAGTCGGAGCGAAAGGCGCCACAGTCGGAGCAGAAGGTGCCATAGGCGGAGCAGAAGGTGCCACAGGCAGATCGGAAGGCAGCGTGTCCGGCTTCAACGAAAGGGGTTGCGGCACGCGGCGCAGTCCATAATAGGACTCAACATCGGTAAAAGAGTTAAAGTTGTCTGCGGTTATACCAAACTGGAACTGAGTCCACTCGGTCAGTCCATATTCGCTAATCATTGGCTCTGGTTTTCCCATAGCGTAAAAAACGAATTCTTCATCATAGCCATAAGGACCGTCTCCCCATGGACAATTCCAATTGTCCATAAGATCTGTCAGTCGGTTGATAAGTTCCGTGTAGGACAGCGGCTTATTCAAAAAGCGGCACTTTTTATACCAGCCAAGATACAGGTCGAATACGAAGTTGTAAGGAAGATAGTACCAGGCGCATTGACTCAGCACCGACCATACAAAGAGCAAAAAGGAGTCAAACGTCTTCTCCCAGGCACTTTCGAAATGGCCGGCATAGCCTGCAATGGTGCCATGCGTCTTGATGTAGTTGTCCATTGGACAATCCGTTCTTTCGCCATTAAAAATCGATTTCATGATTACTCCATTCTCGAAGCGGCAGGCGCTTCGCTAGGTTTTCAAAAATTAGGCGTCGTTTTGTTGTTCAGAGATTCCGGGCTAGTAATGTGCTATGTATTTTTCCATTGTGACTTGCCTTTCCGCGAGACTCGATCTCGCTAAGTGTCATATTTTCTGATGGTTCAGGGAATATGCTTAATCTATATTAAACAATGTACAAGACATTGTAATCCGTCTTGTGTATTCCTCATCCACTGTAACGGCCAGCGCGTTGTTTTTTATTCTGATTATACAGTTGGTGGTTGACTTTTCATTGCGTGCGGTGTAAACTGCATATATGAATCCACTGCATTCATGTTATCACAATCCGAGTATGTTGTCAACTGTAATTTGCAGAAAATTGCTTTTTGTGAGGAGACGAATTTTTTATGTTTTATGAACGATTTCTTACACTATGCAAAAACCGAGGCGTAAAGCCGACGGCTGTTGCCGACGCCATTGGTTTGTCCAGAACAAATGCGTCTTTCTGGAAAAAAGGTTCCATACCATCGGCCACCAATCTCCAAAAGCTGGCGGACTACTTTGAAGTGCCTCTGGATTATCTGATGGGCACACATGAAACTCTTACGGTAGATGTCCGCGACCCAGAAGAGATACAAGAGCTAATTTCTGATGCTGAAATTGAGAAGGACAAAATAATGCTCGAAAAGCTTCTCAAAGAGATTGATACAATTCCAAAGCGATATAAGGCTGAAGCAATCCACGAAATGGCCGCTTTCATGCAATTCACCTTGCATAAGTACAAAACCCTGGTGCCGGAAGAAAGCTTTATCGGCCTGTAAGTAGTCACAAAATAAGCATATAGAAATACAAGCCAGGAGGCCGCCCATGTGATTGGGATGGCCTCCTGGCTGTTTATGAACTGTAGCTTTTCTGTCATCCGGCCTATCTTTAGGGACGGGCCTTTTTTCTGCCCTTTGGCAAGGGCAGCGGGTGCTTGCTGGCGGCGCAGGTCCAATAATTACCTGCCCGAATACTTGAAAGGAGGATGCCGGCAAGATGCCCAGCAAGTTGGAAATCTACATGGAAAAGGCGGACGCGGCCACGCTCCGGCTCACGGAGGACTACCGAATCTGGACGGAGTTCCTTGTGACCGCAGGCCGCGTATACAAGTATGAGTTTCTGGAACAAGCCATGATCTTCGCCCAGAGGCCGGACGCCATTGCCTGCGCCGAGTATGATCTCTGGAAAAAGCGTATGCGCCGGTATGTCTGGCGGGGTACTACGGGTATCGGCCTGGTCAGCTATTCGGGCAGTGAACCATACGTCCGGTTTGTGTTCGACGTCACGGACACCGGCGAAAAGAAAGGCGCTCTCTACCCGGACTTATGGCAATACAGGCGCAAACATGAACCGTCTGTCACGGCTGCCCTGGAATCGAGGTTTGAAGTTCCAGGCAGGGACGGCATTGTAAAGCAGCTGGCCCGCATCGCCGTCCAGCTTGCCGAAGATCGCTGGGACAACTATCGGGAGTATATTCTGTCCGCAGCCGAGGGCAGTTTCCTGGAAGAACTGGACGAGCTGAACATCAGTCTGGCGTTCCAGCAGCTTGCCGCCGCCAGTATCGCCTATACCCTCATGTCCCGCTGCGGCCTGGGCCCAAAGAAATATTTTGAACCCGAGGACTTCCGGGACATTCCGAACTTCAATACGGTCCCGGTCATTACTCAGCTGGGACAGGCCGTCAGCGAGGCTTGCGGTCAGGTGCTCCGCCGGATTGAGGCGGTCATGAAGAATCCTCCGGCCAGGGAACCAGCCGCCGGGGAAAATGCCGTCAGGCCACGGCCGAATGTCCAGAGGAATCCCAAACCCCAAGAGGCCAAGGCGCAGGAGGACCATATCGGGCAAAAATCTGAACCCCCAAAGAGCGCGGAAGCATCCTCCGTTGTTCCCGTTTCTTCTGCGCAGGAACAGCCGCTCGAAACTCCGTCTTATCAGGCAGGCGACACCGTGTATCTGGATGGCGTCCTGTATCAAATCGACAGCGTTGGCCTGTTTGACGTGCATCTGCTGGACCCCTCCCAGGCGTATCCGGTGCTCCGGGCTGAACCAAAAGAGCGCTTTGAGCAGCTATTACGCCAGGACAGCCGCAATAACGGAACTGCGCCCGAACCCCCGGAGGTCTCTCGGAAACCCTCCAAAGCTGTCCAGGAGGCAGCGGAGAACTATCGCATTACAGACGATGACCTGGGAACCGGCGGACCCAAGGCGAAGTTCCGCGCTAATATTGAGGCCATCACCACGCTTCACGCCATTGAGCGGGAGAGCCGGAACGCGACCCCGGATGAACAGGAAATCCTGTCCCGATACACCGGCTGGGGGAGCCTTGCGGACGCCTTTGACCCGGACAAGGCAGACTGGGTGAAAGAATACCGGGAGCTGAACAAGCTCCTGTCCCCGGACGAGTATGCGTCAGCTCAGTCCAGCGTCCTGAACGCCCACTACACCAGCCCGGCAGTCATCAAGGCTATGTATGCCGCTATTGGGAACATGGGCTTCAAGGCCGGGAACATCCTGGAACCCTCCTGCGGCATTGGCAACTTCTTCGGCCTCTTGCCAGAATCTATGTCGAAATCCAAACTCTACGGCGTGGAACTGGACAGCATCACAGGCCGTATCGCCCAGCAGCTGTATCCCAATGCCCGGATACAGGTCACTGGATACGAGAACACCGGGTTTCCCAGGGACTTTTTCGATTTAGCCGTTGGAAACGTCCCCTTTGGCAAATATCAGGTCAGCGACCCGGCGTATAACAAGCTGGGATTCAGCGTTCACAATTACTTTTTCGCCAAAGCCCTGGACCAGATCCGGCCCGGCGGCGTTCTGGCCTTTGTCACCAGCCGATTCACCTTGGATTCCAAAGATATTACTGTCCGGAAGTATCTAGCGGAGCGGGCTGATCTGCTGGGCGCTATCCGTCTGCCCAACAACGCTTTCAAGGCCAACGCGGGCACGGAAGTTGTCAGCGATATTATTTTCCTGCAAAAGAACGACGCCCCAGTGTCCGAATTGCCGGAGTGGGTAAATCTCGCCGAGACCCTAGAGGGGCACGAGATCAACAGCTATTTCACCAATCATCCGCAGATGGTCCTGGGGATTCCCACATCTGAGAGCACCCAGTACAGCAGCGATGAATACACAGTCGCCCCGACTCCTGGCGCGGACCTGTCCCAGCAGCTTCAGGAGGCCATCCAGTACATCCGCGGCGAATACCAGAAGCCGGAGGCCACGGAACTGGCCGGTGATAGCGTTGAAATCATGGTCGAGAGCATCCCCGCAGACCCGAATGTAAAGAACCACTCATTCGTGGTCATAGACAGGGACGTATACTACCGCGAAAATTCCATCATGGTAAAAGTTCAGCAGAACGCCACAGCCATGCGGCGCATCCGTGGCATGGTGGAGCTCCGGGACTGCGTGCGGCATCTAATCGACTTGCAGATGGACGAGAATATCCCGGACAGCGCAATCCAGGCCCAGCAGGCCGAGTTAAACCGCATGTATGACGCCTATACGAACAAATACGGCCTTATCAATGACCGGGCCAACCGACTGGCCTTTGACCGGGATGATTCTTATTACCTGCTCTGTTCCCTGGAAATCCTGGACGAGGACAACAAACCCAAATCCAAGGCGGACATGTTCACCAAGAGAACGATTAAGCAGCACCATGCTGTCACCCATGTGGACACAGCATCCGAAGCCCTTGCCGTTTCGATTGGCGAACGGGCGCGGGTGGATTTGGCGTTTATGGCCCAGCTCACCGGGAAACCGGAATCCGGCCTTATCGCGGATTTGAAGGGCGTAATCTACAAGGATCCGGAGCAGGCCAGCGATGACCCTCTTACTGGCTGGCAGACCGCTGATGAGTATTTATCCGGCAATGTTCGCCGCAAGCTGATTATTGCCCGGAGGGCGGCAGAAAAAGACCCGGCATATCAGTCCAACGTAGATGCTTTGATTCCGGCCCAGCCCAAGGACCTGGACGCCAGCGAAATCGAAGTCCGCCTGGGCGCTACCTGGATTGACCCGAGATATATCCAGCAGTTCATGTATGAGGTCTTAAATACTCCCGAACGCCTGCGGGATGCAATCCGGGTCCTGTATTCCAAGCATACAGGCGAATGGCAGGTGACGCAGAAATTCGCCGTCTCCCATGATAATATCGCCGCTTATACGACCTACGGAACCAACCGGGCCAACGCCTATCACATCCTGGAGGATTCTCTGAATCTCCGGGACGTGCGCATCTACGATACAGTCCAGGACCCGGACGGGAAAGAGCGGCGTGTCCTGAACGGCAAAGAAACGACCCTGGCGGCGCAGAAGCAGCAGGCTCTCCGTGACGAGTTCCAATCCTGGATTTGGCGGGACCCGGAACGGCGGCAGGAGCTGACGGCTTACTATAACCAGACCATGAACTGCATCCGGCCCCGTGAGTACGACGGCAGTCATATCGTGTTTTCCGGCATCAATCCCAGTATTACGCTCCAGCCCCATCAGCTGGGAGCCATCGCCCGTGTTCTCTATGGCGGCAATACGCTTCTGGCTCACGAAGTCGGTGCGGGAAAGACGTTTGAGATGATTGCCTCTGCTATGGAGTCTAAGCGCCTGGGCCTTTGTCATAAGTCCATTTTTGTGGTGCCCAATCATCTGACGGAACAGACCGCTTCGGAATTTTTAAGATTGTACCCGTCGGCCAATATCCTGGTGACGACCAAGCGGGACTTTGAGACGGCGAAGCGGAAGAAGTTCTGCGCCAGGATTGCGACCGGAGATTACGATGCCGTTATTATCGGGCATTCGCAGTTCGAGAAAATCCCCGTCAGCGAGGAACGCCAAAAGCGGCTGATTCAAGAAGAGATCCTTGAAATCACCGAAGGCATCCGGGAGGTCAAAGCCAGCGGAGGCGAGCATTTCACGATTAAGCAGCTGGAACGGACCAAAAGAGAGCTGAAGGCCGACCTGGAAAAACTCATGGCAAGCCATGAGAAAGATAGCGTGATCACCTTCGAGCAGCTGGGCGTAGACCGGATGTTCGTGGACGAGAGCGACAATTACAAAAACCTGTTCCTGTACACAAAAATGCGGAACGTAGCGGGTTTATCCACATCTAAAGCCCAGAAGTCCAGCGATATGTACGCAAAGTGCCGCTATCTGGACGAGATTACCCATAATCGCGGCATTGTCTTCGCCACAGGTACGCCTATCTCCAATTCCATGACCGAGATGTACACGATTCAGCGTTATCTGCAATATGACCGGCTCCAGGAAATGGGAATGTGTCATTTCGACGACTGGGCTTCCCGGTTCGGCGAAACGGTCACGGCGCTGGAGCTGGCCCCGGAGGGATATACTTTTTCCAGACGGTAAAACTAACTCCTCTAAACTGAAAATCTACATACACTACATACAGAAACGGAGGTGTAAAAATGTCAAAAAAGGCAGGAAAAGCGAGAATTACAGCCCTTTACGAGCGTCTTTCAAGAGATGATGACCTTGTTGGAGAGTCAAACTCAATCACCAATCAAAAGAAATATCTGGAGGATTACGCCCGCAAAAATGGCTTCACAGCCATTCGCCATTTTACGGATGACGGTTATTCTGGAGTTAATTTCAACCGTCCTG
>CATOKC010000034.1 GCA_951800675.1 uncultured Oscillibacter sp.
AGCGTGACTATAGGGATGAGTTCGACTGTGTTATCTGTCAGGAAGAAAGTGGCAGGCCAGAGGTCGGTCCCTGTATGTGCTGACGAAATTCAAAATAGGAGTTGAAATTGATGACAGCAGATAAAGTGCGTGAAGCGCTGCGCCAGAAGCTCCGGGATCGATGGAGCGAATACTCCGCCGAGATGCTGCAGCGCCCTTCCTCAGAAATTTTTGAACGGGCTGACGAGATCGCCGCCGCCAGGTTCTGCTACGACCAGCTCACTGAAAACCTGACCAGTTACCCGGTGGAGTATCTGGAATACCTTCTGCGGTTCGAGGACCCACTCTCGGTCGTCCGGGATCAGTGGGTGTCAGAGCAGAATGTCGACTACAGCGACGAGTTTGAACACGCGCTATGGACAATCCAAAACGAGAGAGCGGCAGAGCAGGACTACCCGCTGGACCTGGAGTGGAAGCCGGAGCAGGCCGGCCCCTCCATGTGCTGAACGCAAGGCGGTGACCCTTCGTGCCACGACTCATTTTCAAATGCCCTTACCTCAAACCGGAGCAGCATCGATCCGCCGCCCACCAGGAGAACTACGTCCGCTACGTCGCCACCCGTGAGGGTGTGGACCGGCTGGACCCCGGCAAGTCCGCCCTGCCCGCTACCGAGAGTCAGAAGAAGATGGTCCGTCAGCTCCTCCGGGACTTTCCCCTCTGTCGGGGGCTGTTCGAGTACGAGGACTACCTCGCCGCCCCCACACGCAGGAACGCCTCGGAGTTCATCACCAGAGCTATCGAGGACAACGTGGACGTTCTTACGAAACGGGAGAACTATGTGGACTACATCGCCAAGCGCCCTCGAGCGGAACGCTCCGGCGCTCACGGCCTGTTCACCGGGGCGGACGATCCCCTCGTGCTCTCTCAGGTGGCGGAGGCGGTGGCCAGCCACCCCGGCAACGTGTGGCTCCCCATTATCTCACTGCGCCGGGAGGACGCCGCCCGCCTGGGCTACGACAACGCCGCCAACTGGAAACAACTGCTCACCAGCTACGCACCGCAGTTCGCAGAGGCCATGAAGATACCGCTGAGTCAGTTCCGCTGGTACGCCGCCTTCCACGACGAGGCCCATCACCCCCACATCCACATGGTCTGCTACAGCGCCGACGGCAAGTCCGGATTCTTGGACAAAGGCGGCATTGCCAAAATCAAGTCCGGGCTGGCAAGGGAAATCTTCCGCCAGGACCTGACGGAGATTTATCAGCGGCAGACCCAGCAGAGGGACACGCTCACTCTGGAAAGTCAGGATGTGCTGCGGCAGCTCATTGAGCAGATGCGCTCCGGGACGCTGGAAAGCCCAAACATCGAACGCCTCATGCTGGAGCTGGCGGAACGGCTGAAGAATACCTCCGGTAAAAAGCAGTACGGCTATTTGAAAGCGCCGCTGAAGTCTATCGTGGATAAGATCGTGGACGAACTGGAGAAGGACCCTCGCATCGCCGCCGCCTATGAGCTGTGGTATCAGTCACGGGAAGAAGTGCTGCGGACCTACAAGGACGATCTGCCGGAGCGGCTCCCCCTGTCCCGTCAGAAGGAGTTCAAGCGGATCAAAAATATCGTAATCGAGGAGGCGGTGCGGCTTGGCCAGGAGGCCGCTGTGCTGTCGCCGGACGACGAGTCGGAGGCGCAGATTCCTATGGACGAGGCCCCAACGCCGGAGGAGCCGGTCCCTGACAGTGAGCCGCCGGAGGTCCGTGAAGAAGTTCCGCCCACCATGGTATGGAGCAAACGCTACAAGGAGGCCAGAAGGCTTCTAACTGGAGATGGCGAAACGCCGCCTGATTTTGAGAAGGCCCGTCTGCTGCTCCTGGAGGAAGCTCAGGCCGGTAACGCCCTCGCCATGTTTGATCTCGGCAGGATATCCTCCGTCGGAATCGGACAGGCCCCTGATGAGCCGCAAGCCCAAGCGTGGTACGCCAAAGCCCTCGCCGCCTTCCAGACCGTGGAGAAGGAGCGGTCCAATCGTTACGCGGAGTACCGGATCGGCAGGATGTACGCCGCCGGGCTCGGCGTCGAGCAGGACTGCGAAGCGGCGGCGCGGTGGTTTGAGAAATCTGCCACTCAAAATTACGCCGCCGCCCAATACTCCCTTGCCAAGCTGTACAGCGAAGGCCGTGGCGTGGAGCGGGATTACAAAATGGCGCTCCGGCTCTATGAACATGCGGCAATAGGAGGCTCCCCCTATGCCGCCTGGGAGTTGGGGAAGCTCTGCCGGGATGGCGTTGGAACCAGACCGGATGACCGCCAAGCCGCCAGATACTTCGCCTCCGCTTTCCGTGGATTCCAGGTGCTGGAGGCCAAGAGCCACGACGACAAACTCCAGTACCGCCTCGGCTGGATGCTCCTGCATGGCGTCGGAGCGGAACGCAATGAAGCCACCGCCCGGAAGTGGTTCGAGAGGTCTGCGGCGCGGGGAAATGAAAACGCCCAGTACCAGATGGCAAAGCTGATCCTGGGCAGCGATGGTTCCACGCCGGAAGAGAACTCCCAGGCTGTGGACTGGCTGACGAAACTTGCGGAGGACGGCTCTGAGCACGCTCAATACACCCTCGGCAAGCTGTACCGTAACGGTGGAGCTGTGGAGCGAAACGAAGTCCTGGCGGCGATCTGGCTCTCCCATGCGGCAGAGCAAGGAAACGAGTACGCCATGTACGCTCTCGGGAAGCTCGATCTGGAGGCTGGTAATGCCTCCGCCGCCTGCCGCTGGTTCGAGAAATCAGCGGGGCTGGGGAATCAATACGCACAGTATCAGCTGGGCAAGCTCCTGCTGACCGGAGAGGGCATCCCAAAGGATATAGAGTGCGCCCTCCGCTGGCTCACCGCCTCGGCGGAGCAGGGAAACCAGTTCGCGCAATACGCCCTCGGCAAGCTGTACCTTCTGGGAAGAGATATTCCCCAGGACAAGGATGCCGCCGTCCGCTGGTTCACCCAGGCGGCGGAACAGGGGAACGAGTATGCCCAATATTTCCTGGACCACATGAACGATCCCCAGGGCCCGCCGCTCCTGACCAACGCCACCCGGCTCCTCCATCACATGAGCAGAATATTCCGGGACGAGGCGCCACCCGCCCTTCCGGGGATCAGCTTCGTAGACAGTAAGCTCCGACGGAGAATCCGGGAAAAGAAGATCGCCATGGGACATAAGCCGGACGACCATGAGGACCAGGGAATCGCTATGCACTGAAAAAGGGACGGCCTCCGCCGTCCCTCCTTATACCCGGAAGGTCAATCTGTGGTAGTAGCCGTCACAGACCTGAGAGATGGGCTTGTCCGCCACAGCGGGCCGGTCCGGACCGTAGATGAGCCGCCCGATTTTATAAACCACGCCGTCGATGTACACCGATTCCCCGGCGCTGTGGCTTCCACTCGCCGTCAGCCAGGACAGCGCCTCGCCCACTGTGCAGCCACGGCGGAACTCCCCTCGTTCATCCCAAAGCGGATTGCGGCTCAAGTCCATATCCAGATATCCTCCTGTTTCTTCATCGCAACTCAACATATTGTAGCCGGGCCCAGTTGGAAAAGCAATGTCTGGAACGGAGAAAAAGAGGATGATTTTTCATGAAACATTTTTTCGATTAGGGCTTGACAGCAGCGAAGTCATTCCGCCGCAGCCATTTCGTCCAGCACCAGCTGCTCCGCGCATTTTCTCGCGCTGGCAAAACCGAAGTAGCGAATGGGGATATTCTCCTTCCGGGCCAGTTCAATGATCCGGTAATAAAACGGATGCGAGAGTGCGTTGGACTGAATCCATACCACGTCCGCGCCTCTAATGGCATTGATATCCGGCAGCATTTCCCGGTCGAAGAATCGGATGCCGGGCAGCATGGGCCGGATGGCTTTTCGCCAAGTGTCGTGCCCGCCAAAGGCCACAATCCGGCGTTTCGTCTGCCAGGGAAATTCGATCTCGGTTTCTGGAGCCTCCTCCGGCTGGCCTTCCTTCGACCTCAGAGCAAACAGCGTCTCCCGGAGCTGGCTGAGTTCCGCTCGGTCCCGGAGCGCGTCCACCTCCAAAGCCCGAAGCCGCTCCTGAAGCTGGCGCATTCCTTGTTCCGCCTCGTGCAGCGCCTTCCGGGACTCCTTCAGCTGGCGGGTCAGCTCCGCTGCCTTGGCGGCGTTGTCCTCGGTTTCCGTCTCGACTTCTCCGGCCAACTCCGATAGCTCGTCATCCAGGGATTTCAGAAAATCATCAAAGTCATCTGGAATGCTGAATGACTCAGGCCCCTGCATTCTCAAATCATCTACATAAGAGGCAAACCATGCGCCCCAGGCAAGAGCCTCTGCCCGGACCTCCGGCACGCCCTGTTCCATGAACCAGCCTTTCAAACGGCTGGAGGGCACTTGGTTTCTCGGCAAAGCATATCCGGTGGCGAGATAGAAAAGCTGTCCCTCCGAGAGAAGCTCTCCCTCCTCGATATCCGGGTCCGGCAGGTCTTCCTCCTCCGCGTTTTCATGAGGATGATAAGCGTAGCGGAGGGAAAGCTCCAGCGCTCCCTCCTCGAAGGGCTTGGCGTAACAATACGCCTCATCCGCACCCCAAGGCAGGGTTCGTTCCGCAAAAATGACGACGGCGGCTGTGAGCATGTTCAAGTTTGCCAGCACGTCGCCGTCCCGGTCCAGCAGCAGGTAGGCTGCGCAAATCTCGTAGGGGTCCCGTACCTGAAACCCCTCCATCAGCTCTGAGGAGCGGCGGTAGTGAAGTGTCTGGCGGATCGTTTCCGGCGGCGCTCCCGCCAGCAGCGCCGTATGGGTCAGGAACCACAAGCCCGCATGGCTTTTCGCGGGATCAATATCTGGGGCGGAATACGTCCCGTCCGCTCCAAAGGGAATATCAAGGGATAGAGGCCCCGACAAAAGCGGCGGTGCTCCTCCGGCGTCGCGCCCCGCGGAAGGGCTGATGCGGGTCTCGGCCTCAAGGAAGCGGTCAAAATAATCCAGCAGGGCGTCCTTGAATTTGTGTTTGAGGTTCCCGGCGGTATCGTTGTCAACCAGTCCACAGATTTTGCGGAACGCTTGGCGCTGCTTTCCCTTGCGCTCCTGGAACACCGTCATGAGTCCCAGCATATGATCGCGGGAATAAGAGAGATCGTCCACCGCCGGCGTTGTGAAATCAATATCCTCATCCAACTCCGGGGGCAGCAACGGGATGAGCTTGTCCCAAAGCTCGCTTTGCTCCACATAGTCCAGCAGCCACAGCGCCGCACCCAGCTGGAAGATAGGCGACGTGCCGAGATGCGCTGACGAAGGCGCCGGAAGCGCGGCCGCCGTCGCCAGCGCTTTTACCACGTCCGCACGCTGGTACTTCCCTTCAAAGTACTTGAGGAAGAATCCGGCGGAGGCCCGTGCCGCCTGTTCCCCAGCACGAATAACAGCCCCGGCTCCGGCGTATCGGTCAAATTCCTTCCTCATCTGAAAGGCGATTTCACGGAAATGGGAAACCGTCTCCTTGAACACGCACTCCTCGGAGGGAGCCAGCGGCGTGGAGTAGACCGGCTCTCCCGCCAGGGTCCAGGTCTTTGAGGTACTTACTTTCTTTTTTCCACCCATATTTAGACACCGCGCTTTCAAAAATTTTATTTTTCTACAGTCTACCACATTCGGGAAATAATGTCACGGATTAACCAATCTATATTTTTAATAGGGGGTGACCTCATGCCCTATATTGAATTTACCGATATCCAAAAGCAGCGCGCCGCCGCCGTGGACCTGGAGGACTTTCTCCTCAGCCGGGGAGAAAGGCTCCTGCGGGAAGGCCGGGACAGCCGCCTCGCCAGCGACCACAGCGTCACCGTCTGCGGGAACGAATGGTACGACCATGCCACGAAAGAAGGCGGCGGACCAATCTCCTTTGTCCAGAAGTTCTACGGTCTCAGTTACCCGGAGGCCATGACCTGCCTTCTGAACGGCGAACAGGGCGAGATCCGGGCTGCGCCGCCGAAGGAGAAAGAGAAGAAGGAGTTCTTCCTTCCTCCAAGGAACAACACCGTGTGCCGGGTCTACGCCTACCTGCTCCAGCAGCGTCATATCAGCCGGAATGTGCTGGACGCCTTCGTTCATGCCGGCCTGATCTACGAAAGCCGCAAGAGGCCAAAGGGCAGCGAACGGGAATATCACAACGCCGTATTCGTCGGGAAGGATGAGCATGGTACAGCCCGCCACGCTCATAAAAGGAGCGTCAACAGCGCCGGACCCGGACTCAAGCTGAACATCGTGGGCTGTGACGCACGGTACAGCTTCCACTACACCGGAACCAGCGACCGGCTCTATGTTTTCGAGGCCCCGGTCGACCTGCTGTCCTTCCTCACACTGTACCAAAAGGACTGGAAGTCTCACAGCTACGCCGCCCTCTGCGGCACCAGTGAGCACGCCATGCTCTGGATGCTGGAGCAGCACCCCAATATCCGAAACGTCCTCCTCTGCCTCGACCACGACGCGGCGGGCATCGAGGCCAATGGGCGGCTTACCGAGATTTTGCGGGATCGTGGTTATTACTGCGTCTCAGTCCTCCAGCCGGAGCACAAGGACTGGAACGAGGATCTCAAGGCCGCCTACGGCCTCCCAGCCCTTCCGGCGGAGGAGCATCCCCAGCTCATCGTCGCGCCGGACGTCTGTCAGTTCATCACCGAGAAATGCGGAAGGCTCAAGCCGGGCAGCCTGGGAACCCTTGAAAAAGAACTTCCCAGGCTGCTTCTGTTTTACCAGGAGCATCTGCATTGGGGCCGATTTGGAAAAGCGATGGAGTGCATGGAGGACGCATCTGCCTTGGCTCTGGCGGCTTATACCCAGGAGCTTCGACAGCTGGGAGGGCCTGTCGATTCAGAAAACCTGGCGCAGGGGCTTTGCGCCCATATCCATCCGCATCAAAATCGGTCCGTCCTCAAAAACCGTCACCGGGAGCTTGCGATCAAGGTACAGGCTGTGCTGGCTAAGAAATACAATCCCGGCATCCGCTCCGCCGAGGACAAGCGCCAGCTGGCGGAGGCGTGGCTGGACCTGGCGGCAGACTTTGCTAAGGTCTCCGTCAAGTATGAGGCGGAGGAGTGGAAGAAATGGCAGAAACAGCAGCAGGAATCAAAACAAACTATGACCATGTAAAGGAGGCTTTTATGGACCAATCCGCAATCATTTTTATCTTAGCGGCCGGTGCGGCATTCCTCTTGATCGGGGTACTCGCCACTCACTCCGGCGGTTCTCTCAACGGCATCAAGGCCAAAACTGTTGGAGATGGCCAGCATGGAACCGCCCGCTGGGCCACGAAAAAGGAACTCGCCAGTACCTACTGCCACGTCCCCTTCCGGCCCGCTCAGTGGCGGAAGGGAGAGAGCCTGCCCAAGACCCAGGGCCTGGTCCTGGGCTGCGAGGGAAAAAAGAACGCCGTCACCGCCCTGGTGGACAGCGACGACATCCACTGCCTGATGATCGGCGCGTCCGGCGTGGGCAAAACGGCGTTCTTTCTCTACCCAAATCTCGAATATGCCTGCGCCAGCGGCATGAGCTTTCTGGCTCTTGACACCAAAGGAGACCTGGCCCGGAACTATGGGGCCATCGCCATCAAACACTACGGCTACAAGGTGGCGGTGATCGACCTGCGAAACCCCACCCGCTCCGACGGGTATAACCTCCTGACACTCATCAACCACTACATGGACATCAGCCGGGAGGACCCGAGCAATCTCGCTGCCAGGGCCAAGGCGGAGAAGTACGCCAAAATCCTTTCCAAGACCATCGTCAACCCGGAGGGAGACGCCTCAAACTACGGGCAGAATGCGTTTTTTTACGATTCCGCCGAGGGACTGCTGACAGCGGTTGTGCGTCTGCTGGCGGAGTATCTGCCGCCCCAGAACACAGGGAATACGGAGACCCGTCACATCGTCAGCGTCTTCAAACTGGTGCAGGATCTCCTGGCCCCCAGCAAAATGGCCAAGGGCAAAAATGGCTTCCAGGTCCTGATGGATTCTCTGCCGGAAACCCACAAGGCCCGCTGGTTCGCCGGGGCGGCGCTGAACTCCGCCGATCAGGCGATGGCCTCCGTCATGTCCACAGTCCTCTCCCGGCTGAACGCCTTCCTGGACTCCGAGCTGGAGCAGGTCCTCTGCTTCGACAGCGCCATCGACGCGGAGACCTTCGCCTCCCAGAAGTCCGCCATCTTCCTGGTGCTGCCCGAGGAGGACCCCAGCAAGAACTTCATGGCGGGCCTCATGATCCAGACTCTTTCCCGTGAGCTGTTCTCGGTGGCCGATGAACACGGCGGGAAGCTCCCGAACCGGGTGGTGCTGTTCTGCGACGAGCTGGGCACCATGCCCGCCTTCGACATCCTGCCTTTGTTCTCTGCTGGACGGTCCCGGAAGCTGACTCTGGTGCCTATCATCCAGAGCCTCGCCCAGTTGGAAAAAAACTACGGAAAAGAGGGAGCGGAAATCATCCAAGATAACGTCCAGGACACGATCTTCGGCGGCTTCGCCCCCAACTCCCAGACCGCCGAGGTGCTCTCCAAGGCGCTGGGCAGCCGCACAGTGCTGAGCGGCTCCATCAGCAAGGGCAAGAACGACCCCAGCCAGTCCCTCCAGATGATCGAGCGGCCCTTGATGACGCCGGATGAGCTGAAATCCATTCCCAAGGGCCAGTTCGTTGTGATGAAGACCGGCTCCCACCCCATGCGGACCCGGCTGCGGCTGTTCCTGGACTGGGGCATTACCTTCGGAGAGCCCTACATCCTGGAGGAAAAAGCCGCCCGGACGGTGGCCTACGCCAACAAGCAGCAACTGGAGAACGCAGTCTTCCAGAGCCGGGTTGCTCCTGCCATCTCCGAACAAGCGCCCCCCCGGAGTCTCCCGAATGGGCAAGGCTGCGGAGACCGGACGATGGGGCTGATCGTGAGAGGCGTCTATGGGATATTTTAAATCGCTCTACGCCGCCGAGCTTCCCCACCGGGACGTGGTGGTCTACATGTACCTCAAGCACCGTGCGAACGCCGAGGGCCGCTGCTGGCCCTCGGTGCGAACCATCGCCAAGGACCTGAGTCTCTCCAGAGCCACGGTCCAGCGGGCCCTGCGGGAGCTCCAGCAGAATGGGTGGATCATGGCGGAACCGCGCTGGAGGGAAAACGGGAGCTGTACGTCCAATTGCTACCGGCTGTTATGACTCGTGAAAACGGCAAAGTCCTCCGCCAAGGGAGGACTCTGCCGTTTTTGAGGGCCAGGAGGGCGTCATGGTGAGGCCCCCAGAAGTTACCACCGGAAGGCTTTACGGTTAGTACAGGGAAATAACAACTGACCGCATTTAATATCCGGACTTTTTGTTAGAATAGGGATCATGCGTGTGACAACTTGTCCCTGCTGTATACGGTTTTAAAATTTTCCTATGTGGGTGTAATATTGTGCCGTTCTGAAACAACATAACACATATAAGACTACCGCAGTCCCTCCAGAGCTTCCCACGCTTGTGAAACCATTAAAGGTGTGATGTACATGCGATCATTAAAAGTTTATCCTCGCCATTATTCTTCTCAAAGCACTCCCGGAGAAAAGGCCGCTTCCTATCGCCGTAGGGAGCGAGTTTGGCCGACGCTCTGGTGCGCTGTCTTAATCATCGCTCTAGCCGCCTTGACCAGCGCCTGTTCCGCTGGCGAATCCGAAATATCGGAGGCGGCGGAGACCGAGCCTTTGACAGCGGAGGAGTTGTATGTCTTCAACCATCAATCCTTCAACCAGAACAACAACCGTAACGGCTTCGACCTCAACCAGTTTCTGCTCATGGCCGTGGAGGCCCCGGAAGACTACCGGAAAATTGACCTCTATCAGCTCTTCTATAACGGAATCTATAACGGAACTCCAAAATTTGCGGACTGCACTGAGGAAGAGCGTCAGGCCGTAGCAGACGTGAGATGTGACGGTCATGTCCCGTATGTGGACCTCATCAAGTGTCTCGCAGACCAGATGAACGAGGTTTTACAGGAATTCCTGGGCCTTAGTCTGGAGGACATGGACGGGGTGGGTCTGGACCGCTTCACATATCTCCCGGAATACGACGCCTATTACGACTTCCACAGCGATGCGAATTGTCCCGGCAAGGTAAATTTCCTTTCTGGAGAGAGGAAAGGCAGCAAGGTTCTCTTGTATTACGAAAGTGACTCTTTTCCGGTTCTCAGCAGCAAGGACGGCTCCCCTGTCCATCCGGATGGAACGAGGTTGAACTGCCTGACGCTGGAAGAACAAGAATCCGGCTGGTATCACTTTCTGAGCAACTGGCGTTGCCATAAGCCCTCCCTCCCCACGGCTTACCCGGCTGGAGAGCCGGAGCTGACCATTCCGCTGGACGGCTTGGAGCCCTATAAGCCGGAGGCGGTGACGGTGAAGCGGCATACGGGGGACGTGGCGGAACCCCTCTATCAAGCCGCCTTTTCAGGGTGGAAGTCTACCGCTCCACAGAGGGCAGTCTGTACGCCGCCGTGGCAGGCTCGGGGACGGAGCGGGACTGCTTCCTTTCCTTCCCGAAGAACGACCTCGGCTGGACGGCGGAAGGATTTGCAAGCACATTCGGTTATCCCGACGGTAAAGGCTTTGTATTCACGTACTACCGTCAGATTGGCGACAGCTATTCCCAAGTCCACGACTATTTTACCTTCTCTGAAGATGGCGTCCCCTCCCGGCTGCTCCAAACCGTAGGGACAGCAGAAGAAACGGACCTGAATGGCGACGGAATCCCGGAGTTGACAGTTTCCAGGCCAGGAGCAAACCAGATGCTGTTTTTCCTGCGGGACAGTGAAATCTACCAGGCGGACGTCACGGCTCTCATCCAGGACGCCTGGCCCGAGGCAAAGTATCTGGAGTGCGGACTCTGGAATGCGGAAAGGCGAAACCTCAGCCTCACCGCTCAGGTCCCTTTCCCCGGCTTAGAGGATGTGTCCGCCGCCGCCTCCCGGACGCTGTGGTTTGACGGGGAAGTCCTTCGGCTTTACAAGGACTACAGCGTTTACTCCGATCACGTAAAGCTGGGCCTTGACGCTCCGGCATATGTGCTGGATGCAGCCCAAGACTTTGTCCAAGGACAATTCGACGCTCTGGCAGCGGATGGCTACGGCTGGGACGGCTCCGGAAACTACGATGAGGGAAATGCCGGACTGGGGAACGTGGTCTGGGACGACTGGCGGATCAACGGTTTGATAGGTCCCTATTACGAAACTGCGGGGGACATTCAGGTAGAAATCTGGAGGATCAACTACGATACCCATACCGTCACGCCGGATCGGGTCATGCTGCCAGGCGCTTCCTACCGGGATGAGGACGGTTGGTGCATGATCGGTCTTCCCTTTTGTGATTATTTGTACTTCCAACTGGACACGGAAGGAAACTGGGCATTCCTATTCTCGAAACCGGAATATGACTGTTCTCCCGGCTCGCCGCTGTTCTGGTGGGATATGGTCTATCAGATGTTGAGCATGGACCTTCTGCGGCTTTCAGACCTAAGCGTCGATGAACTACTGGCGCCGCTGGCAGAAGACCGTACCGCCGCTTTCTTCAACCATTTAGGAGAAGCGCCGCAGGTTGAACAGGAACAAATTCTGTCCCATCTAGCGCGAACGATCCAGGAAGACCCTGACCGGACGGAATACGCAGACTGCGTGAACACCCTGTGTGGAAGCGGAGAATATGACCTTACCGATGCAGGCCGGGCGGCGTGGGAGTATCTGCAAAGCGCCGTAGGTCCCTAACGGCGCTCATCAAGAAACACTGGATAATTAAATGTCGTTTCTTCTTCGGCCTCTTGTTCGGCTCAAGCGCAATCCAGGAAGAACTACTCGTCCACTTTATTCAAGCATTTCTCTGTGGGACTCTTTCTCTCTGCGTCGCCGCAGGGCCTCTCCAAGCAGGTTCCGCAGTATGGCGACCAAATAGGCGGTGGGAGAAGAATTCTGTTCCCGGATCGCGGGAACCTTGACCATGAAGAGTAAGAAAGCATCTTGCGCAATGCCTTCCGCCTCTTCAGCGGTAAGCCCCGCCCGCATAACGATGGATACCATTTTGGGCGAACACTGTAAATACAAACTGTCAAACCAGGCTTTCTGCGAGTCCACGCGGCGCCCTCCTCTCTGTAGCAATCTTGATCTGGAACAGAAAATTCATCGTTGATTTGTGTCCGCTGCGCAAAGCGGCCCCGGCTTGTGAAGGTCGGGGCCGCTTTCATGATGGCGCAGGCTGCAAAGAACCGCAAGGCTTCACAGGGCCCCAATTCCGGGAGACGTATACACGGAAAACCAGCGGTGGGTCTTTAAAGACACCTTCGGCGTGTTCTTGAAAAAATCCAAGATCAAATCGGACATCTCAATATTGATTTCCCGCACAACCTGGCATTGTGTATACTCCGGATATCCGCCCGCGCCGCTGGCCCTGTAACTGTTGAGGCAGATGGTAAACTCATCTTCATCCTTTACCGTCTCGCCCTGGTACGTCAATTCCACAACGCGCTGTCCCTCTGGTCTGGAAATATCAAAGGCGTAGTTCACCCCGGAGAAATAGTCGTAGTTATAGTGCTCTACCTTCGGTTTCAGGAAGGCGTCCGCCACGCAGAGCCTCCCCTCCCCGTCAACGGCGAAGTATTCGGCGCTCCGCTCCATGGCCCGCCGCAGGACCGAGCCGGTCACACGCAGGACCGTCAGCGTATTGGTGTAGGGGTACGCCGTCAGCACGTCCCTCCGGCGCACGGTTTGAGGGAACCCCGCGATCTCATTGGCCAGGCTTGTCGCCGCCAGCTGCGCACCGGAGCAGGACATCTGGACCTCATTGAAGAAGTCCGCAATGTCGCTCCCCTCCGCCGCCATAATCAGGGGCGGCGCCGGAAGCAGAGGGCGGTCCAGGCGGCCCACCACCGTATCAAGCCAGGTCTGCGCCCCCTGCTCCAGATTGCCAAACCTGTCTAGAAGAATGGGATCGCAATCTCCGCCCGCCGGAATCGCTTGGCTGTTGCAGACGATATGCCCATCCGCCACAAGAGCTTTGAGGGAGATAAACGCCCTGCCGGAATCCGGGGCCTGAACGGCAAAGGTCCCAAAGAGGGACTGTCCCGGAATGCACATATGCTGGTGGCCAGTCAGCAGAATGTCAAAATCCAGCTCCTGGCACAGCCGGTAGGCGATGTTCTCGCTGCTGGCGGAAAGTATCCGGCCTGTGGCGAGGTCCCGCTCAAAGCCGCCATGATAGACGCAGACGGTCAGGTCGGCCTGTCCCCTCAGTGCCTCCAAGGCCGCCCTGGCCGCCGGGATGGGATCGGTGATCGTCAGCCCGGACAGATGCTCCGGCCGCTCCCAGACGTTCACATGGTCCGTCACAATGCCGACGACGCCCACCCGGAGGCCGTTCTCCAGCACGTGGACCCGGCTGGGAAAACGGACCGTCCCGTCGCTCCGCAGAGCGTTCTGGCAGACGCAGCGGGCCTCCAGCGCGTCCAGATAAGAGTCCAGATAGGCCATCCCGTAGTTGAAATCATGGTTGCCCAGGGTCACATAGTCATACCCGCAGCAGTTCATGATCTGAGCAAAGCTGCCGGCGTCCTCCTGGGAGTCGTGGCAGAAGGCCCCCAGAGGGGAGCCCTGTAAAACATCGCCTCCGTCTATGATAAGGGTATTGCCGTCTTTTTGAAAGCGGTTGGCGCATTTGAAGAGGCCGAGTTCCCGTTCCTCCGCGCTGCGGTAATCCGTTGGGTAGATAAACGCGTGAAGGTCGGAGGTAAAGTAAATTTGCAGCGTCTTTTCTTCCATGCCCTCACCCCCGCGTCAGCTTCGTGCGGATCTTGGCGGAGATCCACTCAATGATCAGCACCAGCACGATCAGCCCCAGGAGAATAGACCCCACCTCGTTCCAGCGGTAGGAGCTCATGGCGAAAATCAGCGGCGCACCAATGCCTCCGGCGCCCACCAGGCCCAAAACCGTGGCGTCCCGTAGATTCATATCGAAGCGGTAAATCAGGGTGGACATGAAGTCGGGAAACAGCTGGGGCAGAATGCCGTAGCGAATTTTTTGGAACGTCGTGCAGCCCGCCGCGTCCAGGGACTCCAAAATCCGCTTGTCCAAGTCCTCAATGCTCTCAATGAACATCTTGGAAACCATGCCGATGGAGCACAGGGACATGGTCAGAAGGCCCGCGAAAGGCCCCGGCCCTGTGACACGGATGAACATCAGGCCATAAATAAAGGCGGGAATGGTTCGGATCGCCGCGATGGCGAAGCGCCCCAGCAGGGCGATGGGCTTTGGCATCAGGTTCGTGGCGGACAGGAAGGACAGCGGCACCGAAATCACCGCTCCTACAATGGTACCGAGAAACGCGATGCACAGCGTCTCCAGCAGGAGATACGCCACGCCGGAGGCCGTGAAGTTGAACAGCAGTTTCGTGTCCGGGTGCAGAATGCCGGAGAGGATGTTCCCCGCCACGCTCAGGCCGTTTCCGGCGGTATCGCTGATCACGACCGTGGAACTGGACCACGCCAGCAAACACACCGCCGCAAAGGCCAGCAGCAATTTCATGATCCAGGTTTTCGGAGCCCGTTCATAGGCCGCCGCAATTGTTTTTTCCATACCGGCGCCTCCCTTCAAGTCAGGCGCTTGCGGACGGCGTGGCTGAAGCCCTCAATGGCCACCACCGTCACAAACAGGACGATCAGGATCATGCCGACGCTGCTGTACTCCCGCCAGCCGATTTTCTCATTCATGATGAGGCCCAGTCCTCCAGCCCCCACATAACCCAGAATGGAGGCGTAGCGCACATTGCCCTCCAGGCAGAACAGCGACACAGAGAGATAGGTGGGCAGCACCTGGGGGAACACCGCCGTGACGAACGCCTGGGTCCGGGTCGCACCCAGGGCCTCCATGGCCTCGAAGGGGCCCATGTCCACAGTCTCAATCAGCTCGAACAGCTGCTTGCCCACATAGGCGAAGGTGAAAACCGCAATCGCGCAGGTGCCCGCCATGGTGCCCAGGCCAAAAATGTAGGTGGCAATCAGGGCGCAGACCAGGGTGGGCAGCGTCCGGACCAAGCTGAGGAACAGCCGCACCAGGAACACGACCGCCCGGTTGGTCACAATGTTGCTGGCCGCCAGGACCGCGAAGGGGATGGCCAGAACCGAGCCCACAAAGGAGCCCAGGAGGGACATCTTGATCGTATCCAGCAGCGGCGTCCAGATTTTCGGGAGATAGCCCGTATTGGGGGGGAACATGTCGAAGAGGATATCAAAGAACCGGCTGCCGCCGCTGAGCAGGGTCTCAAAGTTAAACCCCGTAACCCGGACGGATACCACGGTGCAGAATAGAATCACCAGCAGAATCAGCGGCAGACGGGTAAACTTCTCCTCCACCACCTTGCCGTTGGGCAGCTCATACCGATGGGGCTTAAAGAGACAGTCATAGAGCTTCATGCCGTCTCCTCCTGCGGGCCGGACTCTCCATAGATGCTGCTTAGCACCGTTTGATCCACCGCCTTGGCCGGTCCGTCGTAGACAATCTGACCCGCCCGAATGCCGATGATGCGGTCCGCGTATTCGATGGCCAGCTCCACGTGGTGAATGTTCAGCAGGATGGAGATGCCCATGTCCTCGTTGATGCGCACGAAATCCTGCATGACCTGTTTGGCCGTGACAGGGTCCAGGGCCGCTACAGGTTCATCCGCCAGAACAATTTGGGGATTCTGCGCCAGGGTCCGGGCCAGGGCCACCCGCTGCTGCTGTCCGCCGGAGAGCTGGTCCGCCCGGATGTAGGCTTTGTCTAGAATCCCAACCTTGTCCAGGGACTCCAGGGCCGTAATCTTATCCTGTTTGCGGAAGGCCCCCAGCAAAACCCGCCAGAAGGGCATTTCAGGCACACAGGCGGAAAGCACGTTGCGGATCACCGTCGTCCGGGTCACAAGGTTGAAGGACTGGAACACCATGCCGATCCCCCGGCGAAAGCGTCGCAGCTCTTTGCCTTTCAGCGTGCTTACATTGACTCCCTCAACGGTCAGCGTGCCCTCCGTAATATCATGCATCCGATTGACGGCCCGCAGCAGCGTGGATTTTCCGGCGCCGGAGCGGCCGATGATGGCTACAAACTCGCCGTCCTGAATGGTGAGGGTCACATCCTTCAGTCCGACGGTCCCGTTGGGATAGACCTTGGAAGCATGGTCAAATACAATCATTTTGGCTGCCTCATTTCTTTTCATAAACACGGAGGAGAGAATATCCTCCGCGGCGCGGAAGACCCGCGGGCAACTGGATATTCTCTCCTGCCAAAGGTTGGGAATCAGTTCGCGGCCGTCAGCTCTTGAATCAGCTTCTGCGCCGCCCGCTCGTTGTCATAGTCGGAGGATTGGGCCTTCTGGTAGCCGTTGTGGCTGTAGATGGCGATGACCTCTTTCCCCTCGGGCGTATTTCCAATGTTGATAAAAGCGTTCTGGAGCGCCGCAACCATGTCCGCGTCCATTTTGGGGGAGGTCTTGCTCACCGACACAGTATCATTGTAAATGGGGGCCGTGACGCCAATCAGGCCGGTCTCCTCCCAGATAGAGCCCTCCCGTCCAAACTCGGTGTTCCAGCGCTCCGCGTAATCGCGGCGGGCATCAGCGTAGGTCACCAGCACGTCCACCTGTCCGGAGGCCAGGCGGGCAAAGGCGCTGGCATAGGAGTCCGACTGGACGGCGCTGGCAAGGTCCGTGATGCCCTTGCTGTAACGGTCCTGGAGCCACAGGGCGGGATAGATGTAGCCTGCGGGAGAGGAGGAGCCCATGACGCTCCAGTTGGCGGCGTTCAGCTCGTCCCAAGTCAGCTCCTCGCCGGCGTTGACCTTCGCTACCAAGGCCTGTCCCTTTTCAGAGGGCCCGGCGATGAGCAGCGCACGATAGGAGACCGCCTGCTTGTCGGAGGCTTCGGTGGGCGTTCCGTCGTTCCAGTCCTTCGGATCGTCAAAGTCCTTGCTCAGGCCGTCGCGGGTCGCAGTCAGGATTACGTCGCAGTCGTCGTCGTACAGCACATAGGTTCCGCCGGGAATCAGGCCAACATCCGCGGTACCGGCCACGAGGGCTTCGCCCACCGCCTCATAGGTCGTGCCGACCGTGATCTCCACTTCTCCGATGTCGTAGCCCTCTTCCAGCATCGCGTCCTTCAGCATCTGCTTCAAGGGCTCCGTGGCAGTGACAATCTCACTGGGTTCACGGGAGGGGACAAAGTAGACGCTCAGCTTGTCCACCTGCTTGGGGCCGCCGGCTTCCGCCGGGGGCGTGTCAGTATTCTGCTGGCCACCATCGCCGTTGCTGCCGTTGTTGCCGTTGCTACCGCAGCTTGCCAGCAGGCCGAGGCACAGGATCATGGCCAGCGCCAACGCAAGAGCTCTTTTCATGTTGTAACCTCCTAATAAGTTATAATGATTTGCTAAGGGCATACGCCCGTTAACACGGAGAAAAGGGCCGTTCCAAGCCCGAAGAAAAGCTGTGTGCTATACTTGATAAATAAAGTATAGCACACAGCTTGTGGAAATTTTTTCCCGTTTTCGTTTTATTTTTCCTAATTTCGCCAGGGAGGCTATTCAAGCGGCTTTTGGCTTTTAAAGTAGTATCCCACCAGCTCCTCAAATGCCAGGATTACCCGGCCAAAGAAGGGATTCGGCATCCCCCCTACCAGCGTCTGTTTCGATCCCTCGACAATAAAGACCAGATCGGACAACGAGGCCAGGGTGGAGTCCTCTCTCTTTGTGAAGCAGATGATTTTGAATCCCCGGTCCTTCGCTGCGCGCACGTCGTTCAATATGGGCACCGCTTCCCCGCTCTGGGAAATCGCAATCAGCAAAGACGGCTCAATATTGGTAGCGGTGCCTTTGTGTTCCTCATGGAAGATCATGAAGTCGTAAAAATGGACCCGGTTGAACACCATAAAGCCGCAGACAGCCAGCCGCTGCACGATGTAGTCTGCGACCAGCTCGGAAAATCCGCTTCCATCGGCAAAGAGCTTCTGGTTCTGGAACTGCCGGAGAAGCTCACAAAACTGACGGCCCTTCTCTTCGTCGTAGTTATCAATCAGCTCCTGAAGCGCCGCTCCACTGGAGCGGTCATTTGCGTTGGCAGTCTGCTGCAGGTGATAGTACAGTTCACTGTAGCCATCAAAACCCAGGCGCTTGCACATTTTGATAATATAGGTCGGCGAGACATAGTTTTCATTGGCGATCTGCTGGACGCCAATTCGCCGCTCGTCATTTTCAATATGCCGAATAATGCTGGTGATGATCTTGGTCTCTTCCTCGGTCAGCAGGTTTGTCAGGAGATAATAGTTTTTGTTCATAGGACCGCACCTCAATGTTCGCTGCCTCCAGCTGCGTGAACTCATGCTTTATTATCTCACGATTCGCCTGGAAATGCAATCTTCTATCTTTGTCCCCCGTTTAAGCAATCAATTTCGGTGTCAGTGCAAGAGCGGCGATAATTATCATCCCAGCAATTCCTTCTAACCGTCGACGCAAAAAATATGCCTTGGTAGGTTCCTTCGATGCTTTCCAGCTTTCAAAGACTTTCCAGCACCATTTGGGGAACAGCGCATTTGCCAAACATATGGAGAAAATAGCAATATAAATGATATAGACAATTATCTCAAACACTTTAATATCCAATTTGTTCTCCTCGTGGCCGCCATCCACCAGCGGACGACTGCCCTATAAAGATAGAATTTCTATTCTTCGATATCCATAATGAGTTTCTTGCATTGTCTGCATACATAGGCATTCGGATATTCAGGGGAAGCTGCGAATGAAACAAATGGTGGTAACAATATTGCTCTATGTTTGCTCATTGCTTTCCGGGTATACAGCATGGGACTCTTTTCTCCGTCAGGCAGGAAATACACGCCGCCTCTGCTACGCAACTTACCAATTTCCATTTCCTTATCACAAATAGGACAGCGCATATCATCAACCTCCACAAATATCCATTTTGTTCTCCTCTCACAAAACCCGCTGTTTCCGGCTGATATCCCAGAAGGCATTAAAATCGAACTCCGACTCGATCAAATAAATTCCCGCCGGAGGACTTCCGATGTTTTCCGAGGAAATGGTCGTATTCTCTGATACCAGCAGCTTGTTTTCCGCGTTTACCATTAAGGAAAGACCGTTTCCATCCTCACCGTTAATCAGCACATACAAGGCTGTTTCCTTTGAAAAGTCAGCCTGTGCTTCACGGGACTGCTCCGCCTCATAGGATATTTCCAGGTTGTTGAAATGCTCATAAAACCAGCCCAAGGTGGTCCGATCCTGAATTTCCCACGGAATAGAGTCTATGTCGGCGAAAATGAGTATCCCGGCAGGCATGGGATAGGACAGCGTTTCCCAAGGCTCACGGGACGTTTGATCGTTTGACTCCCTGCCCTTATCTTGAATATGTATTCTTAAAATGAACCCTGCCGCAAGGCATATAGCAGCAAATATGATTGCTTTTTTGAAGCTCATATTCAATCCCCCCAAAATTCCGCCGCAATCGTTCCGGCTGTACTTTCGGAACCCAGCCCCGGCGGCAAGAACGCGTCTCTTTACCTGAGCCAAGACGGCAGGCGGTCATTCAAATAGCTTGACCCGTTCTCAAACCTGCGGAAGTGGCAGAGCAATCTCAATATCTTCGGCTGTCTTTTGATGGAACACCATCCGCCACTCAATTCGTTCAGGCGGACCAAAATACAGGGAAGAGCAGACTGCTCTTGGCTGACCACTTTTAGTGGTGGCCAGTATGACACCCACAGAACTTGTCACTGTTGGCCCCGCCATATTGGACTGTTTAGGCCGGGGACGATCTCCCTGCTCACAGTCCCGTACCGTCAGCGATTGTTGGGGCAGTTCCGGTTCCACTACAAAGGACATGGCGCTGTAGTGAGTGGGGTATTCCCATTGATTTTTGTCTCGAAAACGGCCAGCATCCATTTGTTGTGTCTCATATTCCAGCACATGCAGGACATGAGTTTCTCCCGTGACAGGGTAGACAAATTTTACAACATCCCCCGCCCCAGATAGAGTAAACCGGGGGCCGGGGACGGAGACCGGGTTTTGCTCCAGGGAAAGGAAGAGGGTTTTCAGTACGGGCCTGGTTTTGGTGGCCCAGGAAAAGGAATTCCTCCAGAATGTCCATCCCCGTTCGCTATCCAAACCGTACCGTTTTATCAGCTGGTGGCTTTCAGGGTCCTGCAAGTCCGTCTCCATTCCATGCGGGCAGCCGGATGCCGGCACCCAGACAAGGCCGTATCCGTGCCGATGGCGCAGTTTCCGGCCGTTTACCGTCAATTTGGGGTTGCAGTCTATAGTCAAGGGATTCTCTGCTTCCTGACGCTCTTCTTCCTCTGGAGCGAACTCCCTCTTTCCCTCGATCCACGGCCTCCAGTTCTCTGCATGGACCCGGATCTCCTCGGGCTCAACCTCCATACAGAGATCTACCACCAGCCCCTTTCCACAGATATACACCGCCAGGACATGCCACACTTTCCCGCACCAGGAAAAGGTTTTTCCTATAGGAATTTCCCTCCCCGGCTTGTCGCGCCCTCTATGCCGACCGCTGAAGCCACTGCCAAAGTACACACTCCACTCTGGATACTCTGGTCCTTTCGGGGCCTCGGCCACACAATCATAGTATTCCTTCCGGAAGGGTATTTTCTTGTAGTCAAAGGACGCCTGTATCTCCCGGATATACCCGTAAGGGTCCTCCATGGGCGTGAGCCCCAGGCCATCCCGCAGACCTTCCAAAGCGGCTTGCCGCTCCGGCGAGGGTAGGTCGTCCTCCCGCAGGAAGGCTTCAAATTCGTCTCTGTCCCACAGATGGGCCTGTTCCGCAGCCGCCAAGCCCTTACAGGCCAGAAGCAAGCGAAGAAAATCCTCAAAATTCCGGGCCAGAGGATAGACGCAGTCCCCCAACGGATTGGACGGATTAACAGCAAATACCGTCTCACCGAAGCCTTTCACAAAACAATAGTGGATTCCGTCCACTCCCTCCCAGCCGATCACCTTCGCCCCCTTGGGCGTACAGAAGTAATCGCCGCAAGCATTCCCAGGCGCAAGGCCAAGTTGGGAAACGTCGATCTTCAATTTTTTGAATTTCTCATACAAAGCCATATTCAGGTTCCTCCTGCGACAGGCGATCATTTCATTCCAGGGCAATCTCAGCGCCGCCCCACTCCACGACGGTAAAGCCGGTACGGTCAAAGGCGGGAAGGTCCTGGGGCGGAATATCTGTTTGGCCGTCCAACGGCTGCCAGGCCATAAAAACCCGAAGAAGGCTGTCCGGCTCCGGGGTTATGGTGAGCCGGGCATGATCCGTATAGGCGGCAGACTGGAAGGCAATCAGATTATAGGGGTTTGGCTCCATCCGGGGAAGCCAGTAGACAATGAACTCGTTGGCCTCCCGGCGAGTCAGGCCCAGGCGGGCCAGGGCGTCCTCCAAAAAGGCCGCGGTATCTTCGCCGGGGACGCAGAAGCCCTGGGAGAAGTCATACTCCGTCGAGGTAACGCCCTCCCAATAGAGATAATTGTAGGTCTGGCCCACCGCGTCCGTCAGGATTCCGCCAGGCTGAGCCGTCACGGTCCAGCCGCCGTCATAGGCGGGGTAGGTGCAGGTCAGGTCCCCATCCAAGTCCAGGCAGACGGTGACCTCCGTCTCCTCCTCCGGGTAGAGGTAAATCACAGGCTTGGCCAGAGCAGGACCGTCCCCGTCTTTCGGCGGTGGTTCCGCCGCCGGGTTCCTGTAATAGAAATAGATAGCAGCGCACAATAGTGCCGCCAGACACAGCAGAGAAATCACGGTCCGTTTCATAGGAAGTCCTCCATTCTTAATAAGCAAAAAAACACAAATCTCACCAATTATAGGGGATTGCCCAGGGCTGGAGGAGCTCTGCTTCTATCACTTTTTCAGGCCCCACCCAGATGCGATATGCCTGATCCCAATATGGGGGCAGAGTTCCGGCAGGAAATTGCACGGTCAGGCCCTCTTCAGAAACAACAATCCATTCCGGCTTTAAGACCTCCGCCATCTCTGCCCAGAAGGACTCATCGTATATCCATCCTGCTAGGCGGCGGCAGACTTCTTCCTCCGGCACGGCGAATACGTGCCGGAAATCCAGCTTCTCCCCGGATTCCCGTTCAAAGGCCGCTCCCAGGCTGATATCGGCGTTCTCTCCGCCCGGCAGGGCCGCGAGCGTCTCAAAATACAGAACCTTCTCATTGTATGCCCTGAGCCAAACGTTCTGCTGGATATATCCCGCGCTGTAGTTCTCTCCCAGTTCCCGCCATTCGGCATAGCACTTTTCCAGCTCCTCCCGCTCGTCGTAGAGCGGCTTTTGCTCTGCGTAATAGGCGAGGATTTTCTTTCGGGCCTTTTCGCTCAGCGTTCCAAACGCCTCGTCTCCATCCGCAACGCCGCTCATCGGATCGCCGCCGGGCGCTCTGACCCGCAGTAGTTCCGTTCCGTCCGGCAAGTAGTATATCCAGCGGAACCCTGAATCGCTGGAAAGCACGTCCACCGCCGTTCCATCCCGGAGCGTCAAAACATTCCGCTCCAAGCTGCCGACGATATATGCGGACTTTGCCCGGTAGGCGGTAATACGCCCTTCCACAGTCTCCAGCTTTGTCCGGAATGGAACACACCACGCACTGACCTCTGTATCTATTTGAAGCTCTTCTTGGAATATCTGGCACGTTTTCTCATAGGACTGACCAAAAACTCCTTCTCTGGGCCAGGCGAGGGTATTCTCCGTCATGATAACGCCCGTTCTTACTCCGTCCCGTTCCAGAACAAAGGAAGCCAGGCTTCCATCCTCCCCGGCTCGAATCTCCACGACCACGCCTCGGATATTTCGATCCTCCTGGAAGGCTGTCTGAAAGAGCATTACGGCGCCGCACAGCAGAACAATCACCAGTACGGCGTGCAGTTTCATCCATTCTTTTACCCGCTCCAAAGAAACTCACCTCCTGCTTTTTCATAAGGCAATCTGGCTTGGAAAAAGGCGCATAACGTCATTGCCGCTTCATTTTGATTCGGACAACCAGCTTGATCGCAAGAGTTACGAACAAAATAATTATGGTATACTTGGCAATGACCAAAACATCCTTATACCATGGGATTCCCAGCTTCTCATAGAGTCCCGGATGTGCCTTGAAATCCCGAAATATAGATATAGTACGTCCCAAAAGAAACGTAATATCGGAAGCGATTGCTGCATTCAAAGCACAGTCTAGTCTTTTCATATCTAGTCTTTTCTTCACAGAATACACCTCCCGTTTTCACAGTTCCATGAGCTCTCTCGTTCTTAACAGAATCAAAAGCGTTCCGGCGGCAATCATTCCAGCAGCCGTCCGTCCACCAGATTCTCAATTTCAATTCCTGTTACAATGTCATCCTGTGTAAAAAAGGCGATATGCTTGCAGTAAGCGTCCCCTCCTGGCTCCCAGACATACGCAAGACCGGATTCTGCATACCAGTCAAGCGGTACAATATCCGGGTACTGCTCCCGCACCCGCGCCAGGGAATCCCCCACGGAAACGCCGCTGTCGGTGGAAACTCGGGGATCGCTGGTCGTCATTTTATAAAGCACTTCCGTTCCATCGTCAGGGTTAACGGTGTACTCCAATGTCACGGCGTCCAGCGCCGCCTCATAGCAGGGGCCAAAGCCGTCCATAGCAGGAGAGACGAGAACCGGCTCCACGTCCAGCGCCACCCCCCAGGGGAATGTCCCCTCCTGCGGCCCCAGGGTAAACACGGCGGTATTGGGAACGGTAAAGGAAAAGCGAAGATTCCGAAGATCCGTCCAAGCCTGTTCCTGCCGCAGAACGGAGTCATAGGCGCCCCGGATTTTTTCCAGGACGACCCGTTCCGCCTCATTGGCTGGAACACAGAGCCTTACCGCCTCCTCAAAGGCAAGCCTCCCCGCCTCGTCCTCGTAAGCGGCCTGGTAACCGGGATCGGCGATCAGGCTGTTAAGACGGGAAACCCCATAGGGAGCGGTATCCAGCAGGGCCAGGCTGGAGAGAACGTCCCCAGGCCGCTCCAAAAACCGCTGATACAGGCGGTAAAAGGGGCCCTCCGCAAAACCTCCGTCGGCGTGGAGAAGATAGCAAATCATCTCCCAGTCGGAGCAATCCTCCCGGAGGCCCTGGGCGTAGTCAAAGGTATAGACCGTTTCCGCCTCCAAATCCAAAGCGTCGGAGGGACAGAAGCTGGTGAAGCGCCAGACCTTCGGCGTTCGCTCATAATCAATCGTCGTTGTGGAATATCCGGCCGTAGCAATCGGATAGGACGTGGAGAAGTCGGTCCCCGGCACCGGCACCATATGGCTGTCCTCAAAATCCGCCCAGAACGTCAGCGTCACTTCCCAGCGGTCCTCGCTCAGCCGCTCCGCCTGAACGGTTTTGTCCAGGAAATAGATATTCGCGCCCCTCCCGCCGGGGACGGCGTACAGCCTGCCGTCAAAATCCCGATACTGGCCCTTGTTGAAGATTTCTTCTGCCAGCTCGGGGGTGAACGCCTCCTCCAGCCGGGAGCGCAGGTCCTCTGTGCTGGCAATGCCGTCGTCCCGTACCCGAAAATAGGTGGTTTCGCCTTCCCGCACAGAATCAGACTCATCCACGGGCATGGGGGCCAGATCAAACCAGTCGTAGAGCCGCGCCGCCCCGTCATAGGCCGCCAGAACGTCCTCCTGGAAGCCCATCAGCTCTTGTGGAGAGGGGTCTATTGTCAGCCGGACACAGCCAGTGAGCAGTATGGACAGAAGAACGCAGAGAAGAGAAGCGTACAGTCCTTTTTTCATCGGTTATATTTCCTTTCGGCCCGGCGGTGGAGCCAAGCGAAGTAAATGAAGTGGACGAGGCAGAACAGCAGAATCGCCGACCACTCGACGCCATACAGGGTGCTTCCCCTGATCCCCAGCAGCTTGTCAAACAGCAGCCAGGCGAAGGCTAGGAGCTGATACAGCGGCGTCAGAAACGCGCAAATCGTCCCAAGAAGAATCACGGCCCACCAAGAAACACTCAGCGTGGACACGAAAAGCCCTCCCGCCGCCAGCGCGGCGCTGATTCCCCAGTACCATTTCACAAAGCGGAGCAGTCCCGGTTTCCCAGAGCTAATCCACACGTCTATAACCACCTGTCCCAGGAGCCAAATTCCCAAAAAGGCCCAGGACCAGCCCGTGTAGGTGTAATACCTGTTTTCAAAATAGCTGTGAATGCTGGTAAAGAAATGCAGGACCACCCACAGAAGCGCCGCGATGTCGGCGGTGCTCCAGCGCTTACTGTCTCCCATTGCAATGCCTCCTGTTATGCCTCGTCATCCGGAGTCTCTTTCACCATTTCCGGGAGGAAGACCGCAATCATCGTCAGCGCCATAGAAATGGGCCGCGCTCTCGTCCGCAATGTTACCGGGTCTAATTGCAGATAAGCGGAGATCATCATAACCATGAGGCTCGCCGCCAGGCAGCATAGCTGAATCACTTTCATTTTGCTGACAGGTTTTCTCTCGCTCCCCGCTTTAGACTGTCCCAGCCCATTTGACAGTACGCCCAAAAGGACCAGCGCAGGGCCCAAAACGCTATAAACTTTACCGCCGTCTGTAAACAGCGGGACAGCCGTAACGCAGAGTCCAAGGGCGCATAGATAAAAGCCTTTATGTTTCTTTATCATGTTCCGCCTCACATTTCACTCAGGGTTTTGTAGATGACCGACAGGGAAATCGCGCGCAGCAGCATTCCAATAAATAAAATGTAATAAGGGAGGTTCCCTTCACTCATCCTCGCGGCATTTTCCGGCAGTTCCTGTAGCAGCGTCAGGAGAAAGGAGAACGCGCAGTACACTCCGCAGCCGCCGGTTAAAATCCACATTAGTTTTTCCAGGACTTCAATACGCTCAGCTTGCTGAACTGCTCCATATAAGCGCCCCCTTCTATCAGCTCACTTAGCGTTTTATGGATGACCGATGGGGAAATTGGGTGCTGCAGCATTCCGATCTATGTTTATTTCACAGTGAACTCCACCCCGATATACCGGTCAGAGGAACGGTTGTCTGGATCTACAACTTCCTTAACAAACAGGTACTCCCCCGGCTTCAAAGGGCCATACATATCTTCCCAGTTCACCGACAGATTGCTTTCCTTATAGTCCAGATTCGGTACGTTGTCCGGGGCAAAACCCATAACGATCAAGTGGGCAAACCAGTCCCCGCTGAAGCCGTCAATCCAGGCAACCTCCGTCCATGTCCGGCTGTTCTGATATACTTTTTGGGCAATATAGTATTGCTCTCCATACCCAATTTTAGGGATTCCCTCCTTGTGCAGAACCGCCATGGCCCCGGTGGCCGTAACGGTGGATGGGTCCACCGTCAGCCAAACGTGTTCGTCCTCCGTCAAGACCACCGGATTTTCCTGACCGTTCAGCGACACAGTGGCGGGGACGTTCTTCCTGCCCCCCAGAGGGTAGCCAACAGAATTGCCAGCGCCGCCAAAATGAGGAGTCTGTTTCTTTTCATATCTATCGCCTTTCTAAAAATTCATCTGGAACCAATACCAACGCGCCGTGATTCTCTCCGTTCGCTCGTGATTATCTCCATCCGTTTCTTCCCAACTCCAGCCGGTATCATCCCACACAAAATCCACCTCTGTGCCCTGAAACCCAATGGGGCGGTCATCCTCTGAATAGTAAAAGCCCTCATAGGCGGTGGCAGAACCGATGCCGGTCCCCTTTGTGATAAACTCCACCATTCCGGCAGCCGGATAATAATATACACGCCATCCGTTATAGGCTGCGTATTTCGGAGGGTCCGCCATCAGCGTGGTTGCGAACTGTTCCAGCGCCTCTTGGTTCGTCTGGACATACTCAATAATATCAGCCTTCTCGACGCGCTTTTGGAAAGCTGCGGTATCCAGGAATCCGGCGGCCGCTATAGCGCACAAGATACAAATTGCCGCAACAACTATCGGTCTTTTCATATGAGCGCTCCTCGTACAGTTTTGCTCACGCCAATGCGGGGACGAAGGTACTCCACCCGCTGCCGCCCCGCTCCGCATCCCGGTCATCCGAGAGGGTGAACGAGTAAACCGGCTGCCGAAAGCCCTTGCTGTCGGTCAGGTATTGCAAGTCACAGGCTGTAACCCGCACCCGCTTGGGGGACAGTTCATCAAACATGGGCACGTCCCGCCAGGAGAACCGGCCCGCACAGAGCCGATTATATGCCTCCTTGGGGGAGATGACCGAGGCGTTCCCCTGGAGGGTGCTGACAGAGAGGGCGTTGTCTACTCTGAAAAGAACGTCATCCTCGGCTGCCCGGCAAGACAGTTCACCATCCGTCAGCACGCCGTCTTCCATTACGCTCTCCGCCCGGAAAGCATACTCTCCCTTTTCCCTGTTTACCACAATGAAGCTGGCCGCACCGGGTACTTCAATGCCCAGCTTTTGCAGAGCCGCCCGGAGCTCACTCTCACTTGTCCCGCCTTTCTCTATATGGCGCAGATCGTTGTCTACCCGGTAATCTGTGTAGTGATAGGAGCAGTCTCTATAACTTACCCACAAGCTATATGTTCTGTGATCGGTGTAGGCGGCAATATTGTCATAA
>CATOKC010000035.1 GCA_951800675.1 uncultured Oscillibacter sp.
CTCGCTCTCAGCCTGAGCCAAGGCACAGTAGGCGGTCAGCAGGATTTGTATTCGCCGCTCATTTAGCCGCATATCCTCCTGCGCAAAATAGACTTCTACACCCAAGCCACGCGGGTCCCGCAGCGAGCGCAGCATATCCACTGTATCGCGTCCAAAACGGCTGATAGACTTCGTCAGAATCAGGTCAATTCTCTTCTCGCGGCACTGTGTTATCATCCGGCGGAACTTAGGCCGCTCTTTCAAATTCAAACCTGTGGCTCTTTCTAAACATATTCCGGCATTTTCCCAATGAGGGTTTCCGAATTGATATAGCTAAGTATTTTGCATAGTCGTGATTTCTTTTTCTGGGTTCAATCATATCAAGAATTACAGAAGTAAAGTCGCGCTCTAATTTCCATAGCACAGATATATGGCGGTCATCGCAGTCATTGGAAGCAATATGATAGAAGTGCAATAAAAACTCCAAATTTATATGTCTGTATCCTTGATATGCAGAAGGCTTTTCTATTCCAAAGTTGCCTCTCTTTATTACATTCGGAAAATAGAATCTTCCCACCTCTATTAATGCGGATAATTCTGATAACATAGCCATTCTTTGCTCCGCGAATTCGAGTGAATAAAATTTCTCACATTCAGAATAGTGAATAATTTTCCTCATTAAGTTTACAACAGAAGAATACCACCGCAAAAGTTCTTTTCTGTAATTTTCAGTAAGTTCATATTCTTTGTATTTGTTACTATAACATATATCCCGCCAATTGCCGCAATGAATATTGTAACAACAATACCTAAGATAGCTATAATTGATTCCGCATCAAAGGCAAGGGCGGCCTGATTCGGACGGTTCCGATCTCTGAACGCTTGATCAATTACCTCCAATTCCATCTGGAGCAGACTCCCCGGGGGCACAAACTCTTTGTTCCCGACGACAGGGAAACCCACGAGGCCATCAAGGAGCTGCAGGTGTTCATTTGGCTGAACCGCTCCCTGGCCCAGAATGAAGATTCCACCCGGCCCATGACCTTCCACGGCCTCCACCACACCTACGCTGCGGAGAAGTATCAAGGCTTCATTGATGCCGGGGTTACGCTCTTCGGTGCCCGGAAAGGAGTTTTCAAGCTCCTGGGACATGGCCGGGACGATGTGACGAACATCTACCTGGCTTCGCTGAAGGAGGGGAAAGAAAATGGCTGACCGTCCTTTAAGCTTCGACGACATTCCTCTGGTGCTGACTGTAGAGGAACTGATGCCCATTCTCCGTGTCGGCAGGAATACGGCCTTCACCTTAGTGCGCTCCGGCCAGATCAAGAGTATCCGTGCAGGGAAGCAGATTCGTATTCTGAAGCATGAGCTGTTGGAGTACTTGACCAGCGGAAACGGGACAAACGTGCCCTGGACAGACGCCGTTATGTCCGCTACGCTGGAGGGTGATTCCTGCCGGGCGGCGAAGGGAGGTAATGATGATGCCGCACGGTAAAAAAAGCGGACGGGCCGCCTCTGAGGACGGCTCCATCCGAAAGAAGGTCGTGAAGAAGAATGGGAAAGAGTATACATACTGGGAGGGCCGCTACACCTGCGGCTTCGATCCCAAGTCAGGGAAGCGGAAGCAACACTCCATTTCCGGAAAGACCCAGGCCGAGGTTGCGCAGAAGCTCCGGAAGATCACGGCGGAGATTGGGCAAGGTGCTTTTCAAGAGGCTTGCAAGCGAACGGTCGGTCAATGGCTTGATGCATGGGATCAGGACTATCTGGTAGGCATTAAGCCGAGGACCCAAGAATCATATCGGAGTATCATCAAAAACCATCTCCGGCCGGAACTTGGAGCCGCCAGGCTCGATTTGCTGAACGCGCATACCATCCAGCATTTTTACAATAGTCTCAGCAAAAAAGGGCTTTCCGCCAAGACGATAAAGAATATTCATGGCGTACTCCATGAATCTCTCCAACAGGCAGTCATGATTGGATATCTGCGGACAAACCCTTCAGATGTCTGTACGCTTCCACGGGTCATAAAGAAAGAAATACATCCATTGGATGATGACGAAATCCGGCTGTTCTTAGAGGCGATTCAAGGTCATCGCTTTGAATGGGTCTATCTTGTTACTCTCTTCACGGGAATGCGAAAGGGGGAGGTTCTGGGCCTCGCCTGGGACCGTGTAGACTTCGACAAGGGTACGCTGTTGATCGACAGGCGGCTCCAGCGGGCCAAAGATGAAACCGGAAAGCGCCGATATAGCCTTATGTCTCTCAAAATGATAGATGGAGACGTATCACGCCCGCCGATTTCGTGATGGAGCTGCTTCGCCGCCAACGGAGCCGACAGGCGGAGTGGCGTCTTCGGGCGGGCCCGGCCTGGGAGGACAGCGGCCTTGTGTTCACCAATGAGTTGGGGGAGCATCTCTCGCCGTATACCGTCTATAACAACTATAAGCGGCTTGTGGCTCTGATTGGCCGGCCAGATGCCAGAGTGCATGACCTCCGTCACAGCTATGCAGTTGCCGCAATCAAAGGCGGGGACGATATCAAGACCGTACAAGGCAATTTGGGCCACGCGACAGCCACCTTTACCCTGGATGTCTACGGTCATGTGACGGACCAGATGAAGCGGGACAGCGCGGAGCGGATGCAGAAGTTTATCAAGAGCGTTTCCGGCCAATAAGGGAAACCAAAGGGAAACCCATCTCCACGAGAAACGGAAAAGCCCCGGAACCATTGCGGTTCCAGGGCCCCTTTTGAAGCAGGGTACGGGAATCGAACTCCTCGCCCACCGTTTACCTTGTGTTAAAGGTCGCAATACGCAAATAAACGCCAAGAAATCAGAAACTTTTCATGTTAGTTCATGCCCCATATTCATGCATAACTTTCCCCTCTAAAGGGAAACAACAGGGAAAGAGCAGCCAAACCGACAGGAATCAAGCCCCGGATGCCATGAGCACCCGGGGCCCTTATCATCTCTTTCCAGTCTTTGCTGCCCGCGGCGTCATGACGGCGGCCTGGGCCCTGGTGCAGAACGCGCCGAGACTGGGCCCGTCAGTGCCCTGGCCTTGGCCTCCGCCAACCCCGCCGCCAAGGCGGGGCTCACAGTCTGCTTCCCCATGACTGTCTGGATGCGCTTCCCCAGCGCCAGAATCCGCAAGGTGAATTTGCCGCTAAGGGTCGGGGAATAATCCCCGGCCCTTTTCTTCATTTATAGGACTTCACTGTGCTTTTTACCGGATAGATTGCACATAAGAAACCTGTTTTTTGTAAAGATTTGCAAAGGCTAATATTCTAGGAGGTGTCAAGACCGGCTGGACACTCTTTGTTACGACTCTTCGATTGTATTCCGCTAAAGACTGTGCCAAGACCATTATTACAAGGTAATTTTTTGCGGGTATCCGCAAAAAAGCAAATGCATACTGTAAACGAGAATGCGCCTTATCCTGTTTGAAGAGGAGGAAATAAAAGAACATCAACACATTGACAAGTGGGACCAGAAAAATAAACCGTCTGATTTGACCCATTTCGTTTTCCGCTTCACAAATCACAGCACAACATAGAACATTTGCGATGTAAATAAAGCACAGAATAACCACGGCGAATAATACGGAGTTCATTTTACCCCTCCTTTTTCATGGTGGCGGGCACTGACAATAGTTTCCTCATTTTTTCGGCAGGGAGAGCATCCGTAGTACAGTACAGGGATGATGATATTAGGAATCATGACCCATCCAAACCGCACCTTGGTGACAGAAAAATGGAGATTCAGCACTTCCAAATAGACATAAAAGGAATTTCCGGTATCATCGATGACATTCGCGAGCCCCAGCAAGCAAAAGATAAAAAACAACACGTTCAGAATGATAAAGCACTTCCTGACAAAGTTCATGAGATTACTTTCCAACGTTCCATAACTAACATCAATCAAAATTGGGAATACGAAGAGTGCCACTTGAAAAAATGTGAATTGCTCTGTCTTCCAAAACAAAACTATCAGGCCAAAGATGGTATATAACATCTGCCAGAGATATCGGTTATTATTGAGAGGTAACTTGCAGCCATTGTGATAACACGATTTTTGGTTCACTCACGCACACCTTCTCTATCTATCTATGATTTTCTTCAGTCCGCTGTGTCTCGCCCGAACGGAAGCATTAAGCCGCTGTGTCTCCTCCACCCAGAAACCCAGCGGCACATTACCCCACCAAGCGGTGGCCTACCGCCGATGTTTTCATTTTTAGTATAGCTCACTTTACCAATTTTGTAACTACACGAAACTACTAAACTTATTGCATATTACATAGTAAAATTTACAAGCATATTGACATTGTAAAAAATCGGAGGGCTTTCGCCCTCTGATTTTTACTTTTTTGTCGCCCGCAGGGTCATGACGGCGGCCTGGGCCCTGGTACAGAAAGCGCCGGGGTTGTTCCCGTCGGTGATGCCCTTGGCCTTGGCCTCCTGGAGCTCCGCCGCCAGGGCGGGGCTGACGGGCTGCCTGCCCATGACCGCTTGGATACGCTTTCCCAGCTGAAGGACCTGCGCGTCGGTCAGGTCTTCGATTTTCATATCCTCTTCCTCCTCAAACCTTGGGCGCACCGCACCCACAATCACGTTGTATTTCCTGTCCTTCCGGCACACCTGCCCGCCGTTGGACTGGCTTCCGGCCTGGGAGGTATTGCCCTCAATGGCCACCACTCCGGAGGCTGTCACGCTTTCGATAATCCCCGTATGGTCCGTGGACGCGCCGCCGGGGAAGTCGTAGATCACCACGTCGCCGGGGCGGTAGTCCTCCGTCACCCAGTAGCCCGCCGCCTTCGCGGAGCGCATCAGGTCCCCACAGGAGGCCGTCCGCTTGGGCAGGAGCTCGAGAGCCCCCGCCTGGCTGAAGCACCACATGACGAATATCATACACCAGGCGTATCCGTCCAGGCCGAACCACTTGCCGTACTTGGTCCGGTTGCTTCCGGCGGGGTTCTCCGTATTGCCCAACTCCCCCCGGGCAATGGCCAGCACCTTTTCAGCGGTCATGGCGCGGCTCTCCTTCCCGGAAGTCCGTCAGCTCCTCGCCCACCTTGTCCACCGCGTTTTTTCCGGCCTCCAGGATTTTGGGCAGCCAGGCGGGATAGGGGGCGCCCATGGCAATGGCGTGCTCGGCCAGGCTCCCCAGCTCCCCGACCACGTACCACACGATGACCAGAGGCCCCAGCAGCACGCCGTAGGTAAAGGGCAGCTCCACCACCGGGAGATTGTGCAGCAGCGTCCCGATCAGCCAGTCCGCCGTCAGGGCCACGCATACAATGACGATCATGCCGCCCTTATGCCAGGCCCCCGCCCGCATCTTTTCGCTGCTCCATCTTCCGTCCTTGGCCGCCACGGCGGAGCCGATGAGCCAGTCCGCCAGCATCAGCGCGGCCCATACCAGCACCAGCCAGCCGAACCAGCCCCAAAGGGCCGTCAGCGTGCCCAGGACGGCGGCAAGGCACAGCTTGATTTCCATTGCAAAATGTTCGTTGCTCATATCGTCTCTCCTTTTGTTGTTTGCCCCCAGGCCGGCCCCCTCCGGGCCGGTGAGGGCCGCAGTATCCGAATACTAGGCCCTGAGAACAGAAAGTTGCATGAACCCGTCACCCGGCGCGCTTTTTCAGCTTCCGCCGGAAGGCCGCGAAGACCGCCGTCAGCCACTGGAACACGGACCCGCCGGGCCGCGCTTCCCGCCGCTCCAGGAGGGCGGAGAGCAGCTTCCCGGGCGGCTTCCCGCGCTTCCTCCGGCGCTCCCCCCGGACCCGTATAGAGATTTCCGCCGGGAGTGGGATGTGGCTCTTGCTTTTCCTTCCCCTCCGCTTCGGCGGGAGGACCGTGTGGGGGATATGTATGCCCTCCGGGACCAATTCCGGGTGGTCCCCCAGCTCGCAATACGCCTGGTAAGCCAGCTCGTCCAGGGCCTCCGGGTGTTCCAGGATGGCGTCATGGCCCTCTCCGCCTCCTCCCGCGGCTTCTTCTTCGCCTTGGCGATGCTCCGGGAGACGGAGGACTTGTTGACCCCCAGGTCCCCGGCAATCTGGGGGATGTTCCTGCCGGAGAGATACAGCTCCAGCAGCTCTCTCTGGCGGGGTGTCAGCAGGTCCAGGCCATGGACGGCCGCCGCCGTCAGGGCCCGAAGCTGGTCGTTGACGTCGCCCAGCTCCTCCCGGACCATGAAGAGCGCCAGGTTGTCCCCCTCACCCCGGGCCTGAAGCTCCAGCTCGTGCCTCTTCCGGGCCAGCAGCTCCCGCTTGCGGGCCCGGAGTTCGTCAATGGTCATCACGTCGTCGCAAAGTCCGCTAAGCTCCGTCCCCGCCTTACGGCGAGGACTGCGCCCGCTCCCTTGCTCCTCCTCTCCCCACTGGAACCGCTTCGCTGGGTTCCAGCGGGGGCCCCATTAGTCATTGATTTTCCGGGCCCTCCAGCCCACGGCGGAGACCTCGGCGGAGCGGGGGACCTCGTAATAGCCGTCCAAGAGCCTTTGGACCTCGCGAACATCCCGCGGGGCCTCTCGCAGGGGGCGCAGCTCCGCAGGGGAGGCCCCGGCGGCTTTCTTCTCCGAAGTCCGCATGGCCAGCTTGGCCGACGCCGCCCGGTACTCCGGGACCAGTTCTTTCATCGCCGCCACACCGCCGCGCCTCCTCCAGTTCAACTCAAAAACTTCTTCATGCCGCCACCTCCTCAAAGTACTGCCCCACCAGCTCGTGAGGGAGGAATTGCAGCACCACGGCGCCGCCCTCCGCCTCCCCCGGACGCTTACACAGGTAAACCTTGCCGTCCTCCGTATCCAGGTAGTACAGTCCATAGGTGTATTCCATGCCCCTGGAAGCGGTGATGGGGGCCTCCGGTGCGCCGGTTTCTCCCTCCTTGGAGAGCGCGGCCCAGAGGGCGGGGACCTGATCCGGCGTCCACTCGGGATGCTCCGTGGCATCGTGGGCCTGCCGGAGCTTGTACACCATGTCCTCCCACTTATAGGGGGTACCCACCGGGACGGCGGTAAAATCCCGCTGCCGCCAGGTGGGAATCATGGACTTTTTCTCCAGGAGCTCCTGGGCGTTCGCCTCTCCGGCCACGGCCTTGGCCGCCAGGGCGGCGGCGTCCGCCGCGCCCTTGGCCCTCATGGCGTCCAGCGCCAGCGCATGCGTATCAGCCATTGCTCTCCACTCCTTCCTCATAGGCGGAGGCCAGCTCCGCCTCTCGGTTCTTTGCCTCCTGCCGGACGGATTCCTCCTCCGCCTGGGCCTCGCTTGCCCGCACGGCCAGATTTTCCGCCTGTCCCTCCAGCTCCTCAATCCGGGCTTGGTATCCGGTGCCGAGGGCCGCCCAGGTGTTGGTGATGTACCTGCCGTCCACCTGGTGGAATACGTGGAAGCCGAAATCGCCGTTTTTGCGCCTGTGGGTCTCGGCGGGGATGGCGATTTCATAGCCCAGGGCCCCGTCATAGGCCTCGGGTTCCTCCCCCTCCGCCGGTTCCTCCGGCACCCAGGAGGCGGGCGGCCCCCAGTCCTCCGCCGTGAAGGCGAAAACAGCGGAGCCGGAGAAGTCCTGTGCTTCCAGGTCCCCGTTTTCGTTAAAGACCGGAACCTGCCCAGGCCAGCCCTCCAGCTTGTCCTGCTTGCCGCCCAGCAGCCCGGTCACATCCTCCAGGCTGACCGTATCCAAAGACGGCTTCATCACGATGTTCAGCGCGTTGGCGTCCGTGACAATCAGGTGCATGATGACGTCCAGCTTCCCGCCCGCGCCGGAGTCGGGCCGGGCTTTCTCCATGTCCGGTGTGTTGCACACGCCGATCAGCGTCCCCGCCCGGTCGAACACGCCCAGCTCCCGGATAGTAAAGCCGCCGTCGGAGGAAGGGATTACGCCCTTGATATCCACCATGTATAGGCGGCAATCTCCCCCCGCCAGACCTCGCCCACCAAAGCCGTCCGCTCCGCCGAGGGCTCGTACCAGCCGCCGCCGCCGTTGACGGCGACCTCGTTTTGTGTTGTCATGGCTCCTCCTGTTCCGCCGGATAGACCTCAATCCGGCCATGGTGTTCCGTGACGGCCCCCACCGCCGCCGCTTTCGTAATCTCCACGCTCCGCACGTCACGGGGCCAGACCTCCAGCTCTTCCCGGGCCTCCGTCACAAGGCCCGCCCCGACACCCAGGGCGCTTTCCACGTCGTAGAAAAAGATGTAATCCCATTGCGGATGGGCGGGAATCAGCTCCCGGATGGAGCCGGTGACGTCCCGCATATTGGGCGGAACGCCGTTGGTCTCCACGAAGCGGATTTCAAAGCGGAACTGGTCCGCGTACTCCGTCACCTCCGCCTTCTGACCGGACCAAATCTCGGCGGAGCTTTTCACCAGGGCCACGGTGGTGACGTCCGAGCCCAGCAGCTTCACCCGGACGCGGCTCCGGCGGGTATCCAGGTCCTTTCCCTCGTCCACGGGGATGCCCAGGGTTTCCTCCCAGTACCGCAGGCCCCAGGTGGCGGTCTCCACGCGGGGCTGGGCCAGGGCACCGTTTACGCCCTGGCACTCCAGCTCCAGCAGCTCCCGGTGGCCCTTCACCAGCCGGCGGGAGATATAGAACCGCTCCGCCTCCTGGATAGTCCCCGCCACGTCCACTTTCAGCGGGTCCGCCGTCAGAACGCGCCCCAGCCGCGGGTGGATGGGCCCCATGGGGCCGGAGGGCCGTCCCGCCTCCCGCGTCATGGAGGCCAGGGCGCTGTAAGCGTCTTCTTTCATATCGTCGCAACAATCTCCATTCCACTGCGCCCAGCTTTCGCCAGGCATCCGTTCCATTTCGCTTGTTTCTCCTCTCCCCACAAAATCTGCGGATTTTGCGGGGGCCCCGATCACTCCTTCGGAAGGCTTCCGGCAGAAAGTCCAACGTCACCTTGGTCTGGTAGACGCCCCGCCGGGCCGTGTGGCTGTCCGCCGTAATCCAGAACAGGCCGTCCACTCCGGTGACGGGCTCGTAGACCGCCACGCGGTTGACCATCTTCTCAATGCTCTCCGCCGACTGGCAGGAAAGCGGATCGCTCCCCGGAACCAGCCGGATGCTCTCAGGGCCCACGGCCTTCTCCACCACGGTCAGGTGGTTGGAGTGGAAACGGATTTGATACTGCTTCCCCGTCTGCTCCGCCGCCAGAGAATACATGGTCTGAATAATCTGGTAGAGGCTCACCCCCAGGAAGTTCCAGCTCAAAGGAACTCCCGTGGCCGCCAAATCTCCGCAGGGCACGCCGAACTCCCCGCAGAGCTGGGCCGTGACGGCCTCCGGCGTCTGCTTGCGCACCGCCATATAGGTGCTGTTCCGCTTTAAGTACAGCCCGTTGTCCAGGGCGGAGCAGTCAACCGTCTTTCCCAGGCTGTCCCGGCTCCGGGAGGCGATGTGCCCGGAAAAGAGGATGTCCGGCCCCAGGTAGAGCCGCGCCATGCCCCCCAGCTCCGCCAAGGCCTCCGGCAGGACGGAAAAGCTCAGCTGCCGGGCGCAGTCCTTGTAGCTCCCGCTCCAGGTCTTGGCCTGGACCTTCTCCGTCACATGTTCCGTTTTTGCCCCGTCCAGGGACCATGTGGGGATTTTCAACAGGTCGTCGTATGCCATTTCAATCTCTCCTCGGCGGATGTGTCCAACTTGGACACATCCCCTATCACAGGCTCCCCTTATCCGGCAGCTTCACCACCTGGCCGGGGAAAATGAGGTTCGCGTTCTTGATGCCGTTGGCCTCCGCCAGCTTCCATGCGAGGGCCCCGTCCCCGTAGGTCCTCCGGCAGATGCCCCAGAGGGTGTCCCCCTTCACCACGGTGTAGGAGCCCTCCTCCTTTTTCTCCTGGGGCGCGGCCCGGCTCAGGTTGCCGGTGTCCGGATTGACCTCGGTGCTCTCTTCCAGAAGTTCCCGGAACTGCCGCAGCTCCAGCGTGACATACACGTCCCCCGTTCCGTCCCGCTGCCCGTGCTCCACGGGGCCCAGCAGCACCGGCAGGTTCACCTGCCCCGTGTCCGCCATGTCCAGGGTCTCCACGCTCCGCCCCTCCTCCACGGTGAAGTCCGGCGGCGTCACGGGCATGATGAGCTCCTGGTTGGTTTTCACGTTGCGGAAAATAATCTGCATAGTCAGCCGCCCCCTCTCAGCATCGCCGCCCGGAGCTTCCGGGCCAGCGTCTCCGCGATCTGATCCGCGGCGTCGCCGTCTCCACCCTGGACGACGATAGAGTCCATGCGCACCGTGACCTGAACATCTCCGCCGCCCCGGCGCTCCGGCGGCGGCTCAACCCGCTCTCCCTGGTGGAGCAGGGCGGGAAAATTATCATAGGGCGCGACGGTCAGGCCGAAGGCGAAACTGCCTTCCGCCCAGTTATCCAAGAGCCGTCCTTTATCCGATCCCAGGGACTCCAGCCCGGGGAAGAACGGAAGCCGGTCCATCCCACGGGCTTCCGCCGCCGTCAGCACCCGCTCCCCCTGGTGGAGTAAGGCGGGGAAGCCGTCGTAGGGCACGTAGTCCAGGCCGTAGGCGTAGCCCGGCCGGTTCTTCCGGCTCTTTCCGGCTCCCGCCCAGCCGCCGGCTCCGCCGGGGTCCACCAGCATGGAGTCCACGGACTGGCCGTATTTGTCCGTGTAGGAAACCAGCCCGGTCTGTTCGTCCACGGTGGTGGTGACGGTAAAGGCGCTTCCGGCCGCTCCGCCCTTGGAAAAGGCGTTGTTCGTCCTCCAGGCGTCCGTGGCGGAGACCATGGCCGCCGTCAGCTCCCGGGTGGCGTCAATCTGCTCGATCTCCATATCCACCTGCTTCTGAGCCCACTCGCTGGACTCATAGGCCGCCGTCGCCAGGGCCTCGGCCTCCTCCCGGAGGTCCACCATCCTCTGCCCGGCCTCCAGGCTGCCGTCCTTATACGCTTGCTCCGCCTCGGAGAACTGCTGGGAAAGCCCCTCCAGCTTCGCCGCGTCCTCCTCGGAAAAGACGGTGGCCTCTTTGTCCAGGGTCCCCGTCAGCACCGCCGCCAGGGCCTCCCGCTGGAACTGCTCCTTCAGGTTCTCGCCATAAGCCTGGACCTCGCCGCCGATGGCGGCCAGCTCCGCCAGCTTGTCCCCCAGATACCCGCCGTAGGCGGCAATATCCGCCTCCTTGGATTCCTTCCGGGCCTCGTTATAGGCGTCGCCCCCGGCGGCATCCACGTTTTCCTTGAGGCCCTGGAGCGTGCTGTCCAGGCCCTCTGTGGACTTGGACTGGACCTCCATCATTCCGGCGTAGAGCTTCTCAAACTGGGCCAGAATCACCTCGCTGACGTAGCTGCCCGACAGCTCCCCCTTGGAAATCTGGCCGTACACGTCCCCCACGCTCACGCCCTGGTCGTCCGCCAGCCACTGGAACACGGAGAAGCCCCGCTCGTTCAGGGGGTTCAGGTACTCCAGCGTGGCCTTGTCGCTGGACTGCATCCGGCCCAGGTACGTGGCCACGGTCCCGATGTCCCCCGTGGAGAGGCCCAGGGCAGCCCCGGCGTCACCTACCTTGGTCAGTGTCGGGATGATGTCGTCCACCGCCGTGCCGAAGCTCAGCATGGTCTTGGAGATGCCCACCAGGTCGTCGTAGAGGAACGGCGTGGTGTTGGCGGTGTCCTGGACCTGCTCCAGGAACGCCCCGGCTTTCTTGCTGTCGCCCAGGAGGGTGTTGAAGGATAGCTTCGTGGTCTCCCGCCCCGCCGCCAGGGTGGAGCCGGAGGACAGCCGCTCCTCCGTGGCGGCGTTGGCGTCCTCGTAGAGGGAACGGTAATAGTCCTTGAAGGAGTCGTCCCGTTCAGTGAAAATCTGGGTTGCTCCATTGACTGCTCCAATAGCACCTCCGATACCCGCGCCAAGAGCCGTTCCAATCCCCGGAACAATGCTGCCGATGACCGCGCCGGACGCAGCCCCGGAAGCGATTCCGGAGGCGAGGTCTGCCATCGGTTTGCCGATGGCGCTTTCCAGGGTGGCCCCGGCAAACTGCGAAACCGCATCGCCCCCCATTTTAAAGAGTCCGGCCGTCCCAATCGTTTGAATGACGCTCCCTTCGGATATGCCTGCCGAGAGACCGCCGGATACGTTTGGACCTCCGCCGGCGCCGTCCATCTTCCGAACCTCGTCGGAGAGCGCCCGAATCTCCCTCACGGTGTTCTTCGCCTCGTCAGCGTATCCTTTGGCAGAGACGGTCAGATCGTTGTATTCCTCCCGCAGCCGCTCAAAGCTCAGCCGGTCCGCCTCATCTCCGCTCTTTTTGAACGCCTTCGCCGCCTCGTCCATGGCCCGTTTGACCTCCAGCGCCTCCGCCGACGCCTCTGCGGACCGCTTGGTAAGGTCCTTATACCGATCTCCAAGCTGCTGGCCCTTCCTTGCCAGCTCCTCCATCGCTTTCGAGCAGCCCTGAGATGTGCTGGCGATGGTTTTCAGCTTGGCGTCAATATCGGTTTGCGGCGTCATGACAATGGAGACATTATTCGCCACAACCGTCACCTCCTGTTGACAACTTTTAGGGGAACTGGTATATTAAAATCAACCACTGAAGGGAGGGATGGAGTTGACTGCTTTCCTAGTGATTTGTGCGCTTGGGAGTATTGCGGCCGGGTGCTGCTTTGTGTACCTGGTATCTGGTGAACTCCGCCCGAGCGATACAGTAATCGGCATGAGGCAGCGATATGCCCGGGAGGACCACGACACACGCGTTCTTTTCTGGTTCCCTGCGGTCACAATGTTCTTTTTTGCTCCGGCGTTTCTATTTTTTGCAACAATGCTGTAGCCCCCCGCCCTCCCCTCCGGGAGGGCGGTTTTCTTTACCACTTGAAGCCCTCGCCCCGTCTCTCCACCTGATGGGCGGCGAACGCCCGGATAATGTCCATCCACCCGTCCCGGCCCTCATAAAAAGCCCGGAGGTCCCTCAGCCCCCAGCCCTTGGCGGCGAACAGATAGTACAGCAGGGACAATCCCGGGTCGTCCGCCGCCTCTAGGCGTTTTTTACCTCGGCAAGGGTCGGCGGAGATAGCCGGAGAGCTTCTGAATCTCAATGTACAGCTCGTCAATCTCCCCGGCGGTCAGCCTCGCCTTGATGGCGTCCGGCGGCGTTACAACGCCCCTCTCCGGGTCCAGCAGCCGCTTGTCCCGGAAGTCCGGGTCCTTGCAGCCGTAGAGTACGACGGAAACCGCCTGTTCCTCCCGGGGCTTGTCCTGGACCTTCCGGCTCTCGTCATAGGTGAGCCCCCGCAGAGTGAAGACCACCGGCTCCCCGGCCAGCTCCGTCAGCCGCTTCACCTCCGCCTTTTTCTCCGGCAGGGACTTCCGCACATCCGGCAGCTCCGGCCGCGGCAGGTCCAGCACGCTTACTTTTTTCTCGTTTTCCATATGCTCCTCCATATCAAAAGAACCAGCCGCCCTGTCGTACTCTTGACAAAGCGGCTGATTTCGGTATAATGAACATAGAAGGGCGCTGCCGCATGGCGGTCAGCCCGGAAGTCTAGTCAACAGAGTTGACCGCTTGGGGACCAGCCGAGCGGTCAACACGCTTTTATGGTGAGTATGTAGGCCCAAAAAGCCAAGCACACCAGAAACCGGAGTACTGCGTACAGCCGTTTTCTCCACATCAGCGTCACCTCCCTTCGATACGATCTCCGGGAAATGAACCACCCCCTTTCGCAAGGGAATGGGCCGACCGCCTATTATGCAACAGCGTCCTTCTGGCCTCATCATACCAGCCGCACTGTATTTTGTCAATTCTCGCCGCCTGTCAGGGGCGGCTTCTTTCATGCCCTCACTGGGGCGGCGGCACCTGGTCCAGATACTCAAACCCCGTGGACTGGAAGGGGACCGTCATGCTCCCCGCCTTACCGGCGGCGAAGTCCATCAGGGTCTGCTCGTCGTAGTTCATGCCGTACACCGCAACCCGCTCCGCGCCGTAGGCGTCCGGGTCCGCCAGTTTGGCAACCAAAGTCCGCCGCACGTCGTGGCCCCGGTTGGCGGCGTTCACGTCCTCCGCCCCCCCGGCTGTAGACCTTGTGCAGCGTCATGGAGCCGGTAATTTTAATGCCCGTCAGCTTTTGGTCCTCCGCCATCTGGCCGCACATGTTGATGGCGTCGAAATTCTTCTCCACCTTCAGCTGGAAGGCGGAAATCTCCGCGATCTCGCTGCCGTCCGCCCAGACGGTGCCGAAGGTCCCGTTCATTACCCGGGAGCCGTTTTCAAAAGCCATATCAAAGCCTCCTTTTTACAGATAAATCCTGATCCGCACGTCCTCAATGGCGTCAATGGGCCGGATATCCAGCGCCAGAAAGACGTAGGTCCCGGTATTGGCCTCCCGAATCTGCTGCTCCGTCATTTCCGCCGTAGCAGCGCCGGTGCTCTGTAAGTACGCCTCCTGCTCCTCTACGTCGATATCGCAGGAGAAGTCCTCCTCAATGAGCTGGTCCTCCACCTCCGGCAGGGCGGCGTAGGTGACGGCCTGCTTCATGGGGGTCCCGGCGATGAGCCCCGCCACCCGGCCGCAGTAAGCGGCGGCGTCGAACACGTCGCCTCCCACCTGGATGCCGGAGGCGGTGAAGTTCACCACTCCCTCGCTGTCCGCCGCGCATCCCGGCAGGACGGCCTTGAAAATCACATGGTCGTCCTCCCGCTTTTGAATGATCCACTCCTGGATCACGGTGGCCTCCGCCTCGCTCAGGTCCGCCGGACCCGCCAGATAGTCAAACCTCTGGGTACCCAGCCACCGCAGGGCGGCGGCGCCGCTGCCGGGCCTGGCCTCCTCCGTTCCGCCGGGCTTTTCACCGTCCTCCGCCTGGGGAGCCGCCTCCGCCTCCAGCGTGTCCTCCGCCCCCAGGCAGTACACCAGCACCTTCCGGGGCGGGTTCACCCCGCCCTTGAACACACGCCGGATGGCGTTCTGGTTCTCCTTTCCCAACTTTTCAGGAATCTGGCCCGTGGAGGTCAGGGACCAGGCTTCCCCGGCGGTCAGCGCGTCCCGCAGGATCAGCGCCGCCACGCCCTTCTGGCTCCGGGCAATCGCCGTCTGGGCCCGCTGCTGAAACAGAATGGTCAGCGTGGGCATCGTCAATTTATCACTCATGTGTCATTCTCCTTTTTCACTCGAACCTGCAGTTCGAGGTTTTGCATCAGCTCATAGAGCTCCGGCCCGACGAAATCGGCCCGGTCCAGGGTCAGTGCCAGAGTCAGCGTCACCGCAGCGCAGTCGAAGAAGGAGGTATCCGCCTCTATGCTTTGAACCTTCGGGGCCCGGTCCTTCACCCGGATATACCCGGCGGCAAAGGCCCCCATGACCAGCAAAGACCGCAGGTCCAACACGGGCAGATGGGAGGCGTGGACCTCATCCACCGTGGAAAAGGTGGTGATCTTGATCTTGTACAGGAGATCCACGCCGCTCATTCCGTGACTTAGCGGGTCGAAGCCCAGCTTCACAAGCTCCACCATATTGCTGGGCCGCTCAAAATCCCTGGGCGCCAGGTCCGTGTAGACCTTCTCGCCGGGGAACGCCTCCTTCAGCCGCTCCACGACCGCCCCGGTAATATCAGCCGGGAGGATGGTTCCTTCTCTCATAATTTCAGCTCCGTCACCGTCAGCCGCCGCAGGAAGTCCTCCGCCTCCTGGACGGCGATTTTTTCAGACTCCGCTTTGGTCTTGCTATAGAAGTCCAGGCCCCTCACACGAGTCATTCTGGCCCGGGGCTGGTAGCGCTTCGCCCGCCCGGAGGGGCCCCGGACCTTATGCCCGCTGGAGAGGAAGTTGGTCAGGGCCCCGGCGTTCAGCCTCTGGCGGTCCCTGTAGCCGGCGGCCACCTCTACGGAGTCCGCCCGCACGGCCACATAGCCCCGCCCGGACCCCACATGCGGGTTCTGCCAGCGCTTCACCCGGCCCCTGGAGTCATGAAGCCCGGAACGGTCTACCGTCTGCCGGACTTCTCCCTGGACCCGGCCGCCCAGCCTCTCCAGCATCACTTCCTTCAGGCCGGGAAGCTGGTTAATGGTTTCCTGCCAGCGGTCCCAGAACGCCTTCCAGCCTCCGGTGTCAATTGTAAACTCCTGCACTAACAGTCCTCCGTTCTCCGAATCTCGTACTCGTTCTTGTAACGGTCCAGCTCATGGGGAATCCGCGCCAGGAAGTGGCGGTCCCCTATAAGTACCCAGCTGTCCGGCTTCAGCGATACCACCTTCGGCGTCACCAGCACCAGGTCCCCCGTCACCTCGGCGTGAGGGTCCAGCTGTTCCGTCAGGATGCCGGGGAAGTGGCAGCCCTGGGTTTCCATGTCCGCGTCCTTGATGCAGTCCACCGGGTCGCACAGCGCCGCCCTCACTACCTGGAAGCCGGGGTCTCCGTCCACGATGGAGGTGAGGAAACAGAACTGCCCCCGCCAGAGGAAGGAGTTGACAATTGTCAGCTCCGGATTCCGCCGGAGAGTGAAGGTGACGCCCCTGGCGCCGATGCCGGCGGAGGAGAAGAGATTCTTCCGGGTATCCTGCTCCGCCTTCGCCCAGGTATTGCGCTTGACCTCCCAGGCAAAGGCGTCGGCCTCTGGGTAGTAGAGCAGGCTCTGAACCTGGACGCGCTCCTTCAGAGCGCTTCCTGTTGTCATGACGGCTCACCCTCCTCGGGGTCGGATGTGTCCTCGCCGTCAAAAACTCCGCTCCGGTCGGGACCGGCTTTGCCAGTCCCTCCCACCGCTTCGTTTCTTCCGGCTCTCCCCACCGCAAACGCTTCGCTGGTTTGCGGCGGGGGCCCCTCCGGTTCCGTCAGCTTCATCTGGTTCAGCAGCCGCCGGAAGGCGGGGTTCTCCGGCGGGGCGGCGCCCACGAAGGAGACGTCCCGCTGGTCCCAGCTGTCCAGGACCAGGTAATTCACGCACAAATCATACTGGGCCCGGCGGGGTGTGTCCTTCGGCGGCTCCCGGACCCCCGCCTGGGTCATGTAGCCCACGGCGGCGTCATACAGGACCGCAAGAAGCCCCTCTTCCTCCGGCGAGAGTCCGTCCAGGCGGCAGAAGGCCAGCAGCGTGGCCTTTCGCGCCTCCGGCACTCCCACGCCTTAGTCCTCCAGCGGCCGCAGGAACCGGGCGGAGGCCCACCCGGTCCGGCCCCCGGCGTCCACCAGTTCCCAGCCAGGGACCGCCGCGCCCCTGGGCAGGTCCAGCGCCAGGACCTCCATGCCGTCGGGCAGGACCTCCAGCACGTCATAGTTCAACGCGGGTCCCGCCCGGAGGTTCAGCCCCTTGGGGGACCGGACCACCGCCCGGCGGCCCTCCGGTTTGGAATCCCCCTCCGGCACGGCTTGGTCCTCGGGGAGGCTGTCCCCCTCGGGAACAGCCCCGGTTTCCAGGCCAGATTCAGGGGCTTCCGGCGGAACGGCCGCCGCCTCACCCGGAACCGCGGGCGGAAGTTCTTCAGCAGCGGGGACGGTCGCTTCAGGAGTCTCCAGCATGGGTTCCGCTTCGCCCATGAGGCCGGGCTGCTCCACCGGGGCCGCTGCCGCCTTCTTCCCCCTCGGTGCCTTCGTGGTGCCTTTCGTACTCTGTTTCGCCATTGCGTCCTCCTTTCTCAGCCTTCGGCGCCGGTGCCGCCGCGGGCAGCCAGCGTAATGAAGGGGCTGCGCGCCTTGGTGCTGTTCTTGATGGTCAGGGCGGAGCAGCTGTCATCGAATAGCACCGGCTTGTTCAGCACCCGCTGGGTGTCGAAGTTTCCAAGGCCCCCCTCCGGGTTCCACAGGAATTTGGCGGCCTCTCCGTTCTGGATGGAGAGGTAGGGCAGAAGTTCCTCCGAGTCAGGGTGCATGAGCCATACCAGCCGCTCCCGGTTCCGGGGCATGGCCCCGGCCTGCATCTTGACGGCGTTGGCGCCCAGGAAGCTCCCGGCGGCCTGGCCGGGCTCCGTGTCCACGGTGATAAGGGCCTTGGATTTGAGGAAGCCTTTGGGCTTGCCCTCGACGTCCCCGGCGATCACGCCGGAAACCAGCAGCCGTTCCGCCGCCAGGGCGAAGGCCGTGCCGAAGAAGCCGGTCATGAAGGCGGCGTCCGTCAGCATTTCGTCGGTGGCGTAGGCAATGCCCATCATCTTCTCCAGGTCCATCTTCATTTCCTTGAGCTGGGGCTTGCTGGCGGCTACCGTGGCCCCCTCCGCCGCCCAGTACATCTGCACGCCGCCGAACACGGAGGCGGAGATATCCGTCTCGTCCGCACTGACCCAGCGCATGGAGTTGGCGGGGCTGGAGCAGGTGTAGCGGTCCAGCCGGTTCAGGAGCTCACTGTGCTGCACCGCGCTTTCGATAATGGTCCCGGCGAAATCCTCCTGGAGGGCAAAGCCGCCGTCCGCCCCGGTACCCTCATTGGCGCCCAGGACCGCGTTGTTCACCTGGATCAATCGCTTGTCCGCCGCTATATGGTCCCGGTATTTCCGCCGCATAGCCTCCGTAAGACGGATGCGGCCTCCCGCCGCCGCCACGAAAGCGGCGGGGTCCCCTTCCGGCTCCGCCAAGCCTGCCACTTCGTCGATCAGCCCGTATTCCAGGGCCTGGGTGGGCGTGATCCAGATATCCCGGTCCATCAGAGCAATCAGCTCTTCCCTGGATCGTGCGCTCCCTCTGGCTTCGTACATCTCCAGGATACAGTCCCTGGCGTTTCGCGGGGCCTCGGCGGAGCGTTCCATCTCCCGGTGATCTCCCGCGGCGGCGCCGCTGGGGTTGTGGTAGCACAGCAGGGCGCCCGGCTCACTCTGGATCACGTCGCGGCCGGAAGCCGCCAGCGTGGCGGCGGAGGCCCCGAGGCCCTGGAACGGCGCGCCGGTATTCCCCGAATACCGGCGCGGCATGGAGCGAATCTCGCCGCCCACGCTCATGTCCCCGCCGGGGGAGTTGATCAGCAGCGTCACCTCCTCGCCGTCGGCAGCCTCCAGGGCCGCCTGGATGTCCATGGGGGCGGTGACGTCCCGCCAGCCCCACCAGCGCGGCACGTCGGCGCTGTCGTTGTCCCACAGTTCCCCACGCGGGGCGATATCAGCCATTGTCCGTCTCTCCTCTCAAAATAGATTCCAGCGAGCCCAGGTTTTTGGTCGCCAGGAACTGCCCGCCAAGACCCCCGGGAATGGGGTTCCGCTCCTCCAGGCCCCGGCACTCGTCCGGGTTCATGATGCCATGTTCAACCATTTTGGCGTAGAACTCCGCCCTGGACTGGTCATCGCCCCGCATCAGCACGGAGAGGTTCCCCTTGAAGTACAGTCCTTCCGTCCGCTGGAAGTTCTGCGGGCACTTGAAGAAGTTCTCTTGTTCCCACTGGACCACATAGGGCGCGAGGGTGTCCTGCACGAATACCACCCGCTGCTGGGCGTTGCTCTCGTAGGATTCCTTCCCGCTTTGCGGCATGTGCTTGGGGATGCCGGTGAAGCGGCTGACCTCCTCCACGCTGAAGGCCCGGCTCTCGATGTACTGGGCGTCGGACTGCTTCAGCCCGATGGGCGTGTACTTATAGCCTCTGGTCAGCACCGCCACCTTGAAGGCGTCGTCTCCATAGGGGTTATAGCTGGCGAACTGCTTCTTGACCCGTTCCCGGTCCTCCCGGTTCAGGTCTGTGTCCACCTCCACGATGCGCCCGCCGCCGTTCCGCCCGCTCCTCCGGGCGCCTTCGTCTCCATAGGTTCATAGGCTCCAATCCTCCTCCAGCTTTGATGTATCGAATGGGTGCCGCGCCCTGTAGGCCAGCCATGCCGCCACGGCGATGACCCAGGCCACCGTGACGTCGATGCGCCCGACGCTCCGGTCCTTCATGGGCTTGGTATTCTCGTTCCCGTCTACCGAGCGGCGGACGTTCCCGAAGCACCACCGGGCGCAGGTGTTGTGGACGTGGAGCATCTCCCGCCCCCGCAGCATCCGCTCGATCTCCTTCATGGCCGGGCTCATGCCCACCATGGTCTGGGAGATGGAGATAACCTGGACGCCCGCGTCCTGCAGCTGGGGCGTCAGGGTGTCCGCCAGATGGGCGTCGACGCCGAGATACAAAAGCTGGTATTGCTCCTTGGCCTCCATCACCGCGTCCACCATGTCCCGGAAGTCCACCATGTCCCCGGCGCGCAGGTTCAAGAAGCCGGCCCGCTCCCAGTCCCGGAAGGGCATGCCGTCCGTCTTCTCCGCTTCCAGCACCGTCTGCCGGGGCTTCCAGGCCCTAAACAGCACCACCGCCGTCTCCAGGCCCGGCTGGGGCGGGAACACCAGCACAAACGCCGTCAGGTCCATGGTCTTGGACAGGTCCAGCCCGCCGAAGCACCGCTTGCCCGTCAGATGTTCCCGGACCCACGCCTCCCGCTCTTTCTTGGCGGAAGGCCCGATCTGGGTCTTGTCGTACAGCGTCAGGGGAAGCCACCCCACGTCCTTGGTGGAGATCCACTCGTTCAGCCGCAGCCAGCGGAAGGACCGCTCCGCCGCCTCGCTCTGCCTCGCCGCCCGGGCCGCCGCCCGGAACTTCCGGGCGCTCATGGTCACGCCATAGGAGGGGTTGCAGGCTTTCCAGAGCGCTTCATCGTAGATGTCCAGGTCCTTCAGCTTGTCTGGGTCATCCCCGGTGAGGACAGACACGCCGTACATCACCGGCAGCCATTCCGGGTCGTCCGCATCCTGGGGCCGCTCCGGCTTCCCCTGACGCCAGGCCAGAATCCTCCGGCATTTCTCATGAACCTCCCAGCCGATGGAGGCCCGGTCCGGGTCGTCTCCGGCCGTGGTCAGCACCAGAACCGTCTGCTGACGCCGGGCGGCGTCGGAGCCGGTGGTAAGCACCTCCCAGCGGGCCCGGCCCTTCCTGCCCTTCCAGGCGTGGAGCTCGTCGCAGAGGATGGCGGAGAAGGAAGGACCGTGCTTGTTCTCCACGTCCCCGGAGTAGACCTTCATCACGCCGCCGAAGCGGGTGCGGATCTCCCGCACGCTGTCCCGGCACCAGGCCAGGGGCTTGTGGGCGGACTCCGACAGGGCGGTGTTCTCCACTATGTACTTGGCGCACTTGTAGATAATATCCGCGTTTTCCTTGTCTACGGCGAAGATGCCCACATTGGGAAGGGCTTCGCCGTCCGCCAGAAGGTGGTACAGGCCAAGGCCGGCGGCAAATTCGCTCTTGCCGTTCTTCTTCGGGATCTCGTTGTATAGAAACCGCCGGTACCGGACCCAACTCCCGTCGTCGTCCCGCACCTGGACGCCGTAGAACTCCCGGACAATCTGTTCCTGCCACGGGAGCAGTTCAAAAGGCTGTCCCGCCCACTCGTTCTGGCTGAACACCGGCAATCCGAAGAAGCGCAGCACCCGGTCCACGGCCTCTTGGCAGTAACGCAGCTCCGCGCCGCCGTCCGGTACCGGCACATGGATGAACGGCGTCAGCCAGACGGCTTCAGGCATCCCGGCGGCCTCCCTCAATGAGCTGGAGGAAGAGATTGTCGTCCTCCTTCGGCTTCAAAGTCTCCGGGACCACCAGGCGGCAGCGGCTGGTGATGGTCAGGCCCATGTCGTTGGCGCACGCCCGGGCCTGCTTGAAGTAGCGGTCCTGGATGCGGCTCCAGTCCTCCGCCGCCTCCTCAGCGCGGCTCAGGTGCTTGCGCCCCGTGGCTTTCAACAGGTCCGTGGGCTGTCTTGGTCCCGGCATAACTTCAGCTCCTCATCGGGTTTTTGCGGGATTTGCGGCGAACCTGCGGCGCCGTTTTTCCCTTCGGTTTTGCCACAGTTCCCGCGCCGTTTTGCGGCTGTGGCAGGAATGACAAAGGCTTTCCAGGTTCCCAGGGTCCGTGAACAGGGCCCAGTCCCCTTTGTGGTCCCGGATGTGGTCCACGTCGGTGGCGTACCGGCGCACGCCCCGCCGGGCGCGCTCCCGGCAGAAGGGTTCCCGCAAAAGCTGGTCCTCACGCAGACGCTTCCACACGTCCGTCCCGTACATCCAGCGCCACGCCTGGGCCTCCGCGCCGCGCCGGTCCTTTGACCGCGGCTGATGGGCGGCGCAATACCCGCTGGAGACCAGCACGCCGCACCCGGGATGGAGACAGGGCCGAAGCGGTTTCATTGCCATGGGCTATCACCTCCACGGAGCAAAATAAAACGCCTGGGCCGTGTGATCCGCGCTTGGCGCATCACGTGGCTCGGGCTCATTGGCTCAGGCTCAAGTCGATATTCAAGAATCGCTCCCGGTGGCAGTTCCGGCAGTAAACGTAGGCGCGGACACGCCCATCCGATGGGAGCCGGAGGAGTTTGACCTTCTCACATACCGGACAGAGCACCCATCCGTTCTTTACAGCTAGTTTAGCAGGTTTCGCTGCGCTTTGCAATGGGATCGCCTCCTGTTTTTGTAAAACGTGTCAGTTATTCAACTACATTCCAAGATAGAATCATTGATTTAAAATAAAAGCCCCGTTTTTTGCTCGATGTACCAGGCGTAATAATAAGCCCCGAACTCGTTCCTCACGTCGTTTCTTCCAGATATTGACACATTGTCCGGAATCTCGATCACGCCGGATTCATCCTTCCACCGTTCCGGCGGCGGCAGCTGGGCGTTCAGGGTCCGGCTGCAGTTCCACAGCTTCGCCCCGATGGGCAGGATCAAGCCGTCCGTGGCCTCCTTGTTGAAGTACTTGGCCGTCCGCCGGTAACTGTCATGAGGTCCCCGGAGCAGGGGCTCGTCATCTACGTTGCCGTATTTCCAGAGATAGCGGATCACCGACGGCGGGAAGTCCCCGTAGCGAAGGACGATGTGGAGGTGATAGCGGTGGTCCCCGTGACGGCCTTCCACCAGGTAGATGTAATCAAAGGGGCCGCCCTTCCAGCGCCGGAGCCGGGCGAGGAAGGCCCGCCAGACCTTGCGCACGTCCTGAAACTTCTCCGGCAGGGATTCCGGGTCAAAGCTGAGGTCATACCGGGTCCCCTCGAAGCGGAACAGAGCCAGCCGCAGTTCCAGCCGGTCCACCCGGGTCCGGCAGACGGAGGAGTCCCGGGGCGGGCGGAGGATTTTGTTCTTCTCCGTCCGTTCATAGAGGCTGTCCGAGGCGCTGAGGCGAGGACGTAGGGCCCGGCACTCCTTCACCAGGGGCCCCGCCCGTTGTCTCGCGCAGTACCAGACCGGTCCGCTCACGGCTTCGGCCTCCGGTTCTCCAGCCCGCAGCGGGCCGGATCGTTGAGACAGGGATTCCGGCAGCGGTCCCGCTTCCGCTCCACGCAGTCCGCGCAGCAGTAGCGGTCTCCGCGCTTGTCGCAGTGGAAGCGGGAGCACATCCGGGGCGCTTTCTTCTCAGCCACTTTCCGTCCCCTCCTTAAGCTTGGCGGCGGCCTGACTTATATCCTTCAGCAGCAGTCCGGCGTATTCATAAATTCGCTCCGCGCCCTCCAGGTCCGGGGCCCGCAGGGCGAAGGCGTGGCCGTCCAGATCCACCGACAGCTCCACAGGGCCGTTCATGGCTGGAAGTGCCAAAGGCCGGGGAGGAGGAACAGCCGGAGGCGGCGCATTGGGGACGGAGTTCTCCGGTACGGGAGGAGGACGGCGCTCCGGGTTTGCCGGAAGACCCAGGTTCCGCCGCCAGTAAGCCACCGCCGATGTTGTAGCCCCCACCTTCCCCGCAATCTCCGCGTCGGACAGCTTTTCATCGTACAAGGTCCTGGCCCTTTCCGTGTCCCATCCTCTTCGTTTCATAAAAGCGCTTCCTTTCTTCGTCAGGTCCGCCTCTTTCCGCGCGGTGCAGTCCTCTCCGGGCGGGCAGGGGCGGCAATGGCCGGTAATCTGGAGATAATCGCAGCACCACGCCCCGGGGAGGTAGACGGCGTAGGCACAGCCTTTACAGCTCATGGAGTTCCCTCCTCCGGCGCCGTCCAGCACACGGTCAGGCTTTGCAGGCCGCACCGGACGGCATAATCGTAATCCGGCGTGTAGATGTCCACCCAGTTCCCCTTGACTCCGGTGTCAGTGGCCCGGAAGGTCCCGGCGCTCCCGTCGGCGTACTCCACATGGACCGTCGAGAACAGCGGGATAACCTCCGGGTCCACGGCGCAGGTGACGCCTTCCTCTACGGGGAGGCCGCTGGCGGTGATGCCATAGGCCGGGTGGTCCGGGGCCTTGCCGCAGGTGTCCTCGGTGTACCAGGTGACGGTGCAGCTCTCAATCACATGGACTTCCGCCGGAGATTCAACGGGCGTCTCCGGTTTCGGCTCCGCCCGCTCCGCGGGAGGCGGAATGAGCTGAACGGCGGGGCCGGGCGGAATCTCCGCCGCCGGAACTGGAAGGGGCCGGAGAAACAGGGCCAGGAAAAGCGCAAAAGGGAAAACTAGAAACAGAATCTTATTACGCATCAGATACCGGCCCCCTCTTTTTCCCGACAGGCTTGGCATCGGCAACCCCCACGATTTTGTTCCACTTGCGATCTGCTTTTTCCGCTTCCCTCATGGCGGCGTCCGCTTTTTTAAATACCGAGTCTGGAATATCAACCAATCTTTTTCCCTCATAGGGCGTCAGCAGGTCAATGGACTCCTGCCGCTTTTGGAATGCGTAATCAGAAACCCTCCTGGCTTCGTCTATTTTCTTTCTCTCCCGCTCTTGCCGCGGGTTCAGAACAAGAACGCCTTGCCAGAGGAAGAAAAAAATGTTATAATATCAGCGCTGTATCTGTAGGGCGAACCACCGCCCCAAACGGCCCACCGATTGGGGCGGGGCCGCAGAAATCAACCGGAAGGGCCTGACGCTATGAAAAAGTGTGTGTTTCTGCTTCTGTCTCTGGGGGCGCTGCTGCTCCTCTCCGCCTGCAAGGACCCGGAGCCGCCGGAGAGCGGCGGCGCGGAAAGGGAGACCGTGAGCCTGACTGTCTGGGGCGCCGAGGAGGACGAGGCCCTGCTTCAGGAGATTTTCGCCTCCTTCCAGTCCCGCTACGCCGGGGAGGCGGATTTCCGCATCACGTACCAGCCCCAGAGCGAGTCCCACTGCAAGGACGCCCTGCTGGGGGACCTGGAGGGCGGGGCGGATGTCTTTGCCTTTGCCGACGATCAGGTAGCCGCCCTGGCTGCCGCGGGAGGGCTAAACCCCATTCAAGATTCCAACGCCATTCGGAGCGCGAACCTCTCCGCCGCCGTGGAGGCGGCCAGTGTGGGCGGAACCCTTTATGCCTATCCCCTGACGGCGGACAACGGCTATTTTCTCTATTATAATAAGGCTTATTTTAACCAGGAGGACGTACAGTCCCTGGACCGGATGCTGGAAATCGCGGCGGCGGCCGGACGGCGGATTACCATGGACTGGTCCTCCGCCTGGTATGTTTACGCTTTCTTTGGAAACACCGGATTGCGGGTGGGGCTGAACGAGGACGGCCTTACCAACTTCTGCACCTGGAACAGCGCCGAGGGGCCCATTGCCGGCGTGGACGTGGCCCAGGCCATGCTGGATGTGGCCGCCAGCCCCGGCTTTGCCAGCCGGACGGACGAGGAATTCCTGGCGGGCGTGCGGGACGGCTCGGTGATTGCCGGAATCAGCGGCGTGTGGAACGCCGTGACCATCCAGGAGGCCTGGGGCGAAAACGCCGGAGCCGCCAAGCTGCCCACGTTTACCTGCAAGGGCCGGCAGGTTCAAATGGCCTCCTTTTCCGGCTGCAAGCTCATCGGCGTGAACGCCTATTCCAAGCATCCTCAGTGGGCGGCCCGGCTGGCGGAGTGGATTACCAGCGAGGAAAACCAGCGCCTCCGCTTCGAGCTGCGGGGCCAGGGCCCCGCCAATGCCAATGCCGCCGCTTCCCCGGAGGTTCAGGCGGCTCCCGCCATCGCCGCGCTGCTGGCCCAGTCGGAGTTTTCCCAGCTCCAGCGGGTGGGCGGCAAGTTCTGGGACCCGGTGGCGGAGTTTGCTGGGAATATGGCCCGGGGGAATCCCTCCGGCGCAGAGCTCCAGGCCCAGCTGGACCGCTTAGCGGAAGGTGTGACGGCGCGGTAAGCCGTTGAAATTTCCATCACGTTTCGGGGGGAGTACCTAATGAAAGGAAAGCTGCAACAGCGTCTGATTCTGCCCGTTGTCCTTCTGGGTCTGGTGACGCTGTTATCCAATCTCCTGGCGGTGTTCAGCATCAACAACGTCCACTCCAACGCCGGGACCATTGTGGACGAATACATGGTCAGCGAGGCAAAGCTGGAGGACATCCGGCGGTCCATTATGGACATCCACCGTCTGGCTCTCAGCCATATTGTGGCAGAGGACCACGCCACCATGATCCGTCTGGTTCAGGAGATCAAGGCGGAGGAGGCGGAGCTGGACGGAAAGCTGGCGGAGTACGCGCCCTTTGTCTTTGAGGATGACGGGGCGGTCTACCAGACCCTGCTGACGGACTATGACGCCTTTAAGCACGCCCTGGTGGGGCTGGTCTGCGCCAGCGCCGACAGCAAAACCCAGGAGGCTTACACCATGGCCAATGGGGACGTGGCCGCCCGGAGCCAGGCGGCGGAGGCGGGCATCAACGCTCTCTCTGCCTCCGTTTCCACCCAGGCGGAGGCGGCCCGGGGACGCCTCTTCGTGGTGTATCTCACGTCTCTGGCCGTCAGCGCCGGGACGTTGACGGCGGGGGTGCTCCTGGTGTGGGCCGCTCTGCGGATTATCCGGAAGTACGTCATGGCCCCCATCCAGGGAGCTATGGGTACCCTACAGGACAGCTCTCAACGTATACGCGGCGTGGTGGGAGACGTCCGGAAACGGACCCGGACCTCCAGCGGCAGCGCCCGAGACCTCTCCGGCCTGACGGAGCAGCTTTCCGCCGCTCTGGAGGAAATCGCCGGGAACACCGCCGCCATCACCGCTAGCGCCTCCGGCACCCAGGAGGACGCGGTACATATGGCGGAGGAGTGTGCCGCTATCACCGCTTACTCCGTGGAGATGCGGGGCCGGGCGGAGGAGATGGAGCGGTCCGCCCAGGCGGAGATGGAGGCCGTTCAGGCCCGGACGGAGGAGATCATGGCCGTGCTGGACCAAGCCATCGAGAAGAGCCGGAGCGTGGACCGCATCGGCATTTTGACCAAGGACATCCTGTCCATTTCCTCCTCTACGGACCTCATTGCCATCAACGCTTCCGTGGAGGCGTCCCGGGCCGGAGAGGCCGGGAAGGGCTTCTCCGTGGTGGCTCGGGAGATTCGCCGTCTGGCGGATTCCTGCGCGGAGACCGCCAGCCATATCCAGGAGGTCAGCGGCGTGGTTACCGGTGCGGTGAGCTACCTCTCCAGCAGCGCGCGGGAACTGTCGGAGTACTTGGGCCAGGCCTTGCGGGCCCAGCTGGAGCAGTCCGTCCAGTCCGGACGGCAGTACCGGGATGACGCGGCCTATGTCGAGGGGGCCATGGCCTCCTTCAACGGGCAGGCGGACCGGCTCCGGGAGGCCATGGAGGACGTGTCTGCCTCCATCTCCAGCATCTCCGGCGCGGTGGAGGAGGCGGTTTCCGGCGTTACCGGCGTGGCGGACAGCACCCGGGCGCTGGTGGATGATCTGGCGGGCATCACCTCCGGCATGGACACCAACCAGGAGATTGTGGGGGAGCTGCAGCGTCAGGTGGATGTGTTTGCAAATCTGTAGCCTTGGAACAATCCTCAAAAAGGCGGCGGGTCCCTTTTGTGCGC
>CATOKC010000036.1 GCA_951800675.1 uncultured Oscillibacter sp.
CTTGCATGTGTTAAGCACGCCGCCAGCGTTCGTCCTGAGCCAGGATCAAACTCTCTATAAAATGGTATCTAAACGGCTTAGCCGCTTAAACCAACATAGAGCTATTTGTCATAGCTTCAAGCATTTTTTCGGTTGCTGCTTTCGAGGCAATTGACTAAACCTCTACTCACCCACAACCTTGGTTCTCCCGTCGTGATTTCTCACAACCAGGAGCTCCGTCTGGTGCTTTCTTTTCGTTACGTTGTTTAATTTACAAGGTACACACCTCATCGGCGGAACGTTTGCTATTCTAGCACGTTCATCCCCGTTTGTCAAGCTCTTTTTTGAAATTCTTTTGAATTTCTTTCGAGCCGTCGCTCAGGTCCGGCGCTATGGAATTTAGCTTCGCTATTCTATCACGCAGCTTTTGGTTTGTCAAGTGTTTTTTTCGAAAACTTTTCAAGTTCGATCCTCAAACCCTTGCGCCCCAACCGCCTCGGTCAGACAGCTTCGCTAGATTACCACGTCTTTCCTCGTTTGTCAAGTACTTTTTTCGTTTTCTTTTCGAATTCGACTTTTTTTACTTGACGCCCGCCTGTCCTCCCGGACAGCTTTGCTAGATTACCACGCCACGCCTCGTTTGTCAATCCCCTTTTTCCCTTTTTTCGCCCTTTTTTGAAAATTATCGCTGTTCGCGCTTTTATTCGCTAGGACCTCTGGGCAGTTTTAACAAACCCAGACAATCTCTCGAAAAAACAGCAGGCCGGTTTCCCGTGGAAAACCGGCCTGAACCGCGGCGCTTCTTAATACTTCTTATAGGAACGGCCCTGTCACCAGCACCAGGAAGCTCCCTTCCGCCTCTTCCGGCAACTCCCCCCGCCGTCCCAAGTCCTCCAGCAGCGCGCGGTATTCCTCGGCGCTCAACTCATAAAGGCGCTTCTCGCCCTTTTCCCATATAGGGTCCAAGTCCTCCAGCAGCTCTCCGACCTCTTCCGCCGTCAGGCATAGCGCCTCCTCCGGGATGGCCCCATCCATGGCGGCCTCCGGGACGGCGGCCATGGCGGTTTTCTCGTCCTTCCGCAATTCCGCGTCATCCATTTCCGCCGTCCGCATGGAGGCGCTCCGCTTCGGCGCAGCTTCCGCGGGCGCTTCCGGCGCGGCTTCCGGCAGCACCGCCTGCGCGGCAATTCCCGCCTCACGCTCTTCCACCAGACTCTCCTCGGCGCCGTCGGTCTCCATGCGGTCGTAGAGCGCAGTTTCCCCTCGGTCATCTCCTGACAGTACGCCGTTCAGGCCACCGCCAGGTCCGGTTCGAACCAGAATCACCAGAGCGCAGCAAGCCGCCAGAGCGGCAATCATCCCAGCCCAGCGCCGGGTGGAGCGCCGTTTCAGTTCCACGACCTTCCCTTCCCTGGCGGAGGCTTCCCGAATCCGCTCCATCACGCCTTCGGCAAAGCCCTCCGGCACCACGGCGTCCTCCACATCCGGAAATCCGGCGCGAATGGTCAGCGCGTCCTCCACATAGGCCCGGCAGCCAGGGCAGTTCTCCAAATGGTTCCGCGCCCGCTCCATCTCCGCTGCCGGCAGCTCCCCGTCTACAAACAGGTCCAACAGGGCCGCGTATTTCTCACAGTATTTCATGAACGGCCCTCCTTTCCTGTCTGTTTAGACGGAGGCGACGGAGAAAAGTTCCCCCGCTCCAGCAAAAAACCGCGCAGCTTTTTCCGCCCCCGGTTGATGCGGGATTTCACCGTCCCGATATCCACGCCCAAGGCTTGGCCGATCTCGTCATAGCGCAGCTGCTGGATTTCCCGCAGCACCAGCGCCGCCCGATACTCCGGAGGCAGAGCCTGGAGGCCCGCCTCGATTCGCTCCCGCAGCTCCTGCCGCTCCGCCTCCTCCTGGGGGGAGGGAAGGGGGGAGGAAAGGTCCAGGTTTAACTCCTCATCATCCAGGGAGACGGCAGCCTGCCGCTTTCCCTCCCGGCGCAGCAGATCCACGCAGGCGTTGGAGGCCAGCCGGTAAATCCAGGTGGAAAAGCTGCTGTCCCCCCGAAAATTCTTCAAACCGCGCCACGCCGCGAAAAACGCCTCTTGGGCGGCCTCGGCGGCGTCCTCCGGATTTTTGCACATCCGCTGGGTCAGGGCCAGGACCCGTTTTTCATAGAGCCGAACCAGTTCCTCAAAGGCCCCCTGGTCTCCCTCCCGGGCGGCGGCAATCCATTTCTGTTCCCGCAAGTCCGTCATCGTTGTTCCTCCCGCTCGTCTCGGAGGTCCCGTTTCATACCTTGGGTCACCTGGTAGACATCCTCCAACGTATTCATCCGGACAATCTGCTCCTTATAATAATTCGCGTGAGGCACGCCTTTAAGATACCAGCAGTAATGCCGCCGGGCCTCCAAAATTGCCACCCGCTCGCCTTTATATTCCGCCGCCAGTTCAAACTGCCGTACAGCCAAATCGCACCGCTCTGCCAGAGGCGGCAACGGCGGAATAGGCTCCCCCTCCAGCACGGCCTTCGCCTGCTGAAAAATCCAGGGATTCCCGAAGCAGCCCCGTCCAATCATCGCCATATCGGCCTTGGTGTGCTGGAGAATCCGGGCCGCGTCCTCTGGCTTCCAGATATCGCCGTTGGCGATGACAGGGATGGACACCGCCTCCTTGACGGCCCGGATGCAGTTCCAATCCGCCTGGCCCCCGTAGACCTGGGCCCGGGTCCGGCCATGGACCGCCACAGCAGAGGCCCCGGCCTGCTCCAGAACCCGGGCGAACTCCACACAGTTGCAGTTGCCCAGGTCCCAGCCCCGGCGGAACTTGGCGGTAACCGGGGTGGAGGGCAGCGCCTTTACCACGGCCTCCACAATGCGCCCCGCCTTCTCCGGGTCTTTCATCAGGGCTGCGCCGTCGCCATTGTTGACGATTTTCCCCATAGGGCAGCCCATATTGATGTCCAGAATATCCGCCCCGGTGTATTCCATGGCGATTTGGGCAGCCTCAGCCATGCAGGCCGGGTCGCTGCCGAAGATCTGAACGGCGGCAGGGTGTTCCCCGGGGAACTGCCGCAGGAGGGAGAAGGTTTTCTTGTCCTTGTAGCAGAGGGCCTTCGAGGAGATCAGCTCCGTGCAGGTATAGCCCGCCCCCAGCTCCGCGCAGAGCTGGCGGAAGGCAGCGTCGGTAACGCCGGCCATAGGGGCCAATGCCAATTTTGAAAAAATGGACACACTTCCAATGTTCATAGAACGGAGCTCCTCTCCTCCCCCGCCAGGGGGAAGGGTTTTGATGCTTGCATCATAGCACGGATTTGGGGAAATGTCCACTTTGAGGTTTCCGAGGCGGGATTTGCGCTCGTCCTGACAAGGGAGACGAAGGATGCGCAAGAGCCACCGCCGGTTTTGGCGGCATTTTTCCTTGCAGGTCTCCTCCGCAAGTCCCATTCCAACCTCATTCCGTTACCGTTTTGTAACCTTTTCCCATCCATTTCCCGAATCTTTTCCAGTCAAATCTTGTCCAAACGGGTCTAAAGTGGGGATAATTATACTCGCAAAGCCCGAAAGACTTGACAAAAGTGGGGGTAAGGGTGTATACTGAGGCCAGTTTCTCATTGGTAACAAAAGTTACAAGTCGCCTGCTCCAACCAGGCGGCCGCCCAATACTCCCCCAGCAGGGGACCCGCAGCGCCTCTCCGCTTCCTTCGAAGCGGCATGGGGAACGGGGCTTTTGCAAGGCCCCGCTGCGAAATTACCTTATTAGGAGGGTATTCACGTGAACGCTGACCAACAACCAAGTCTCTTATACGCCCTTTGCCGGCGCGGCAGCATGCTGTTGTTCTGCCTGCTCGTCGCCACCGTCACCGGCCTTTCCGCCACCGGCTGGGCCGACTCCCTATTCCTCATCACCGGGACAGAGGAGGAGGCCGCCATTATCCTGGACCCGGACCAGAAGGACCCCCCTGATCTGTCCTCCCAGATGGTTTACGTCTCCAACGGCAGCCGGGGCTATGACATCACCCTGCAGGACAACACCACCGTCACCGTCCGGCACGAGGGTTCCGCCGTCACCATTCTGTCCCACAAGGAGAGCGTTTCCTCCCTGCTTGCCCGCCTCCACATTTACCCCAGCCCCTTGGAGATGATCGGCGTCAAGCTCTCCGAGTCCGGCGTGGAGGTAAACGTCGCCTCCGAGCTGACCTATTATGATTATGTCACCGAAACCGCCCCCTTCGCCACCCAGCGGGTCGCCAACCCCGAGATGCTGGAGGGCGAGGAAAAGGTGGTCCAGGAGGGCGCCAACGGCGTGCGTTCCTCCGTTTATGAGGTAGTCTGGTCCAACGGGGCCCAGCTCTCCCGCCAGTTCGTAGAGGAGCTGGACACCACCGCCGTGGACCGGATTGTGGAATACGGCACAGCCAAACCGAAGCCAAAGCCCTCCGAAACCAAACAGGACCCGGATGACATTTTGGCGGAGCACGGCGAAACCGGCGGCGGCATCGCCAACGTCTCGGAAAACGCCGACGGCAGCGGAACCCTGACCCTAAAGGACGGCACCGTGCTGAACTACTCCGGCGTCCGCTCCATGACCGCCACCGCCTACACCACCGGACACGGCGGCGTGGGCACCCGTACCGCCAGCGGAACCGCTGTCCACGTGGGCTCCGTAGCCGTGGACAAGAGCGTCATTCCCTTGGGCACCCGCATGTATATTGTGGCCGGTGGAAACGTGGTTTACGGGCTGGCCGTGGCGGAGGATACCGGCGTCAAGGGCAACAAAATCGACCTCTACTACGACACCTATGAAGAGTGCATCCAGTTCGGCAGACGCTCCTGCACCGTCTATATTCTGGAGTAACTTTAGAGGCTCCCGGCAAAAAGCCGGGAGCCCTCTCTCTTTCCCGAACCTTTTTGCGAAACCATCCCAAGCCGGGGGCGGAATCCCCCTGGGAACTGTCAATTTTGTCAATTGCGGGCCGGCCCGGAAACCGATACAATAGGTATGACCTATTCCACGGACGGATCGAGCGTTTCCTTTCCGGAATCTTCATCACAACGAGGTACTTGGAATGAACAATAGTCACATCTCCCATACCAAGGCCATCCGCGCCCAGCTGCTGGCGGCTATGCGCGACGGCGAATACGCCCACCGGGAGCGCCTGCCCCGGGAAAGCGTGCTCTGTGTCAAGCTGGGCATCAGCCGCACCCAGCTGCGGGACATTCTGGCCTCCCTGGAGCGGGAGGGCTTCATCACCCGCCGCCACGGGGTGGGCACCATCATCAACCGCCACGTGCTGGACGTCCACACCCGAATGGACATTGAGGTGGAGTTCCTGGACATGATTCGCCAGAACGGCTTCACCCCGGCGGTGGCCTCCATCCGCTTTTGGGAGGAGCCGGCGGACAAAAGGACCGCCGCCCAGCTCCAGCTCCCGGAGGGAACTCCCATGCTCCGGGTCTCCCGCCTCTGCACCGCCGACGGCCGTCCCGCCATCTACTGCGAGGACGTCATCGAAAAGGCCCTCATTCGGGAGCACTACACGGAGGAGGATTTAAAGCCCCCCATCTTCCACTTCCTCCAGCAGTCCTGCGGCATATATCCCTACCTGGACCTGACAGACCTCCGGGCCGTCCCGGCGGACGGGAAGCTGGCGGACGTTCTCCAGGTCCCCGTGGGCACGCCCCTGCTGTATATGGAGGAGGTGGACTTCGACATCGACGGCAAGCCGGTGTTCTGCTCCGCCGAATACTTTGCCGACGGCATTTTCCGCCACACGGTTTTACGAAAGAAGCTGTAATTTGAAGGGAGAGCTTACAATGAAAAAAGTTGCCGTACTCATGGGTTCCGATTCCGACTGGCCGGTAGTCCGGGCCGCCTGCGCCCAGCTGGACGCCTTCGGCGTCCCCTACGAGGCCCATATCATGAGCGCCCACCGCAGTCCCGCCCAGGTGGCGGAGTTCGCCTCCTACGCCCGGAAGAACGGCTTCGGCGTCATCATCTGCGCCGCCGGCATGGCCGCCCATCTGGCGGGGGCCGCGGCCGCCAACACCACCCTGCCCGTCATCGGCATCCCCATGAAGGGGGGCGCCCTGGACGGGCTGGACGCTTTATTAGCCACCGTGCAGATGCCCAGCGGCGTTCCCGTGGCCACCGTGGCCCTGAACGGGGCCAAGAACGCCGCCATTCTGGCCGCCCAGATCCTGGCGGTGGAGGACGCAAATCTGGCGGCCTGGCTGGATGCCGCCCGCCGGGACATGGCGGCCCAGATCGAGGAGAAGGACGCCGCCCTTCAGGCGGAAATCTGAGCGCATGGAGGAACACACCTATTTCCTGAAAGCCATGGACTGGGCCGCCGCCGGGACCTACTACGACGAGGCGCGCAACGCCTTCCCGCTCCGTGGAAGCGTCCGTATTCTCCGGGAGCCGGAATGGACGCTGAACGGCCTTCTGGAGGTCCGGTCGGACCCGCCGGTCCGCTTTACCAATGACTACCGCATCCGCCAGGCGGCTTCCCCGCTCACCTTGGAGTGGACCTCCTTCAACCCGGCCCTGGGCCCGCTGGAGGGCTCCTTCGAGTTTGTGGGGCGCAGCATTCTCTCCGCCTACCGCTCCCAAGACGGCGCGTACAGCGGCACGGAGGTCCTGACCCCGCGGGAGGACGGGAGTTATTACAATGCGGGAGCCGCGTTTTGGGGCGGCAGGCGGCTTTCCTCCTGGGAAGCGGTCCTGACGCCGGTCTGAGAAAAACCTTGAATTTAAATATACAGGACGGAGGAATTCAATATGCAAAAGCTGGAGCAGCTCTACGAGGGCAAGGCCAAGAAGGTCTTTCAAACCGACGACCCGAACCTGTACATCGTGGACTACAAGGACGACGCCACGGCCTTCAACGGCCTGAAAAAAGGCACCATCGTGGGAAAAGGCGTCATCAACAACCAAATGACCAACCGCTTCATGGCAAAGCTGGAGAAGGCCGGGGTCCCCACCCACTTCGTGGAGGAGCTCAGCCAGCGGGAAACCGTAGTGAAGAAGGTCTCTATCGTCCCCCTGGAGGTCATCATCCGCAACATCTCCGCCGGGTCCTTCGCCAAGCGCTACGGCGTGGAGGAGGGCATTGTCTTCGACGCACCCACCATCGAGTTTTCCTATAAAAACGACGATTTGGGGGACCCCCTGCTGAACGCGTACCACGCCCTGGCCCTGAAGCTGGCCACCCCCGAGGAGATCGAAACCATCAAGAAATACGCCTTCCAGGTCAACGACTTTCTCAAGGACTTCTGGGCCTCCTGCGGCGTGACCCTGGTGGACTTCAAGCTGGAATTCGGCCGTTTGGACGACGGAACCATCGTCCTGGCGGACGAGATCAGCCCCGACACCTGCCGCCTCTGGGACTCCAAGACCCATGAAAAGCTGGACAAGGACCGCTTCCGCCGGGACCTGGGCGGCGTGGAGGACGCCTACGCCGAGGTCATGCGCCGGATGAACGAGGCGCTGTAAGTGGGCGTTATCGGAGGGCCGGACGGCCCCATCGCGATTTTTGTCTCCACCACCCCCGCCGGGATCGCCGCCTTAGCGCTCCTGGCCGCGGCGGCGCTGGGGGCTGTACTCTGGATATTCCCGCGCAAGCGTAAAAAATAAGGAGGCTGCGAATGGGCGGATTTTTTGGCGCGATTTCAAAACGGGACGTGGTGCTGGACGTGTTCTTCGGCACGGACTACCACTCCCACCTGGGCACCCGCCGGGGCGGCATGGCCGTCTATGACGGGGACCGAACCGGCTTTCACCGGCAAATCCACAACATTGAGAACACCCCCTTCCGCACCAAGTTCGAGAAGGATCTGGCCGGGTTCCGGGGCTGCTCCGGCATCGGCTGCATCAGCGACACGGACCCCCAGCCCCTGCTGATGCGCTCCCACCTGGGGCTGTACGCCATCTCCACCGTGGGCATCATCCAGAACGCCGAGGCCCTGGTGGACCGCTACTTCTCCGACCACGGCCACCAGTTTATGGCCATGAGCTCCGGCAAGGTCAACGCCACGGAGCTGGTGGCCTCCCTCATCAACCAGAAGGACGACCTGGTCACCGGCATCCGTTACGCCCAGGAGGAGATCGAGGGCTCCATGACCATCCTCATCCTCACAACCGAGGGCATCTACGCCGCCCGGGACCGCCTGGGCCGCCTGCCGGTGCTCATCGGCCAGAACGAGGAGGGCTGCTGCGTCTCCTTCGAGTCCTTCGCCTACCACAAGCTGGGCTATCAGGACGCCTATGAGCTGGGCCCCCAGGAGATTGTGAAAATTACCCCCGAAGGCTGGGAGACCCTCTCCCCCGCGGGGAAGGACATGCGCATCTGCGCCTTTCTCTGGACCTACTACGGCTATCCCAATTCCTGCTACGAGGGGATGAACGTGGAGGTTATGCGCTACCGCAACGGCGAGATCATGGCCCGGGACGAGGTCCAGCGGGGCCAGCTCCCGAAGGTGGACTACGTGGCGGGGGTCCCGGACTCCGGCGTCCCCCACGCCATCGGCTTCGCCAACCGCAGCGGCAAGCCCTTCGCCCGGCCCTTCGTGAAGTACACCCCCACCTGGCCCCGGTCCTTCATGCCCGAGAGCCAGGACGTGCGGAACCAGGTGGCCAAGATGAAGCAGATCCCCGTCCCGGAGCTCATCAAGGGCAAGAAGCTCCTCTTCGTGGACGACTCCATCGTCCGGGGCACCCAGCTCCGGGAGACGGTGGAATTCCTCTATGAATCCGGCGCGGAGGAGGTTCACATGCGCTCCGCCTGTCCCCCCATCATGTACGGCTGCAAGTACCTGAACTTCTCCCGGAGCAATTCCGACATGGAGCTTCTCAGCCGGAAGACCGTCCAGGCCCTGGAGGGGAACGAGGGCCAGGAGCACCTGGCGGAGTACGCCGACGCCTCCACGGAGCGGGGGCGGTGCATGCTCCAAACCATCTGCAAGGAGATGGGCTTCGACTCCCTGGGCTATCAATCCCTGGACGGCCTTTTAGAGGCCATCGGCATCGACAGGGACAAAATCTGTACTTACTGCTGGACGGGGAAGGAATGACAATCCGCGGAGACCGGCGCCCCCCGGCGTCCCGTCCTCCGCAAGCCCTTTCTTCCCCATAAACGGGCCGCCGGAGGCGGCGGCTCATACAAGGAGGTTCAACCATGGAAAACTCCCATTCCGCCGCATACGCCGCCGCCGGGGTGGACATCACCGCCGGGTACGAGGGCGTGCGGCTGATGAAGCCCTTTGTGGAGCGCGCCAAAATCCCGGGGGTCGTCTCCGGCATCGGCGGCTTCGGCGGCCTCTTCGCGCCAAACCTCTCCGGCATGGAGGAGCCCGTCCTGGTCTCCGGCACCGACGGCGTGGGCACCAAGCTGCGCCTGGCCCAGCTGCTGGACAAGCACGATACCATCGGAATCGACTGCGTGGCCATGTGCGTCAACGACATCATCTGCTGCGGCGCCCGGCCCCTCTTCTTCCTGGACTATATCGCCATCGGCAAAAACGAGGCGGAGAAGGTGGCCTCCATCGTCTCCGGCGTGGCGGAGGGCTGCGTCCAATCCGGCTGCGCCCTGATTGGCGGCGAGACCGCCGAGCATCCCGGCGTCATGGACCCCAACGACTATGACATTGCGGGCTTTGCCGTGGGTGTGGTGGACAAGCCCAAAATCATCGACGGAAGCCGGGTCCGGGAGGGGGACGCCCTCATCGGCCTGACCTCCTCCGGCGTCCACTCCAACGGCTTCTCCCTGGTGCGGAAGATCTTTGACATCGAGCATGCCGATCTCACCACCCCCATGGATGAGCTGGGCGGCAAATCCTTGGGCGAGACCCTGCTGGCTCCCACAAAGCTTTACGTCAAGCCGGTCCTGGCCCTGCTGGAGGGGGGAATTGACCTCCACGGAGCCAGCCACATCACCGGCGGCGGCTTCTTCGAGAACGTGCCCCGGATGCTGCCCCAGGGCTTTGAGCCCCATTTCTACGCCGCCACGCTGCCCCGGCTTCCCATCTTCGAGCTCATCGCCAAGCGCGGAAACGTCTCCGGGCACGATATGTACAACACCTTCAACATGGGCCTCGGCATGGTGCTGGCGGTTCCCGCGGAGGAGGCGGACCGGGCCCTGGAGCTCCTGCACGCCGCCGGGGAACCGGACGCGGCCGTCGTGGGCAGCGTCCATCCGGGCAATGGGGGCGTCCTCTTTTGCGAGGCCTGCCCTCCCATCCTATGAGCCGGGCACGCATCGCCGTCCTGGTCTCCGGCGGCGGAACCAATCTGGAGGCCCTGTTAAACGCCCAGGACGCGGGAACCATCCCCCACGGGGAGATTGTGGTGGTTCTTGCAAGCAATCCCGGGGCCTACGCTCTGGAACGGGCAAAAAACCACGGCGTCCCGGGCTTTGCCGTCCCACGAAAAGGATGCGCTCAGGAGGAATTTGAAGCCGGCCTGACGGAAAAACTGACCGCGTACCGGGCGGACATGATCATTCTGGCGGGCTTCCTCTCCATTCTGTCCGAGGACTTTGTGAAGCGCTGGCCGAACCGTATCTTGAATGTCCACCCCTCCCTCATCCCCGCCTTCTGCGGCAAGGGCTATTACGGTCTCAAGGTCCATGAGGAGGCCCTCCGCCGGGGGGTGAAGGTCACCGGGGCCACGGTGCACTATGTCAACGAAATTCCCGACGGAGGGGAGATTCTCCTCCAAAGAGCGGTGGAGGTCCTTCCCGGCGACACGCCGGAGGTCCTCCAGCGCCGGGTAATGGAACAGGCGGAATGGGTTCTGCTGCCCCAGGCGGCGGAGCTGACCGCCCAAAGGCTGACCCAAGGAAAGAAAGGACGCGCTTTATGATCGACCGCTCTCAACTTCATGACTTCCATCCCCAGGCCTCCGGTCTGGACCGGGATATCCAATCCCTGCTGCACCGCTCCCGCCGGGAGCGGCGGCTGTGCCAGCGGGATGCCTTCCTCGCCCTGCTGGCGGGAGTCCCCGCCCTGCGAAAAACGCCCGGTCTCCCGGAGCTCAAGGGGGCGGACTACTTCACCACCCTGCCCCTCTGCGCCACGGAGGCAGATGCCGTCGCCTGCCGGGCCCATCTGAAAACTGTTTTCGGCATCAAGGACAAGGAGGGCCTTCTGGACTTCTGCGACCGGCAGTTCCACTGCCAGGACCACTATCTGGATTTCGAGGCCGTCTGGGAGGGCCGTCCCCTCTTTGACCTCGCCTCCCTGAATCCCGACGCCGCCGGATTCTTCACCCAGGCCCGGGACTTCTCCGCCCAGTTCTATCCCCTGGTGGGGCACCTGGGCTATCTCGCCTGGGACATCAGCGAGCGGACGGGCCACCTCCGGGCGGGGCTGGCCTGCGGCCTGCTGACCCGGGAGGAGTTTGACCAGCTGGCGGAGGAGCAAATCATCCAGGCCCAGGCCTTCGGCAGCTGGGAGGAGTACGCCGCCAGCCTGGTCTGCGGCGCGCTGTATTGGGACTTCCGCCAGGGGACCTCCCTGCCGGACCTCCGGAAGGCCCAGCAGCTGTGGATGGACCTGGTGCGAACCCTGCTGGCCAACGACGCCGCCTGGGACAGCGGCTTCTGGTACACCCCCAAGCGGGAGAAGGAATACCGCCTCTGGCCCTCGGAAATGAAGCTGTACCTCCCGGACTGGGAGGGGCCCAACGGCTGCTTCCTGACGGACCGAGTCGCCGTGGACGGCCGCAAAATCGGCTGGTGCTACCGGGAGGAGCCGGAGACCACCTTCCCCGACAGCGGCTGGCGCTTCTTCTCCGGCGACGAAAGCGAGGAATATATTGCGGACATCGGCCACACCGGCATTTTCGACCTGAACACCGCCTGCAACCTGGACCCGGAAATCGTCCCCCTGCTGACCGCTCCTTACCGGAGCGCCTTCGTCCGGGGGGAGGACGGGACATTCCGTCCGGAGCCCTTCGAGCTGACGGAGGACTGACCCCCATCAATACACATACAAAGGAGCGCGGACCATGAACAAGCTGGAACTGAAATACGGCTGCAACCCCAACCAGAAGCCCTCCCGCATCTTCATGAAGGACGGCGGGGACCTTCCCCTGACCGTTTTAAACGGCAAGCCCGGCTATATCAACTTCCTGGACGCTCTGAACTCCTGGCAGCTGGCCCGGGAGCTGAAGGAGGCCACCGGCCTCCCCGCCGCCGCCAGCTTCAAGCACGTCTCCCCCGCCGGGGCCGCCGTGGGCCTGCCCCTCAGCGAGACGGACCGGAAGCTCTACTTTGTGGAGCCCGGCGCGGAGCTCTCCCCCATCGCCCGCGCCTACATCCGGGCCCGGGGGGCGGACCGCCTCTGCTCATACGGCGACTGGGCGGCCCTCTCCGATGTGTGCGACGCCGCCACAGCCAGCTATCTCAAGGCGGAGGTCTCCGACGGCGTGATCGCCCCCGGCTATACGGAGGAGGCCCTGGAAATTCTGAAAACCAAGAAAAAGGGCGGCTACAACGTGGTCCAAATCGACCCGGCCTATCAGCCCGCCCCCCAGGAGTACAAGGATGTTTTTGGCGTCACCTTCCAGCAGGGCCGGAACAAGTACAAGATCGACGAAAGCCTTCTGACCAACCTCGTGACGAAAAACCGAACCCTCCCCGCCCCGGCAAAGATTGACATGATTGTGGCCCTCATCACCTTGAAATACACCCAGTCCAACTCCGTCTGCTACGTGAAGGATGGGCAGGCCATCGGCGTGGGCGCGGGCCAGCAGAGCCGCATCCACTGCACCCGCCTGGCGGGCGCCAAGGCGGACAACTGGTGGCTCCGCCAGCACCCGGCGGTCCTGGCCCTGCCCTTTGTGGAACATATCCGCCGCCCGGACCGGGACAACGCCATTGACGTGTACCTCTCCGACGAGTGGGAGGATCTTCTGGCGGAGGGCGCGTGGCAGGCCGTCTTTACCGAGCGCCCCCAGCCTCTGACGGCGGAAGAGAAAAAAGCCTGGATCGCCAAACAGCGCGGTGTCACCTGCGGCTCCGACGCCTTCTTCCCCTTCGGTGACAACGTGGAGCGGGCTCGGAAGAGCGGCGTGGAGTACATTGTCCAGCCCGGCGGAAGCATCCGGGATGACCACGTAATCGAAACCGCCGATAAATACGGCATGGCCATGTGCTTCACCGGCATGAGACTGTTCCATCATTAAGGAGGGCTTCCATGAATCTGCTTGTCGTCGGCGGCGGCGGCCGCGAACACGCCATCATCAAGAAATTGAAGGAAAATCCAACGGTCGAGACCATTTACGCCCTCCCCGGAAACGGCGGCATTGCCCAGGACGCCGTGTGCGTTCCCTCCATTGGAGCCAAGGATATAGAATCCATCGTGGACTTTGCCAAATCCCATGCCATCGGCTTTGCCGTGGTAGCCCCGGACGACCCCTTGGCTCTGGGCTGCGTGGACCGGCTTCACGAGGCCGGTATCCCCTGCTTCGGCCCCGAGGCCAAGGCCGCCCGCATTGAGGCCAGCAAGGTCTTTTCCAAAAACCTGATGCGAAAATACGGCATTCCCACCGCCCGGTATGAGGTCTTTAACGATCCCGTCAGGGCCCTGGCCTACTTAAAAAACGCCTCCTTCCCCATCGTGGTCAAGGCCGACGGTCTGGCCCTGGGCAAAGGCGTGCTGATTCCCCAGAATCTCCAAGAGGCGGAGGCCGCCGTGAAGTCCATCATGGAGGACAAGACCTTTGGCGACTCCGGCAATGAAATCGTCATTGAGGAGTTCCTGACGGGCCCGGAGGTCAGCGTCCTGGCCTTCACCGACGGAACCGCTATCGTCCCCATGGTCTCCTCCATGGACCACAAGCGGGCCGGGGACGGCGACACCGGCCCCAACACCGGCGGCATGGGCGCCGTGGCCCCCAACCCCTGCTACACGCCGGAGGCGGCGGCGGAGTGCATGGAGCGCGTCTTCCTCCCCACCCTGTCCGCCATGCGGGCGGAGGGCTGTCCCTTCAAGGGATGCCTGTACTTCGGCCTCATGCTCACCCCTGACGGGCCCAAGGTCATCGAGTACAACTGCCGCTTCGGCGACCCGGAGACCCAGGTGGTCCTGCCCCTGCTGAAAACGGACCTGCTGACCATCATGCGGGCCGTGGAGAATGAGACCCTGGGAGACCTCCCTGTGGAGTGGCGCGACGGCTCCGCCGCCTGCGTCATTCTGGCCTCCGGGGGCTACCCCGGCAGCTATGAGAAGTGCCGGGTAATCACCATTCCCCAGGACCTTCCCGGGCATGTCACCGTCTACCACGCGGGGGACAAGGCGGCGGACGGGAAGCTGGTGACCAGCGGCGGACGGGTCCTGGGCGTCACCGCCACGGGGGACACCCTGGAGGCCGCCTTAAAGGACGCCTACGCCGCCGCGGAGCGCATCCGCTTCGAGGGCAAATATCTCCGGCACGACATTGGACAGCGGGCTCTCCGGGCCCTGGAGGGATAATATGGTACGTCGCATCTATGTAGAAAAACGTCCCGGCCTCAGTCCCGAGGCCGGCCGCCTGTTGGCGGACCTGCGGGACTTTCTGGGTATTCAGGGCGTCACCGGCGTCCGGATTCTCCACCGCTACGACGTGGAGAACCTGGAAAACCAAGCCTTTGAGAAGGCCCGCCGGACAGTATTCTCCGAGCCCCAGGTGGATATTGTCTGGGACGAGGCGGTCCCCGTTGCCGGAGACCGCCCCCGCTGGTCCCTGGCCGTAGAGCCCCTGCCGGGGCAGTTCGACCAGCGGGCGGACTCCGCCGCCCAGTGCATCCAGCTGATGACCGGCGGCGAGCGTCCCCTGGTGCGGACCGCCACGGAGTATTGGTTCGAAAGCGCCGGAGAGGGGCCGTTCCCCTTTACAAAGGAGAATGAGGAAAAAATCCGCCGCCACCTCATCAACCCGGTGGAGAGCCGGGAGGCCTCCCTGGACAAGCCCGCCACCCTGGTTCAAGAGCACCTGGTCCCGGACCAGGTGGAGACACTGAACGGCTTTACCGCCATGGGAGAAGCGGCCCCGCAAGCCCTGCTGGAGAAGCTGGGCCTTGCCATGGACCTGGACGATCTCAAATTCCTGCAAGCCTATTTCCGGGACACGGAGAAGCGGGACCCCACCATTACGGAGGTCCGGGTGGTGGATACCTACTGGTCCGACCACTGCCGCCACACCACCTTCTCCACCCACATCGACGGCGGAGAAATCGAGGATCCGAATGTCAAGCACGCGTATTACCACTACCTGAAGCTGCGAAGCGAGGTCTACGGTGAGAAGGCCAAGGACCGTCCCGAAACCCTGATGGACATCGCCACCATCGCGGCCAAGGCCCTGAAAAAGCGGGGCCTCCTCCCCGAGCTGGACGAGAGCGAGGAGATCAACGCCTGCTCCATCCACGTCCCCGCCGTGGTGAACGGCAAACCGCAGGACTGGCTTCTGATGTTCAAAAACGAGACCCACAACCACCCCACGGAGATCGAGCCCTTCGGCGGCGCGGCCACCTGCATCGGCGGCTGCATCCGGGACCCCCTGTCCGGCCGGGCCTATGTCCATCAGGCCATGCGCCTCACCGGCTGCGGCGACCCCCGGACGCCGCTGGCCGACACCCTTCCCGGCAAGCTCCCCCAGCGGAAGCTCTGCCAGACGGCGGCGGCGGGCTATTCCTCCTACGGAAACCAAATCGGCCTGGCTACCGGGCACGTCGCCGAGGTCTACCACCCGGGGTACGTCGCCAAGCATTTGGAGGTCGGCGCCGTGGTGGGCGCGGCCCCGGCGGAAAACGTCCGGCGGGAGCGCCCCGCCCCCGGGGACGTGGTCATCCTCCTGGGCGGCCGCACGGGCCGGGACGGCATCGGCGGAGCCACCGGCTCCTCCAAGAGCCACGACCAAAAATCCCTCCAAACCATGGCCAGCGAGGTCCAGAAGGGCAACGCCCCGGAGGAGCGGAAAATCCAGCGCCTCTTCCGGGACGGGAAGGTTACCCGCCTCGTCAAGCGGTGCAACGACTTCGGCGCGGGCGGCGTATCCGTCGCCATCGGCGAGCTGGCGGACGGCCTGACCATCGACCTGGACGCGGTACGGAAGAAATACGACGGCCTGGACGGCACGGAGCTTGCCATCTCCGAGAGCCAGGAGCGCATGGCGGTGGTGGTGTCCCCCGAGGACGCGGAAGCCTTCATCGCCGCCGCTAGAGCGGAAAACCTGGAGGCTTACCAGGTGGCCGTGGTGACGGCGGAGCCCCGCATGGTCATGCACTGGCAAGGGAAAACCATTGTCAGTCTGAGCCGGGAGTTCCTAAACTCCAACGGCGCAGTGAAGCATGCCCAGGTCTCCGTCCCGGAAATTCAGCGCCATCTGCTCACCGGCGATCCAGGAAGCCTCCGGGAAACGGCCTCCAGCCTGCAATGCGCCTCCCGCCGGGGGCTGGTGGAGCGATTCGACTCCACCATCGGCGCGGGCAGCGTCACCATGCCCTATGGCGGGAAACGTCAGAGGACCCCCGCCCAGTCCATGACCGCCCTCCTCCCGGTTCTGCCGGGCCAGGAGACGGAACAGGCCAGCGTCATGGCCTGGGGTTTCGACCCGGAGATCATGAGTGAGGACCCCTACATGGGAGCCTATAGCAGCGTGGCGATCTCCCTGGCCAAGCTGGTTGCCTCCGGTGCGGATTACAAGGCCGCTTACCTGACCTTACAGGAATACTTTGAAAAGCTGCGGACGGACCCGGACCGCTGGGGCAAGCCCTTTGCCGCCCTCCTGGGGGCCATGGAGGCCCAGATGGACTTCGGCGCGGCGGCCATCGGCGGCAAGGACTCCATGTCCGGCTCCTTCCTGAATCTGGACGTTCCCCCGACGCTGATTTCCTTTGCCATCGCCCCCATTCAGGCGGGAGAGGTGATTACCCCGGAGTTCAAAGAGGCGGGGCATCCGGTCTACGCCTTCGGCGGCGGCAACGCGACGAATCTGAAAGCCGCTTGGGCGGCGTTCCATGAACTGGCCCAAAGCGGCAAGGTCAAAGCCGCCTGGGCCGTGGAGCACAGCACGGCGGAGGCCGTCATGAACATGTCCTTCGGCAACCGGATCGGCTTCACCGCCGGCGCCGCCGTCCCCCACCGCTGGTACGGCCTGAACCGGGGGACCATCGTAGCCGAGCTGACAGAGGACGCCGGCCACCCCTGCGCCAAGCGCATTGGCGTCACCACAGCGGAGCCGGTGATTACCATCGGTGATGATTCCGCCCCCATCGACGAGCTGTTATCGATGAACGAGGCGGTTTTGGCGGACGTGTACCCCACCCGGACCCCCGCGGAGGGCAAGGCCCCGGTCCTGGACTGCCCCGCCTTCACCCGGCCCATTCCCAAGATTGGCGCGGCCAAGCCCAAGGTTCTCATCCCCGTCTTTCCCGGCACCAACTGCGAATACGACAGCGCCCGGGCCGCTCAGAGGGCGGGCTTGGAGCCGGAAATCTTCGTCATTAACAACCAGTCCGCTAAGGACGTATCCGAATCCGCCGCCGCCTTTGCCCAAAGGCTCCGGGAAAGCCGGATTCTCTTCCTTCCCGGCGGCTTCTCCGGCGGCGACGAGCCCGACGGCTCCGGCAAATTTATAACCGCCTTCCTGCGGGGGCCGGAGACCTCCGAGGCCGTCATGGACCTTCTCCAGAACCGGGACGGCCTGGCCCTTGGCATCTGCAACGGCTTCCAGGCCCTCATCAAGTTAGGGCTGGTCCCCTATGGCGAAATCCGGGATACGGACGAGACCTGCCCCACCCTCTCCTTCAATCGCCTGGGACGGCACCAGTCCAAAATTGTGAATACCCGCATTGTCTCCAACAAATCCCCCTGGCTGGCCCGGGTGGCCCCCGGCCAGGTCTACGCCGTCCCCATCTCCCATGGCGAGGGCCGCTTCCTCTGCGCCCCGGAGCTTTTGAAAGCCCTGGCGGAAAACGGGCAGATCGCCACCCAGTACGCGGATTTGGAGGGCCTGCCCACCATGGACCCGGACTTCAACCCCAACGGCTCCGCCTGGGCGGTGGAGGGCGTCACCTCTCCCGACGGACGGGTTTTCGGCAAGATGGGCCACGCCGAGCGCGTCGGCCCGGGGCTGTACCGGAACGTCCCCGGCGAATACGACCTCCAGCTTTTCCAGGCCGCCAGGGATTATTTCGCCGTTCTCTGAAACAGGGGCTTGACAAGTCCCCCAAGGGTAGTGTATACTTCCTAAAATTTATAAAAACGAGGTGTCCGCTATGGCCTACTTTTTCTCCGAGCCCTCACACACCTTCAGCGAGTACCTGCTGGTTCCCGGCTACTCCTCCGCCGAGTGCGTACCCGCCAACGTAACCCTAAAGACCCCGGTGGTGAAGTTCAAGCGCGGTGAGGAGTGCCCCCTGACCATGAACGTGCCCATGGTCTCCGCCGTCATGCAGGCTGTCTCCGGCGAGCAGATGGGCATTGGCCTTGCCAAGGAGGGCGGCATCGCCTTCATCTTCGTCTCCCAGCCCGTGGAACAGCAGGCGGAAATGGTCCGCCGGGTGAAAAACCACAAGGCGGGCTTTGTCTCCAGTGACTCCAACCTCCGGATTGGGGATACCCTGGCGGATGTGCTGGCCCTGAAAGAGCGCTCCGGCCACTCCACAATGGCCGTCACCGACGACGGCACCGGCACGGGCAGGCTCTTAGGCCTCGTCACCAGCCGGGACTACCGGGTCAGCCGCCTGGACCCCGACACCCCCGTGACGGACTTCATGACCCCCTTTGATAAGCTGATCTACGCCCCCGAGGGCACCAGCCTGAAAGAGGCCAACGACATCATCTGGGACCGGAAGCTCAACGCCCTGCCCATCGTCTCCCAGGACGGCCATCTGGTGAGCTTCGTCTTCCGCAAGGACTACGACTCCCACAAGGGCAACCCCCTGGAGCTGCTGGACGGCCAGAAGCGCTACGTGGTGGGCGCGGGCATCAACACCCGGGACTACGCGGAGCGGGTCCCCGCCCTGGTGGACGCCGGGGTGGACGTGCTGGTCATCGACTCCTCCGAGGGCTATTCCGAATGGCAGGCCCGGACCCTGCAATGGATTCGGGAGCGCTACGGCGACACGGTAAAAGTGGGCGCGGGCAACGTGGTGGACGGCGAGGGCTTCCGCTTCCTGGCGGACGCCGGGGCGGACTTCGTGAAAATCGGCATCGGCGGCGGCTCCATCTGCATCACCCGGGAGACCAAGGGCATCGGCCGGGGCCAGGCCACGGCGGTCATCGACGTGGCGGCGGCGCGGGACAAGTACTTTGAGGAAACCGGCGTTTACGTCCCCATCTGCGCCGACGGCGGCATCGTCCAGGACTATCATATCACCCTTGCCCTGGCCATGGGCGCGGACTTCTGCATGCTGGGCCGGTACTTCTCCCGGTTCGACGAGAGCCCCACCAGCAAAATCCTCATTGGCGGCAGCTATATGAAGGAGTACTGGGGCGAGGGCAGCGCCCGGGCCCGGAACTGGCAGCGCTACGACCTGGGCGGCGCGGCGAAGCTCTCCTTTGAGGAGGGCGTGGACTCCTACGTCCCCTATGCCGGCGCCCTGGCGGACGGCATGGCCACCACCCTGGCAAAGATCCGCTCCACCATGTGCAACTGCGGCGCGCTGACGATTCCCGAGCTCCGGGAGAAAGCCAAGCTGACCCTTGTCAGCTCCGTTTCCATTGTGGAGGGCGGGGCGCACGACGTGCTCCTCAAGGACTCCGCCGGAGCGGTGGGGAGAAATTAAAAAAGAAGGTCCGCCTCCATGGGAGGCGGGCCTTTTCCCTTATTCAGGTATGTTCATCATAGTACACCCAGGTAAAGAAATCCGTAACCAGCGAGATGAAAAACGCCGCCATCAGCCCCAGGCCCACGTAAATCAGGGTCTCCTGCCCCGTCGTCTTTCCCCAGGCAATCAGCACCAGCTCCGCCGCCAGGAACGCAATCTGACTGATACAGTACGCCTGGCTTCTGGATTTCAGCTTCACCAGCCGGTTGCGTTCGTCCCATTCCTCCACCTTGTCCTCCCGGGACCACTTGGGGGACAGGCTCCGAAGGACCCCGGCCCCGCCCAGGAGCAGCAAAGGCCCCACCAGCGCGCCGTCGTGCCAGTCAAAGCCCCGCAAAGCGCCCCGCGCCAGGTTCAGCGCCCCCAAAAACAGGGCGAAGAGGCCAAAGGCAAAGTTCTTCTTATGATAGATTTTCATGACAAATCCTCTCCTTCAAGCAAGTCTTTCCAGACGCGGCCACGCCAATGGCCGGGCAGCCGCCTCTTATGGCAAATCCTCATACTTCCGGTCCTCCCATTCCCGATTTTCCCGAAGACAGCAAAGCTCCTCCACCGTCACGCCAAAGACCTCCGCCATCCGATAGGCCAGCATCAGCGACGGGCTGTACCGCTCTTTCTCAATGGAAATGATGGTCCGCGCCGAGACATGAACCCGCTCCGCCAGCTGCTGCTGGGTCATGCCCGCGGCGGTCCGCAGCTCCTTCACCTTTGTTTTCACGCCATCCCTCCCGCATGTGAAGTCCGCTTCTTATGAAGCTAACTTCATATTACCACAATGTTTGTTCCTCGTCAAGAGAAAGCATGAAGTTCCCTTCATATTTTTTCATGAAAGGAGCCCCCGGCCGGCGCCGGGGGCTCTTCCCGCTCTCTTACACTCTCTTCCAGGCCGCTCCGCCCTTCACGTCGGTGACCTCAATGCCCTGGGCTTTCAGCTCGTCCCGGATACGGTCCGCCTCGGCAAAGTTCTTCGCCTTCTTGGCCTCATAGCGGGCCAGCACCTTGGCGTCAATCTCCGGGTCTCCCTCGCCGGTGATCACATAGTCCCCGCCGCCGCTCTGGACCGCCTGGGCCGCCTTCTCCCGGAGGGCCGCCGCCTTCTCCAGCAGGCTCATGGACAGCACCTTGTCGAACTCCCCGATGACGGCCAGCTTGGTGGCGTCATTGGTCTTGGCTTTCAGAGCGTCGAAAACCGCCGTCACCGCCATGGAGGTATTCAGGTCGTTCCCCACCTGCTGGAGGAACTTCTCCCGGTACTCGCCGAACACCGCCTGGTCCACGTCCCCCTCGGGCTTCAAGGCCGCGACGCGGTTCAGCAGTTTCGTGTAGGCCGCCGCCGCGTTGTCCAGGTTCTCCCAGGTGAACACCAGGGTCTTCCGGTAGTGGCTCTGGAGACAGAACCAGCGGTAGGCCAGGGGGTCATACCCCTTCTCCTCCAGCAAAGAGACGGTCAAAAACTCCCCCTTAGACTTGGACATTTTCCCCGCCGGGTCGTTCAGGTGGTGGACATGGAACCACTGGGGGCACCAGGGATGGCCCAGGTAGCTCTCCGACTGGGCAATCTCGTTGGTGTGGTGGGGGAAGGCGTTGTCCACGCCGCCACAGTGGAGGTCCAGGTACTCCCCGTTGTACTTCATGGAAATGCCGGAGCACTCGATATGCCAGCCGGGATACCCCACGCCCCAGGGGGAATCCCACTTGAGGGCCTGATCCTCAAATTTCGACTTGGTGAACCAGAGCACAAAGTCGTTTTTGTTCCGCTTGTTGGAGTCCTCCTCCACGCCCTCCCGGACGCCCACGGCCAAATCATCCTCGTCGTGGTCGTTGAAAATATAGTACCGTTCCAGCTTGGAGCTGTCAAAGTACACGTTTCCTCCAGCCAAATAGGCATAGCCGGTGTCCACCAGCTTGGAGATGATCTGGATATACTCGTCAATGCACCCGGTGGCGGGCTGGACCACATCGGGGGTCTTGATGTTCAGCTTCCGGCAGTCGTCAAAGAAGGCGTCGGTGTAGAATTTGGCGATGTCCATCACCGTCTTGTTCTCCCGCTTGGCCCCCTTGAGCATTTTGTCCTCTCCGGTGTCGGCGTCGCTGGAGAGGTGCCCCACGTCGGTGATGTTCATAACCCGGTTCACGTCGTACCCGGCGAAACGGAGATACTTCTCCAGCACGTCCTCCATGATATAGCTCCGGAGGTTCCCGATGTGCGCGAAGTGGTACACCGTGGGGCCGCAGGTGTACATCTCCACCCGGCCGGGGGTGTGGGTTTTGAACTCTTCCTTCTTGTGGGTCGCGGAATTATAAAGATACATAAGAATACTCCTCCTCTTTTTTACTCATGCAATTCCAAGGGCAGACCGGCCGGGTCATGGAAAAAGGTCATCCGCTTTTCGCTGTAGGGGTCCCAGCGAATCTCCTCGCAGGGGATTCCAAGGGCCTCCAAGTCCCGGACCGCCTCTTCGATATTCTCCACCTGGAAGGCCATATGGCGCGGGCCCCGGGCCTCCGGATAGCTGGGCCGCTCCGGCGCGTCGGGAATGGCGAAAATCTCCAGCTCCCCGTCCCCGAATTTCAAATCCAGCTTCCAGTCTCCCCGCTCCTCCCGGAAGTTCTCCCGGAGCACTGGGAAGCCCAGCTTCTCCACACAGAACTCCCGGGCCCTCTGGTAATCCGAGACAATGACTGCCACATGGTGTATTCGCTCCAGCCGCATATGCGTTCCTCCTGTTTCCGCCTCTCAGGCAGGCCGTCTCCGGTTGGGCTCCTTTTGACTCTCGATCGCCCGCTCCAGGTTCTCCACCTGCCGGGCCAGCCGCTCCAGCTCCTCCCGCACCGGGTCCTGGACGCTGATTTGGTCCACATCGTCGGCGTAGTACACGGGGCAGCCGTCCAGCCGGACTATCCGGGCGGGGACGCCCACGGCGGTGGATCCCGGCGGCACCTCCCGCAGCACCACCGCCCCGGCGGCGATGCGGGCGTTGTCCCCCACCTTGAAGGGGCCCAGAACCCGGGCCCCGGAGCCCACCATCACATTGTTTCCCAAGGTGGGATGCCGCTTCCCCTGGTCCTTCCCGGTGCCCCCCAGGGTTACTCCCTGGTAGAGCAGGCAGTCGTCTCCAATCTCGGCGGTCTCGCCGATGACAATGCCCATCCCGTGGTCGATGACCAACCGGTGGCCAATCGTCGCGCCGGGGTGGATTTCGATGCCGGTCGTGTTCCGGGCGTGCTGGGAAATCCAGCGGGCCAGGAAGTAGCGCCGCCGGAGATACAGCCAGTGGGCCGCCCGGTGCCACAACAGCGCGTGGACCCCGGGATAGAGGAGAAAAATCTCCAGCTTGCTCCGGGCCGCGGGGTCCCGGCGCTGATAGGCGGCCAGCAGGCCGCCGAGACGAGTCAGGTACATGATGCTTCACTCCTTGCCGGGCCGGGAGAAAACAAAAACGCCTCCCGTACCGAAGTACGAGAGGCGACGAATCGCGGTTCCACTCTCATTTATCACTCAAGGGGCCCTTGACGGGGGCCGGGCGGAGGGTCTCCCCTCCCGCTCACGAACGCACTTCGCGGCTCCCTCCGCAGGCGCGCTTGCAGCCGGTGACGCGCCCTCTCTGTTCTTTGGGTAAGCCGTTACTCTTTCCGATCATCGCAGTATTCACTTGACTCTTTTAGTATATTAGCAAGCCTCGCCTGCCGTGTCAAGCTTTTTTAATCCTCGCACTTCAGCTGGTAGCCCAATTCCTGGACCTTCTGCCGAATCTGCTCTTGCCGCACGCCGGTGGAATCGTAGTCCACCGCCACGCAGCCCCGACCGCTGAGGCTGACGGAGGTCACGCCGGGCAGCATGTCCAGCCCCTGCTTCAGCAGTTTCTCGTCATGCTTGTCCCCGGCGTTCTCCAGGGAGAAATAGGTGCTCAAATGGGCCATGGGAATCGCTCCTTCCAAACGTTTGAGGTAGCTTTCCCACACCGCGCTTTTTCATTCCAGACAGAATATACGAACCGCCACTCAGCCCTTCTCCTCCGGCTTGCCCTCCGGCTTCTTCTCCAGCCGGGCGGCCAGCTCATTTAGCTGCGCCCCCGTCTGGTCCAAAGCCCGGGGCAATTGGCTAAGGGTTACCTCAATTTTCCGCAGCTCCCCGTTCACATGCCCGGAGGCGGCTTCAAAATCGCTCATCAGCTTGCTGTACCGGCTCCGGAACTCCTCCAACGTCCGGCGGGTCTGGGCGGCGGCCTCCTCTTCCAGGTCGTCGGCCCGGTTCCGGGCCTCGCACTCGATGGCCCCCAGCCGCTCCCGGAAGCGGGCGTAAGCCTCCGCGTCGGGCTTGAGGGCGTCACGCTCCGCCTTGAGCCGGGCCACGTCCTGCTCCAGGGCCCGCAGGGGCTCCAGATTTGCCCGGGCGGCGGCCTCAGACTCCAGCTTTTCCTGGAGCCCGTCCCGCTGGGCGGTCAGCTCCTCCACACGGGCTCGGAGCTGGTCCAGTTCTTCTCTTCTGTCCTCCACCTGCTTGCGAAGCTCCGCGTTTTCCGCCTCCAGCTCCCGCTGTAGGGCGGCGGCCTTTTCCGAGGCCTGCTCCAAATACCGCACCACATCCTGCTTGTCAAAACCGCCGAACGCCACGCTTTTAAAGGAATAATTCTCCATAAGGCTACCGTTTCCTCTCTCAATTTCTCTTTGATCTTATCACAAATCCAGACATTTTACAAGGGGCAACCCCTTTATTCTACCTAAAGTCCAGGCCCGGCGCTCCCAAAAGCGGAAGCGCCGGGCCTGGACTTTCAATCGCTCAAACCTCGTACCACCGAATCTCATTGGCGGCCAGCTCCAGCGGGAAGCTGGACCCGTCTCCCCGGAAAACCGTGGTGCTCTGGGGCCCGTAGGTGTTGTTCACAACGCAGAAGCGCCCGCTCTCCACGTAGGCGTGAACCTCCACCCGGCAGTTGGAGGAGAACCACCGCTCCAAGCAGTCCTCCCCATGGGCGGCCCAGAGAATCGCCCGGTGAAGCAGGCGGCAGTTTTCGAAGGAATAGGGCAGGCCGGAGATATACACCCCCCGGCCGGAGCCAAAGGCGTTTACCGCCAGCTGGACCTCCCGGTCCCGCTGGACCAGCACCTTCGCCCCCTCCAGGGCGTAGACGCTCCGCTGGCCCTCTCCGAAGTCCACGGGGCTCTCCGCGTCCGCCAAGATAAAGTGGAAGCGGTGCTCCTCCCAGTTGTACTTGTCATAGCCCAGTGTAAAGCCCGTCTCCTTTTCAACTCCCAGCACCGGGGCCATCTGGAAATAGCGTCCCTGGTACTGGTGGCCGGAGGGCTCGCCCACGCCGATGAAGCCGCCGCCGTTCCAGACGAAGCGCTTCACCGCGGCGGATACCTCGGGCTCCTCCCAGACGGTCCCGCCGGTGTGGGCGGTGTCCCCGCCGCCGATGTTCAGGATAACATCCACCCCGTCCAAGGCGTGGGGGTCGTTCTTCAAATCATCGAAGCTCAAAAACCGCACGTCGAAGGGCGCGCCGGACAGGGCCTCGATGACTCCGGCGTAGGAGTAGTTCTGCTTTTGATACAGGGCGTGGTGGACCATGTGGCAGCCCCAAGACCGGGCCCTTCCCCAGCAGTTCAGCACCGCCACGGTCTTGGCGCAGTAAGGCTTGGCCCCGTTGATGTGGACATACAGCTCCCGGAACTCCTTGCAGACGGACTCCACATAATCGATGAATTCCGGGAATTCACAGGCCAGCTTCAAGTACCCGCCGTAGCCGATGCGGTCGATGGGCTTGCGGAGAATGGCCCGCCGGGCGGTAACCCAGTTCTCCCGGGCCTCTCTCACCGGGTCCCCTCCCTCGTGGAAGGTGTCCGGGAAGAAGTAGGGCAGGAAGCGCCCCTCGGTGTACTTCACGCCGGGAATGTCGGAGATGAGGCGCAGGGTGGACCCGTTGCCCACGCTGCCCACCACGGCGTCCAGGCCGATGGACTTGAACTCCTCCAGATAGGGCTCCGTGCCGATCCAGTGGTCCCCCAGGAACATCATGGCCTCCTTGCCCAGCTCGTGGGTGAGGTCCACCATTTCCTTTGCCAGGGCCGCCACCTCCCGCCGCTGGAACGCCATGAAATCCCGGAACTCCTGGGAGGGAACCCGATACTGATTATTATAATACCCCTGGTCGATGATAAATTCCGGCCGGAATTTATAGCCGGCCTCCTTCTCAAACCGCTCCAGGATATAGGGGGACACGGAGGCGGAGTAGCCGTACCAGTCCACGTACTTCTCCCGTTTCAGCTCGTCAAAAATCAAGGTGAACTGGTGGAAGAAGGTGGTGTAGCGGATGACGTCCACATAGGGGTGGTCCTTTATAAACTTCCGCAGCCGCTCCATGGTAAACTTCCGGGTCTTGGGCTGGCGGACGTCGAAGGTGATCTGGTGCTCGAAGTCCTTCCAGTCGTTGGTGACGGCGTTGTACATGTGGACAGGGTCCCAGATGAGATAGGCCAGGAAGCTGACTGTATAGTCGTGGAACGCCTCCGGGGCGGGAATCACCACCGCGCCGCTCCCGGCGTTGTAGTCCCACTTCTCTGGGGCCAGGGGGGCTCCCGCGGTCCGGTCCATAACCTCCCACCAGCGCTTGATGTCGTCCCGGGTGTTGATCTCCAGCAGCTCACCGCTGACGCCCTTCAAAAGAGGGATGGACAAAGGCCCTCCCGCCGCCGTGTGGAAGGCGGTCATAATGTAGCACTGCTGCACCTCGTCGGGGTTGGCCTTCGCCCAGGCGTTGTCCTTCCGGGTGGTGTAGTAGGTGGCGTAGACCTTGGCTTCGGCGGACTTCAATTCCTCAGGGTAGTCCGTGCCGTCGCAGTCCCGGATGGCGTCGGCCCCCCAGCGTTCCAGCAGGGCCAGGGTCTCGGGGACCACGTCCACGTCGGTGGGAATGGTCACCCGGCCCTTGTTCCGCAAATTACTCATGTGTTACACTCCTTAGAGGCCAGGGCCTTTGTCGCCCTCAAAGGGCTTGTTGTAAATCATCAGCGCCGCCAGCAGCAGAATCACGCCCAGGACCATCAGCCCCAGTCCCTTCATCCGCCCCGTCAGGGTCCAGCCGAAGACGACCAGGGCCAGCCCCGCGAAAAAGAAACCCGCGATGAACAGCGCCCGGAGGCCCGTGTGCTCTTTCCAAAATTTCATGCCGTCACCTCATCCTTTCAGTCCGCCCACGGTCATGCCCTGGGTCAGCTTCTTCTGCACGCACATGTAGAGAATCAGCGTGGGCAGCATCACCAGCACAAGGCCCGCGTAGAGAATGCCGTATTCCGCCGAGGACTGCTGGGCCTGCATCAGGTTCAAAAGGCCCACAGGCAGGGTCTTTTGCCCCTGGGCGCTGCTCATCAGCGTCATGGAGATGATGTACTCGTTCCAGAAGGAGAGGAAG
>CATOKC010000037.1 GCA_951800675.1 uncultured Oscillibacter sp.
ACCCACTCAGCACAGCAGGGAAACCTGCGCCACACGCTTATTATACCCGCTTCCCCCCGTTTTTGCAAGAGGGTATCCTAAGCTTGCGCGTCCGCATGCTATGCGGGGCTGAGTTTGAGACTCGGCCCCGCGATATGTTTCCGGCGGACGCCGGACGGCGGGGGAGATTTCTTTACCGCGCCCAACAGGTTTAGCCCCCCGCCGCCGGAGGTTCCGTCCGCCGGAACACACGAAAAAAGAGAGGCCCGGACACTTCCGGGCCTCTCTTTTCCCATCTCAGAACGCGGGGACCACCGCTCCGTTGAAGGTGCTGTTGATATAGTCCTTCACCGTGTCGGAGTGAAGGGCCTCGACCAGAGCCTGGATGGCCTCGCTGTTCTCGTTCCCCTCCTTCACCACCAGGATGTTCACATAGGGGGAGTCGGCGGCCTCGATGACCAGGGCGTCCTCCACGGGGTTCAGGCCCGCGCCCAGGGCGTAGTTGGAGTTGATGGCGGCGATGTCCACCTCATCCAGGGCGGCGGGCACCTGGGCGGCTTCCAGCTCCACGAATTCCAGGTTCTTGGGGTTCTCGGCGATGTCCTTGGGGGTGGCCTCCAGATTGGAGCTGTCCTTCAGCTTGATGAGCCCCTGGGCCTCCAGCAGCAGAAGGGCCCGGCCCTCGTTGGTGGCGTCGTTGGGAACGGCTACCTTGCCTCCGTCGGGGATGGCGTCCAGGGAGTCAGACTTCCCGGCGTAGAGGCCCATGGGCTCCACGTGGACGCCCGCCACACTCACCAGGTGGGTGCCCCGCTCGGCGTTGAAGTTATCCAGATAGGGGACATGCTGGAAGTAGTTGGCGTCCTCGTCCCCGTCCTCCACGGCGGTGTTGGGCACCACATAGTCGGAATACTCCGTGACCACCAGCTCGATGCCCTGCTCCTTCAAAATGTCCACGCACTGGTTCAGAATCTCGGCGTGGGGGGTGGGAGAGGCGGCGACCTTGAGGGTCGTGGACTTCTTGCCGCCGCAGGCGGCCAGGGACAGGGCCAGAATCAGGGCCAGGGAAAGAGCGAAAATCTTCTTCATGACGCGTTCCTCCAATTTCAAAACAACAAACTTGTTTCCGAACCGTGTTCGGCGCTTCCGTCCTCCGCCCGCTCTGCGCGCGTGAGGGGCTGGAGGGAGAGCTTTTATTTCAAACGCTTGTCGATGCGTACCGACAGGCGGCTGAAAACGCTTTGAACCACTTGTACCAGGATGATCAGGATGATGACCGTCACCCACATGACGGAGGGGACGTGGCGCTGATGCCCATAGCGGATAGCAAGATCGCCCAGACCGCCCGCGCCCACCATTCCGGCAATGGCCGTGTAGCCCACAATGGCGATCAGGGTGATGGACCCGCCGAGAATCAGGGAGGGCATGGCCTCCGGCAGATAGACCTTCCGGACGATCTGGAGGGTGGAGGCCCCCATGGACTGGGCCGCCTCAATGACCCCGGCGTCCACCTCGCTGAGGGAGGTTTCCACCATCCGGGCCACAAAGGGGGCGGAGGCCACCACCAGGGGCAGAACCGCCCCCCGCAGCCCCAGCCGGGTCCCCATGACCAGCTTGGTGAAGGGGAAGAGAGCCACCATCAAAATGGCGAAGGGGAAGGAGCGGCCAATGTTGATGACCCACCCCAGAACGGCGTTGACGGCGCGCTTGGGGCAGATGCCATGGGGCTGGGTCAGCACGGAGAGCACCCCCATGGGCAAACCGATCAGATAGGCGAAGAAGGTGGACGCCACAACCATCACCAGGGTGTCCAGAAGGCCCTCCGCCAAAATGCCGCCGTACTCCGCCCAGAAGGCGGCGGTAAAAATCTCACTCATGGTACTCGACCTCCTCCGCGGAAACGTTGGGCTGGGCCCGGATATAGCTCAGGGCCTTGGCGGCCTCGCCAGGGTCCTCCGGCAGGCCCAGCAGCATGGTGCCGATGGCTTTGCCCCCCACATTCCGGGTATCGGCGCCCAGAATGTTCACCTTTACGCCGCAGTCAATGGCCAGGGAGGCGATGAGGGGCTGATAGGCCGTGCCCCCGTTGAAGGAAATCCGAATGGCCCGGGTGCTGGGGGGATACTGGGAGATGCTGACCCCGCCGGGGTACACCAGCCGCCGGGCGGCGTCGGTGGAGGGGTTGGAGAAAATGTCCTGCACCGGCCCCAGCTCGGCCACCTGCCCGCCGTCCAGAATCGCCACCCGGGAACAGATAGCCTCGATGACGCTCATCTGGTGGGTAATCACCACCACGGTGACCCCCAGCTTGGCGTTGAGGTCCTTGAGAAGCTCCAGGATGGAGACGGTGGTGGTGGGGTCCAGGGCGGAGGTGGCCTCGTCGCAGAGGAGGACCTTGGGGTCTGTCGCCAGGGCCCGGGCCACGGCCACACGCTGCTTCTGCCCGCCGGAGAGCTGGGCGGGATAGGCCCCCGCCTTGTCCCGCAGGCCCACCAGCTCCAAAAGCTCCTCCGCCCGCTTTCTGGCCTGGGCCTTGGGGACCCCGGCAATCTCCATGGGGAAGCACACGTTTTTCAGGCAGGTCCTTTGCATCAGCAGGTTGAAGCTCTGGAAGATCATGGTGATCTTCCGCCGCTGGAGACGCAGCTCCCCCTCGCTAAGGGCGGTCATGTCCTTCCCGTCCACCAGGACGGTGCCCGACGTGGGCCGCTCCAGAAGGTTCATGCACCGGACCAGGGTGGACTTCCCCGCGCCGGAGAGGCCGATGATGCCGAAAATCTCCCCCTGCCGGATGTCCAGGCTGATGTCGGCCAGGGCGTGGACCTCCCCGGCCCCGCCGCCGAAATTCTTGGTCAGATGCTGAATTTGAATGATGGATTCGCTCACGATTACCGTACTCCTTTGCGGGAAGTTAGGAGGGCCCCTGACCGGCCCGCCGGGGGGCGCCCCTGTTCCGGGGAAAACAAAAAGCCCTTGAAGCGTTCTGCTTCAAGGACGAGCGCGAAAACCGCGCCGTGGTACCACCTTGCTTCGCGCGCCTCCTCACGGAGACGGCCTTATAGAGTGCCAACACACTCCCGCGCTGTCACGGGCGCTCCCGTCGCGGCCTATGCCCCTGGGACAGTCGGCGGCGCAACTCCAAGACCATGTTCGGCCGGCCCTTCCGTACCCCTTTTCACCTCTCGGGGCTCTCTTTGACGTATCGTCCGGCGTACTCTTCTCTTCATCGTCTTTGCGGCTGTTCAATTGTTGGAAGTGCTTTGTAGTTTACACGCTTTACGCCGCTCTGTCAACGGCGAAACCAACAAAAGCCAACCCGGAAGCGGGCGAAAATATCAGCAAAGCCCACAAGGGCCCTGAAAAATCAGGAGAAATTTTGCCTGAAAAACGAGAATCGGATTGCAAGACTTCGGCAAAACTGCTATTATATTCGGCATGATATTCCAAGTGCCGTGAGAGGAGGAGCGCAAAGGATGGACGAGGGGAAGCGGCGGCGGGTTCACTGGTTCCGGGACTTTCTCTGCGGCGTGCTGATCGGCGCGGGGGCCATTTTGCCGGGGGTCTCCGGCGGGGTGCTTGCGGTGGTGTTCGACGTGTACCGGCCCTTTATGGAGATGCTGACCCGGCCCCGGCAGGCGGTGCCCCGGTACTGGGGGATGCTGATTCCCCTGGGACTGGGCTGGGCGGCGGGCTTCATGGGGGTGGCCAGGGGCATCTCCGCCGCCCTGACCTTCTCCGACGCGGTGACCTATTGGCTGTTCATCGGCCTCATCGGGGGGACGGCCCCCTCCCTCTTCCGGGAGGCGGGGAAGGAGGGGCGCTCCGCCACCGCCTGGGGGAGCTTTCTCCTCTGCTCGGCGGCGGTGTTCGCGGGGCTTTTCTACGTCAGCCGGGTGGTTCACGTTCAGGTGGAGCCCAATTTCTGGTGGTACAACTTCTGCGGGGCCCTGTGGGGCATGGGCGTGGTGATTCCGGGGATGACCTCCTCCTCCGTGATGATGGCCCTGGGGCTCTACCGGCCCATACTGGAGGGGTTGGCGCGGCTGGACCTTCTGGTCCTCTCCGCCGCCCTGCCGGGGATGTTTTTGACCATCGCCCTGCTGGCCCGGCTGGTCACCTGGTTCTTCCGGCGGCATTACGCCGTGGCCTTCCACGGCATCCTGGGCTTCGTGGCGGCCTCCACCCTGGTCATCGTCCCCACGGAGTACACCGGGCCGGGGGAGATGGTGTTCTCCGCTTTGTTCTGCGCCGCCGGGTTTGGACTGGCCTACTTCCTGGCGCGGATGGACCGGCGGGAGGAGGAAACGGCCTGAGAGAGGCGTGCCTCTCTCAGGCCGTTTTTTGTGGTCCTCAGCCCAGCATGGCCTCCTTGGCCTTTTCGATATCCGCCGCGTCCTTCATGGGGAACAGGATATTGGCGATGATGGCGACAATGCAGGTGGCCGTCACCGCGTCGTTGAAAATGAAGCGGATAAAGCCGGGGAGCTGGGCCACGGCCTCCGGGTGAGCGGGCACGCCGATGCCAAATACAAAGGTCAGGCCCATGACCAGGATGTTCCGCTCACTGAAGCCCGCCTTGGCAATCATTTTGATGCCGTTGATCAGAATCATCCCGAAAACCGTGATGATGGCCCCGCCCAGGACGGCGTTGGGTATGGCGGAGAAGATGGCCCCCAGCTTGGGGAAGAAGCCGGAGATCATGAGGATGAAGGCCCCGGTGGCGATGCACCAGCGGTTCACCACCCTCGTCATGGCCACAATGCCCGCGTTCTGGCCGAAGGCCGTGTTGGGCAGGGCGTTGAACAGCGCGGCGGTGGTGGAGCCCAGGGCGTCCGCCAAAATGGCGCCGGAGGTCTCCCGCTCCGTGGCCTCCCGGTCAAAGCCCGCCATGGTGATGCCGGAGGTGTTGCCGATGGTCTCCAGACCGGAGGTGACGAACAGGGCGGCAAAGCTCATGATGGCGGCGGGCTGGAAGGTCAGCTGGAACTGCATGGGCAGGGGCAGGCCAAACCAGGCCGCGTCCGCGATGGAGGTGGTGTCCACCATGCCCAAAACTGCCGCCAGGACATAGCCCGCCACCAGGCCGATGAGGATGGCGGCGTTTTTCGCCAGGCCCTTCCCAAAGCGCTGGAGCAAAATGACGATGACCAGCACGAAGGAGGCCGCGGCCAGATTTTTCAAAGAGCCGTAGTCCGCCGCCCCGGCTCCGCCGGCGAAGTAGTCCACGCCGATGCCCAGCAGATTCACGCCGATGGTCACCAGGGTGCAGCCCACCACCAGGGGCGGAAAGAAACGGCGAATGTACTTGTAGAAAAAGCCCATAAAGACCTCCACCAGGCTGCCCGCCAGGCAGCCTCCCAGCACGGCCCCGATGCCGCCCGCCGCGCCCACGGCGGAGGCGGTGGGCACGAAGGTGAAGGAGGTGCCCATGACGATGGGCAGCCGGGCTCCCACCTGATAGCGGCTCCCCAGGCGCAGGGGATAGAGCTGGATGAAGGTGGTGAGGCCGGAGACAAACATGGCGCACTGGACCATGGTCACCGTGTCCGCGCCGGAGAGGCCGCAGACCCCGGCGATGATGAGGATGGGGGCCAGGTTTGATGTGAACATGGCCAGCACATGCTGGAGGCCCAGAGGGACCGCCGTGGAGAGGCTGGGGCGGCCGTCCAGCTCGTAGACCATTTTCCGGTCCTGTTCGCGGGTGTTTTTTCGATCAGCGTTCATGCTGTGTTCCTCCCGTAGCTCCGCGGGAGACCCGCGGAGTGATTTTTAAAATACACTCAGCGGTTCAAATACGCTTGGCAGCAGGTCCGGGCTTCTCGGACCGCTTTTTCCTCGTCGATGCCGGTGAGGCGGCCGTCCTTGACCACGACCCGGCCGTTCACCACCGTGTAATCCACCGAGCCCTTGAAGCCCACGGTGCCCAGCATGGACTTGACGTCCAGGTCCGCCCCCACCAGCTCCAGCCGGTCCCGGCGGATCAGGAACAGATCCCCGGCCTTGCCGGGCTCTAAGGAGCCGATGTCCTCCCGGCCCAGCACCCGGGCGCTGCCCCGGGTGGCGATTTTCAGCAGGTCGTACCCGCTGGGGGCCCTCTCACTGGAGCGGAGCCGGTGGAGCAGATAGGCCGCTCGAAGCTCTTCCAGAAGATTAGACCCGTCGTTGCTGGCGCTGCCGTCCACAGCCAGGCCCACGGGAACCCCCAGCTCCAGCATCTCGGGAAGCCGGCACACGCCGGAGGAGAGCTTCATGTTGGAGATGGGGCAGTGGGCGACGCCCGTGCCCGTGTCCGCCAGCAGCTTCAATTCTTCATCGTTGAAGTGGATGCCGTGGGCATACCACACATCCGGGCCCACCCAGCCCAGGTCCTCCATATAGGCCAAGGGCCGCTTTCCGTGCTTTTCCAGGACGTAACGCTCCTCGTCCTTCGTCTCACACAGGTGGGTGTGAAGCCGGACCCCCAGATCCCGGGCCAGAATGGCCGACTGGCGCAGCAGCTCCGCCGAGACGCTGAAGGGGGAGCAGGGGGCCAGGGCCACTGTCCGCATAGAGAGGGGCCGGGGGTCGTGGTACTTCTCCACCGCCCTCCGGCAGTCCCGGAGAATTTCATCCACGGTCTGGACCACGCTGTCGGGAGGCAGGCCGCCGTCCTTTTTGCTCAGGTCCATGCTCCCCCGGGAGGCGGCCATCCGCACCCCCAGGTCCCCGGCGGCGGCAAACTGGGCCTCCAGCAGGTCCCCGGCCCCGCCGGGGAAGACGTAGTGGTGGTCAAAGACGGTGGTGCAGCCGGTTTTCAGCAGCTCCCCCATGCCCACGACGGAGCTGTGGTAAATTGCGTCGCCGTCCAGGTTCTTCCAGATCTCATACAGCGTCCTCAGCCAGTCGAACAGCTCCATGTTCTGCACCTGGGGCAGGTTCCGGCTGAAGGTCTGGTAGAGATGATGGTGGGTATTGATGAGTCCCGGATAGACAATACAGCCTGAGGCGTCCAGGACCTCGTCCGCCTCCTGGGATTCAGCCCCTATATAGGCCACGGCCCCGTCCCGAATGAGAATACCGGCGTTTTCCAGTACGGTATCCTGTTCGTCACAGGTGACGATGGCCGAGGCGTTTTTCACAAAAAGACTGCTCATGCGTTGCCTCCCAAATACGCGGTTTCCGCGTGAGATCATACGGGCAGGATAAGCGCGTGAGCAGCCGCCATGTGCGCACAAAGCGTCCGCTGGTATTGGAGAGCCGCGGCCTTCCTCCGCCGGCGGGGGAAAACAAAAAACCGCCGAAACAAAAAGACCACAAGTTTCAGGGCCAGGCCCAAAAACTTGTAGTCAACTGTTACGGCAGTTGGTAGAAACGCTCATCCAATCATGAACTTATACAAGCCAGTATTTACAGACCGCAGTATATCGGGAAAGGTGAACCTTGTCAAGCGCCTTCCGCCAAATTCCACAAAACGCCTATTTTACACAAGGAATTTTCTACAAATCCCACAACCGCCGCCGCAAGCGGAGCAAAGCGGCCTTACCCCCTTACCCCCGTCCTTCGTCCCCCGCAAAAAAATCACCCGCGAACCCAGCAAAGCGGTTCGCGGGTGAAGGCGAAGGAATTCCCCGTCCGGCGGAGCTTTCCGCCCCTTCGGGGCGGGAAGCGCGGCGGTAAGGGGAATTTCTGAGCTGGCGCAGCGGGTGGGATTCGAACCCACGGTACCCTTGCGGGTACACCTGATTTCGAGTCAGGGCCGTTATAACCACTTCGATACCGCTGCATAAACCTTTCCTATTATGCCACACTTTCTCCGCCGTTGCAAGGGGGGACGGGAAAATTCCCGCCCCCTTTTTCAGCGCCCATAGAAAAACGCGTCGCATTTTAGCATCCCGTTGTAGAGTTTGCGCTTCTTGTCCGCCGGGCGGCCAAAGCACCGCTCGAACTCCGTGTGGGAGCTCAGCACAATCACCCGCCATTTGGGCGGCAGGTCCTCCAGCGCCTTCCCAAAGGCCCGGTACAGCGCCTCCGCCTCCTCCTTTTCCAGCAGCCGCTCGCCATAGGGCGGGTTCGTCACCAGCTGCCCGTACTCGCCGCCGCCGCGAAATTTCCCCGCGTCCGCCTCCTCAAAGCGCACGCAGTCCTCCACCCCCGCCAGGGCCGCGTTGTGCCGGGCCAGCTCCACCGCCGCCGGGTCGATGTCCCCGCCCCAGATGTCGTAGCGCCCGCGAAACTCCTTGTCCCGGGCCTCCTCCGCCGCGTCCATCCACAGCTTGGGGTCCATGGACTTCCACTTCTGGGCGGCAAAGCGCCGGTCCAGGCCCGGGGCCCGGTTCTTGGCGATGAGCGCCGCCTCAATGGGAATGGTGCCCGAGCCGCAGAAGGGATCGCGGAAGGGGTCCTTCCCCCGGTAGCGGGAGAGGATCACCAGCGCCGCCGCCAGGGTCTCCCGCAGGGGCGCGCCCATATTCCGGGCCCGGTAGCCCCGCTTGTAGAGCCCCTCGCCGGAGGTGTCCAGGTACAGGGAGGCCCGGTCCTTGATGATGGCGAATTGAATCTGATAGCGGCTTCCCGTCTCCGGCAGGGTCTCGCGGCCGTAGGCGTTCCCCAGCCTCCGGGCGGCGGCCTTTTTCACAATGGCCTGGCAGGCGGGGACGGAGTGGAGGGCGGAATTCAAGGAGTAGCCCTTCACGGGGAATTCCCCCTCCCGGGGGATGAAGTCCTCCCAGGGCAGGGCCAGGACCCCCTGGAACAGGGCCTCAAAGTCCGGGGCCGGGAAAGGTTTCCCAAGCTCCATCAGCACCCGGGCCCCGCAGCGCAGGCCGATGTTTAGCCGGGGGATGTCCGCCAGGGTCCCCTCGCAGTGGACCCGGCCGTTTTCCGCCCGGACGCCGGCCAGGCCCAGGCGCTTGATCTCGTCGGCCACCAGGGCCTCTAAGCCCAGGAGGCAGGGGATGGTTAAGGTCACAGGAAGTCCCTCCTTTTCGATTCTGCTGTCTCAGTATAACAGGAGTTTCCGGCCTTTTCAACTCCCGCCGGAAGGGGTTCAGGTCCCCTTTGTGAATTGTTACTGAATTGAAACACTTTTTCTATAGCGGATATGCTATACTGAATAAGAAAGCTGAGGCCGATTGGAAAGGAGGCATTCTATGAGCGTGTTTATTTGGCTCTGGCTGGGGGCCATCGTTCTCTTCGGCGTGGCCGAGGTGGTCACGGAGAGCATGATCTCCATCTGGTTCGTGGCCGGGTCCCTGGCGGCGCTTTTCACCTGCATGTCCGGCTGGGCCCTGGGCGGGCTCTCTCCGGAGGCGACCCAGGCGCTGGTGTTCGCCGTGGTGTCCGCGCTGGCGCTGGCCGCCACGCGGCCCCTGGTCCGGCGCTTCATGACCAGGCCCCGTATCCCCACCAACTCCGACCGGGTTTTGGGCATGGTGGCCAAGGTTACGGAGGCTGTGGACAATGACCGGGCCTCCGGCGCCGTCTATGTGGACGGCAAAACCTGGACCGCCCGCAGCGCCGACGGCGCCGCCATTCCCGCCGGGACCCAGGTGAAGGTACAGAAGATCGAGGGCGTGAAGCTCCTGGTCCAATATTCAGAGAAAGTGGAGGTAAGAAAGTAATGTGGTGGATTCCTGTTTCCGTCGTCATCGTCCTGCTGGTCATTTTGATCATTTCCAATGTCCATATCGTCCAGCAGTCCCGGGCCTATGTTGTGGAGTGGCTGGGCCAGTTCCACGCCGTCTGGAACCAGGGCCCGCACGTCAAGGTGCCCTTTGTCATGCGTGTGGTCAAAAAGGTGTCCTTAAAGGAGCAGGTGGCGGATTTCCCGCCCCAGCCCGTCATCACGAAGGACAACGTCACCATGCAGATCGACACGGTGATTTATTTCCAAATCACGGACCCCAAGCTCTACACCTACGGCGTGGAGCACCCCATGAACGCCATTGAGAACCTGACGGCCACAACCCTGCGGAACATCATCGGCGACATGGACCTGGAGCAGTCCCTCACCAGCCGGGACGTCATCAACTCCCGGATGCGGGCCATCCTGGACGAGGCCACGGACCCCTGGGGCATCAAGGTCAACCGGGTGGAGCTGAAAAACATCATCCCCCCCCAAGGACATCCAAAGCGCCATGGAAAAGCAGATGAAGGCCGAGCGGGAGCGCCGGGAATCCGTCCTTCAGGCCCAGGGCCAGAAGGAGTCCCAGGTGCTGGTCGCTCAGGGCGAGAAGGAGGCCGCCGTTCTCCGGGCCACAGCGGCCAAGGAAGCGGCGATTCTCCAGGCCGAGGGCGAGAAGCAGGCCCGCATCATGGCCGCCGAGGCGGAGGCCGAGGCCATCACCCGGGTCCAGACCGCCCTGGCGGAGTCCCTGCGGCTTTTGAACGACGCCGCCCCCAACGACCAGGTGGTGAAGCTGAAAGCCCTGGAGGCCATGCAGAAGGTGGCCGACGGCAAGGCGACGAAAATCATCATTCCCAGCGAGCTCCAGGGCCTGGCGGGTCTTGCCGCCAGCGCCAAGGCGGTGTTTGAGTCCGAGGAGCCGAAGAAGTAACTCCCCTGCGGAAAAAGGACCCCGTCCGTGGACGGGGTCCTTTGCCTGCCTATGCCGCCGTTTGGGCGTTTTGTCATGTTTCAGCCAAGGCCCAGATAAGCGTCAATATCCTTCCGCGGGCGCGAACGCTCTCCAGTTCCGGTGAGCAGTTTTCTCAAAGGCTCGACCACGAGAAGGGTGCCGTTCACCGTTTCATAGGAAAGCCGGATGTGAAAGTAATTGATCTGCTCGATCAACGCCATAAGGTACAGAAGGCCCCCGGCGATTCTCCCGGATAAATCGGCCTCCGCGAGAGCCGCGGCAATCGCCAGCGGCAGATATCCCGCCAGCAGCGCGACATTGAGCCACCTTAATTTGTGATAAATCCTGCCGATTTCAAGGGCGCCGAGGGCCTTTTTTCGCCTCACCATGTTCAGCTTGTTGCGCCAATAGAAGCTCCCCTCCAGGACAATGACGGAAAATACCAACAGCGGATAAAAGGAAACCCAATTCAGCCGGAACGGTTTTTCCCCAACGTCCATGCCAACCACATACTTTGTGGCGAAATACAGCCCCACGAACAGGAGTACGCCGTATATCTCGAAATCGGCCAGAAATTTCAATTCCTTTTCAATGGGCCGCTTCTTTAACTGCCTTGCCATATTGCCAAATCTCCTTCCAGCCTCCCGGCTCCTCCCCCAACCGCCGGATTAGCGGCGGCGAGGAGCGGACGGCGGGCCTTGCGTCAACCTCTAAAACCCCCGCCAGCACTACGCCGCGGACTGGAGACATTCGTAAAAACCGGTGGCGCGTCTTGCGCGTCCCCCGTCCCCCGCGCGGCCTGCCGCGTGGGGAGAGGAGGAAGGAACGGAGCGGAGCGCGGTCCTCGCCGTTAGGCGGGGACGGAGTGGGCGGAGTTTCTTCCGACGACATGGGGGGGGGCAATGAACCAGCCATCGCTGGCATCCAATCCTCCCCGCCCGCAAGGTCGAGTACCAGCCCCCTCACTGGGGCTTCACAATCAAATTCACCAGCCGGTTTTTGACAAAGATGGTCTTGACCACCTTCATCCCCTCCGTGGCCTTCCGCACCTTCTCCACCGTCAGGGCGGCTTCTACCACCGCCGCCCCCTCGCTGTCCGTGGGCATGGTGACCGTCCCCTTCAGCTTCCCGTTCACCTGGACGGCGAAGTCCACCGCGGACGCCACGGTCTTTCGCTCGTCGTAGACGGGCCACTGGCTCTGGCAGCACATCTTCCCCGTCTCCGCCGCGAAGCCGAACCGCTCCCACAGCTCCTCGGTGATATGGGGGGCGAAGGGGCTCAGCAGCTGGAGCAGGGTCCGCATGTCCCCCTTGGTGACCCCGTTGGCCGTCAGTTCATTGACCGCCGTCATCATGGCTGCGATGGCCGTGTTCATTTTCAGGCTGTCAATGTCCCCGGTGACCTTTTTAATGGTCCGGTGGAGAACCGCCTCGTTGGCGGGGGAGGGGTTCGGGTCGTCCTTGGCGCTCTCCGCCAGGTTCCACACCCGGTCCAAAAAGCGCTTGGAGCCTTTCACCGCCTCGGTGGACCAGATGGCCGCCTGCTCGAAGTCGCCCACGAACATGATATACAGGCGCATAGTATCCGCGCCGTACTGGGCCACGATGTCGTTGGGGTTCACCACGTTGCCCCGGGACTTGGACATCTTCTCGCCGCCCTCGCCAAGAATCATGCCGTGGCTGGTGCGCTTGGCGTAGGGCTCCTTGGTGGGCACGACCCCGATGTCATAGAGGAACTTGTGCCAGAAGCGGCTGTACAGCAGGTGGAGGGTGGTGTGCTCCATGCCGCCGTTGTACCAGTCCACGGGGGACCAGTAGTCCAAAGCCTCCTTGGAGGCCAGGGCCTTGTCGTTGTGGGGGTCCATATAGCGCAGGAAGTACCAGGAAGAGCCCGCCCACTGGGGCATGGTGTCCGTCTCCCGCTGGGCGGGGCCGCCGCACTTCGGGCAGGTGGTGTTCACCCAGTCCGTCATCTTCGCCAGGGGGCTTTCGCCGGTGTCGGTGACCTCATAGCTCTCCACCTCCGGCAAAAGCAGGGGAAGCTGGTCCTCCGGCAGGGGGACCCAGCCGCACTTGGGGCAGTTCACCAGGGGGATGGGCTCGCCCCAATAGCGCTGGCGGCTGAACACCCAGTCCCGGAGCTTGAAGTTGGTCTTTTTCACGCCGAAGCCGTGTTCCACGGCGTATTCCTTCATGGCGGGAATGGCCTCCTTGACCGTCATTCCGTTCATGAATCCGGAGTTGATCATGATCCCGTCGTCTTTTGTGGTATAGGCGCTTTTGCTGATATCGCCCCCCGCCACGACAGGAATGATGGGCAGGCCGAACTTGGTGGCGAAGTCCCAGTCCCGCTGGTCGTGGCCGGGCACGCCCATGACGATGCCGGTGCCGTAGCCCATCAGCACGTAGTCGGAGACGAACATGGGGACGGTCTCGCCGTTGGCGGGGTTGGTGACCAGGACGCCCTCCAGCCGGACGCCGGTTTTCTCCTTGTTCAGCTCGCCCCGCTCAAAGTCGGACTTCCGGGCGGCCTCCTGCTGATAGGCGGCCACCTCGTCCCAGTTGCCGATGCGGTCCTTCCATTTTTCCAGCAGGGGATGCTCCGGGGAGATGACCACATAGGACAATCCGAAGAGGGTGTCCGCCCGGGTGGTGTAGACGCTGACGGTATCTTCCATATTGGTCTCAAAGGTCAGCTCGCAGCCCTCGGACCGGCCGATCCAGTTGCGCTGCTGGATTTTGACCCGGTTGATGAAGTCCACGTCCTCCAAATCGTCGATGAGCCGGTCGGCGTACTTGGTGATGGCCAGCATCCACTGGGATTTCTCCTTGCGGATGACCTCGCCGCCGCAGCGCTCGCACACGCCCTCCACCACTTCCTCGTTGGCCAGGACGATTTTGCAGCTGGTGCACCAGTTTACGGGCATGGAGGCCTTATAGGCCAGGCCCTTCTTGAACATCTGGAGGAAGATCCACTGAGTCCACTTGTAGTAATCCGGGTCGGTGGTGTTGACCTCCCGGTCCCAGTCGAAGGAGTAGCCCAGCATCTGAAGCTGCTTGCGGAAGTTGGAGACGTTGTCGTGGGTGACCTTGGCGGGGTGGATGTGGTTTTTCACGGCGTAGTTCTCCGTGGGCAGGCCGAAGGCGTCGTAGCCGATGGGGAAGAGGACGTTATAGCCCTGCATCCGCTTTTTCCGGCAGATGATGTCCATGGCGGTGAAGGGCCGGGCGTGGCCCACGTGGAGGCCCTGGCCAGAGGGGTAGGGGAATTCGATGAGGCCGAAGAATTTTTCCCGGCTCTTGTCGCCGTTGACGGCGGTGAAGGGTTTTTCTTCCAGCCATTTGGCTTGCCATTTTTGTTCTATGGCGGTGAAATCGTACTTCATGTGTGATCTCCTTCTATTGATAATATGGCTATTATTGGACGCTTTTACAAAGCGGGGGATTTTGCTCGCCCTTGCGGGCGGGGGAGAATGGATACCAGCGATGGCTGGTTCATTGCACCCCCCATTTTCTCTTTTTCTTCCAGAAGAAAAAGAGAAAACGGGCCGTGCACGGTCCAAAAGAGAAAAAGAAGTAATTTGGCCTTCTATCGGCAGAACCCCCCGCGAAGTGAGATTGGTTTTTTAGGGGAGGATAGGGGACCTGACCTCTTGGTCAGGCCATTTCCTTGGGCCGGAAGTTTTGGCGCTTGCTGAATGGACTTTCTCCTCTTTCCGCTGCCGCTGATGCGGTGCTGCGCTGTGGGCCTGATATGCTCCCAGGGACTACCCTCCTACTGGTACAACACCCCGAAATGCTGATTCCTGGGTAGGAGCATGCACTTTCCTTGTGGGGCCTGACCCCCTGGTCAGGCCATTCCACCAGGGACTGCCTTTCTGTCGGCAGAACTCGGCTCAGCTCCGCTCAAAGCCCAGATACCGTGTGCCCTGGAAGGTCAGGCTTCCCTGATCTCCCTCCGCCAGCATCCCGTACTCCGGGCCGCTGACGGCAAATTCCATCCGGTCCCCGCTCTCCACCTGGAAGGTGGCGTAATACCAGGTGGAAGAATGGTGCATGTTGTTCTGACCGTGATGATGGCTGACGCTGGTCCGCTTGGTGACCACCTGGGCGGAAACCGTCAGCCGGGGGGAGGCGTTGTTTTTGCTCCAGGTACTGACTCCCCGGACCGCGAACAGGATCATACCTCCTATAACAAGTACGAAGACAACCGTGATAAAGATCGGGGCAATCGTAAACATCAGGCTGTCAAATCCGCCCATTCCAAACCCCATGCTCATGGCCTCTCTCCTTTCTCAAACGACGAAAACGCCCCCAGCCAAACCGGCCAGGGGCGTGGGTCCACGCGGTACCACCCTGTTCAGCCGCTTACGCGCGGCCCTTGGAGCCCGGTAACGGGGGCGAACCGCCCCGCCCTACCTCTCGGGCGGGAGACTCCGGGACCAGTCATGCACAGGGGCTCCCCCGCCGGCTCGCACCATCCGCCGGCTCTCTGAGGGCGGGACATCCCCGTCTTTTTTCCCTTCATCGTCGTTCAACAGGCCCTATTGTACGGGGGGAACCGGGTTTTGTCAAGGGGAAAATTCAAAAAGCCGCCCGGGACCGTGCCCCGGGCGGCTTTTATGCCGGAATTACTTCTCCCTCACTTCGTCGAAGAGCTTTTCGATGCCCGCGTCCGGGGCCGGGGTCAGGAGGCTCACAATCACGATGGCCGCCAGGCCCACCACGAAGGCGGGCAGCAGCTCGTAGATGTCCAGCGCGCCGCCCATGGGGCGCACCAGGAACTTCCACACGAAGATCATCACGCCTCCGGCAATCAGGCCCGCCATGATGCCCTGACGGTTACTCCGCTTCCAATAGAGGGCGCAGAGGATGGCAGGGCCGAAGGCCGCGCCGAAGCCCGCCCAGGCGAAGGACACGATCTGGAACACGTTGCTGCCCGGGTCCGAGGCCAGGAAGAGGGCGATGACGGCGATGACCACCACCGTCAGCCGGGCAATCAGCATGGTCTGCTTCTCCGTCAGCTTCACGCCGAAAACCTCCTGGACGATGTTCTCCGAGAAGGCGGAGGAGGCCGCCAGCAGCTGGCTGTCCGCCGTGGACATGGTGGCGGCCAGGATGCCCGCCAGGATGCAGCCCGCCACGATGGCGGGGAAGATGCCGTAAGTGGACAGCAGGTCGGAGAGCTTGACGATGATGGTCTCCGTGGCGCTGCCCTCCAGGAAGGGGACCCGGCCCGCGGCGGAGACGGCGTGGCCCACGATGCCGATGAACACCGCCACGCCCATGGAAATCACCACCCAAGTCCCGGCGATGCGGCGGGAGAGGGTCAGCTCGTTTTCATCCCGGATGGCCATGAAGCGGACCAGAATGTGGGGCATGCCGAAGTATCCCAGGCCCCAGGCCATCATGGAGACGATGCGGATGATGCCGTAGGGGTCCGCCGCCCCGGTGGAGACGTTATAGGTCTCCGTGAAGCTGAAGAAGCCGGGGAGGGTCTGGGCGTGGGCGATGACCGCGTCCATGCCGCCCGCCTGGACCACGCCAAAGACCACGATGACGGCCAGGGCGGCGGTCATGATGACGGATTGGATCAGGTCCATGGTTGCCACGGCGTTGAAGCCCCCGATGGAGGTATAGCTGATGATGACGATGGCCCCGACGATCACCGCTGCCATGTAGTCCCAGCCAAAGAGGCTGTTGAAGAGCTTGCCGATGGCGGCAAGGCCAGAGGCTACATAGGGCACGAAAAAGATCAGAATAATCAGGGCGGAAATGCACATGATGACGGGCTTCTTCTCCCCATAGCGCTTGGAGATGAAGCTGGGGATGGTGATGGCGTCCAGCTTCACGCTGTAGCGGCGGAGCTTTTTGGCAACCAGCAGGAAGTTCAGGTAAGTGCCCACAGCCAGGCCAATGGCGGTCCAGCTGGCATCCGCCACGCCGGAGAGGTAGGCCAGGCCCGGGATACCCATAAGCAGGTAGCTGCTCATATCGGAGGCCTCGGCGCTCATGGCGGTGACCAGGGGGCCGATGCCCCGGCCGCCCAGGTAGAAGCCCTCGGCGCTCTTCTTGGAGCGGCGGCCGATCATCACCCCGGTGAAGATGACGAAGCAGAGGTACGCGATGATGGTACCCATGATGCAGATTTGTGCGGTAGACATGAAATCTCTCTCCTTTTCCGTTCAATGGGTGCTATCATAGCACACTTTTTACTAGAATGAAAGACAGAACGAAGTATAGAATGAAGTCTATCCTTCGTTCTGCCGGTTTTGGGCAAAATATCGAAACAGCAAGCCTTCTAAGCCGTACAATTTTTAGGAAGCCAATTTGTCAAAAAATCAAAATCCCGTCAGGCCCGCCAGCTTTCCAGAAACGTGGGGGTCATGGCGTCCGTATAGGCCACCAGGGAGTACTCCCCGCCGCAGAGGCACCAGTCGTACAGCAGCGCCCGCTCCCAAAGGGCGTAGGCCTTCACGATTTCGTTTACCGTCCGGTCCGTCCGCAGCTGGCCCGCCCGCTGGCCCTCGGCGATGATGCTCCGCAGCAGCTTGAAATAGGTCCGGTTCCGGTCCAGCAGGTGCTTCTCCCCCCGGGTGAGGAGCTGGGTGGAGAGAAGCCGGGCCAGCAGGTCCAGGGAGATGCCCCCGTCGATCATGGCGAAGAGCTCGTGGTTCAAAAAGGCCAGCTTCTCAATGGCGTCCTGTTCCGGGGAAAGGGCGGGAAGCAGCGCCTCGTACTTCTCGTCAAAGACGTTGGAGAGGGTGCCAAGCAGGGCGTCCTTGCCGTCGAAGTAGTGGTAAAAGGAGCCCTTGGAGGTCTCGGACTCAAAAACGATGTCCTCAATGGTGGTGTCCTCATAGCCCTGCTCGTAAAAGAGCTTCCAGGCGGCGGCAATGATGCGGCCCTTGGTGTTCCGGGCGTTCTTCCGGGGCATGGCGGGGCCTCCTTTCCGGGGATTTATGGTTGACAGCCCCGGGCGGGGCTGGTATAATCAAGGCAAGAGGGGCGCGGTCGGGGCATCGGCCGCAGCTCAACCTCGTCAAGTTTTGAGCTTGGAGATTTGGCCGCTTCCTATGCCGGGGGGCGGTTATTTCTTTTTCGTTACGCTAATAACGCCAAAGATCACAACGGCTAGCAGGTTCAGTAACGCCAGGGTTTCCAGAACCGTCACGTCGTCACCTCCTATGTATGGAGGCCAAGCCGTTCCCCTCTCGCCTGATACTGATATACCATACTTCCCCGGTCCTGTCAACGGAGGGGCCCGGAGAGGCTCCGCACCTTTTGCAAGGTTTCCAGCACATTCTCCGGTGTTCATTTGCGGAGAGTGCGATTATAATGAAACGCAGACAAGGAGGAAGGACCCATGAAATTCTGGAAGATGAACGGGGCCGGAAACGACTTTATCATCCTCAACAACCTGGAAGAGCGCTTGCCCCTGGAGGAGCTGCCCCGGATTGCCCGGACGCTGTGCCAGCGGAGGCTGTCCATTGGGGCCGACGGGCTGATGGTGGTGGAAGCGGCGGACCAGGGCGGCGACTTCAAGATGCTGTTTTTCAACTCCGACGGCAGCGTGGGGGAGATGTGCGGCAACGGGTCCCGGTGCATCTGCCGCTACGGCTTTGAAAATGGCCTCGCCAAGGAGGCCCAGGCCGTGGAGACCACTGCCGGGATGGTGTTTGGCCGGAGAATCGACCGCCGGCTCTACCGGGTCCGCCTCAACGACCCCGCCACTATAAAGCTGGACTGCCCGGTGGAGGTGGACGGCGTGCGGTACAACTGCTCCTACGTGGAGCTGGGGGACCCGGGGCTGCCCCACGCGGTGGTCCCGTACCACAACCTGCAAAACGCCGACGAAAACGAGCTCCGGGAGCTGGGCCGGAAAATCCGCTGGAGCCCGGTCTTTCCCAAGGGAGCCAATGTGAACTTCTACGAGCTCACCGGGGAGGACCGCTTCTATGAGCGAACCTTTGAACGGGGGGTGGAGGATTTCACCTACGCCTGCGGCACGGGCACCGGGTCCGTGGCGGCGGTGCTGACCCTTCAAGGGAAGGTCAGCGGCCATCAGGTCCGGGGGGACATGACCGGCGGAACGCTGTTCATCGATCTGGAGCGGGTCCACAGCCAAATTACGGAGCTGTGCCTCACCGGGCCCACCAACGTGGTCTGTACCGGCGAGATTACGGACGAGGATTTGACGGATCAACCATTGTGTGAGTAAAGCAGGAGGGACATTATGGAAAAGAAATCCATCGCGAAAAACTACGCCTTTTTAGCCATCATGCTAGGCGCTATGATTTTGGGCGCCATTCTGGGCTGGGTCTGGCCCGCCGAGGCGGATGGAAGCGGAGGCGTCGTCTCCGGCACCGGCGCCACGGTCCTCAAGCCCCTGGGCACCGTGTTCATCAACCTGATGTTCTGCGTGGTGGTCCCCATGGTCTTTGCCTCCATCTCCAGCGCCGTGGCGAACATGGAGAGCCGAAAGCGGGCGGGGAAGATCATGGGCGTCACCGTGGGAACCTTCGTGGTCACCGGGGCCATCGCCGCCGTCATCATGTATGTGCTGATGATGGTTTTCCCGCCGGTGCCCGCCGCCTGGACGAATCTGGCCGCGGAGGAGATTGGGGAGTACGCCACCCTGGCGGACATGATTGTGAACTTCTTCACCGCCAGCGATTTCAGCGGCCTCCTGACCCGCCGGGCCATGCTGCCTTTGATTGTGTTCTCCCTGCTCTTCGGCTTTGCCGTGAACCTCAACGGCGGCAAGGAGACCCCTGTGGGACGGTTCCTGGATGATCTGGCCAGCGTGATGCTGAAATTCGTGAAGATCATCACCTACTACGCCCCCATTGCCTTCTTCGGCTTCTTCGCCGACCTGGTGGCTACCTACGGCCCCCAGATTACGGAGAACTACGCCCGGGCCCTGGCGGTGTACTATCCCCTGTGCTTTGTCTACATCTTCACCGCCTGGCCCCTCTTCGCCTGGTTCGGCGGCGGCAAGGGCGCCATCGGCGTCATGTTCCGGCACATCACGAAACCCGCCGTGGTGTCTCTGGGCACCTGCTCCTCCGTGGCGACGATTCCCACCAACATGGAGGAGGCCGCGGACACCGGCATCCGCAAGGACGTGGCGGACATGGTGCTGCCCCTGGGGGCCACCATGCACATGGACGGGTCCTGCTTCTCCTGCGTGCTGAAAATCGCCTTTGTGCTGGGGGTATTTGGACAGAAGCTGTCCCTTGGGATGCTGATCCCCGTGGTGCTGGTGGCGGTGCTCAGCTCCGTGGGCATGAGCGGCGTCCCCGGTGGCGGGTACATCGGCGAGTACATCATCTGCTCCATCTTCTTCCCCGCCCAGATGGAGATTGCCTTCCCCATCCTGGTGGTCATCGGCAACCTGGTGGACCCCCCGGCGACGATGATCAACGCCGCGGGCGACTACGTGACCTGCTTCATCGTCTCCCGGTTCGTGGACGGGAAGGACTGGCTCCAGAAGCAGCTGAAAAAGTAAGCGCCTCTGGAACGGGCCTCAGGGCCGGGGGAAGAAATATCCCCCGGCCCCTTTTCCACAGGGACCCGTTCCAGAGCGAAACAGCGTCCCCGCCGGGTTTCCGGCGGGGACGCCGCGCCCTTTCTCAGGGGGACGCTTATGCGGAGGGAAGCTGCCTCCGGTAAACCAACTCGGCAATTTCCCCTATGGCCCCACAGCGTTCCAGGCGGAGGCCGGTCTTTGGAAATCCTGGCGGAAACAGCGGAATCCCGCTGCCAAGCGCCGTTGGCATCACATATAGGTAATAGAGGTCAATCAGGTTTTCTTCCATGAATCGGCGTACGGTTTCCCCGCCGCCCATAAGCCAGATATTCCCTGGGTGTTCTTTGAAAACCAGCTCCAGCAGCCGCCTTGGCGGCAGAGAGGTAAACCGGGCATTCGGGTCGTTCTGACCCTGCCAGCGGGTGCAGACGTAGCAGGGCACCCCTTCATAGGGCCATTTGCCGGGGGACAGCTCGTTTTTTATCTGGCGGTAAGTGGTTCCGCCCATGATAACCGCTTGCAGCGAGCCGTAGAATTCCTCATAGCCCAAGTCGGGGGAGGGGCCCGGGGTTTCCTCTAAAAAACGGACACCGCCATCCGGCTCGGCAATATATCCGTCCAGGGACATGGCGATATACAAAATCAGCTTGCCTTCCATGTGGTGCCTCCTGTCCTTTCCGCTATTCCCCGGCTCAGGCGTCGTCGCGGTGTTCCGCGTAGAACCGGTCGTAATCCTTCAGCATCTCCACCAGCAGGCTCGGCGTGTCCAGCCCATAGGGGCAGCGGCTCTTGCAGGCGCCGCAGTGGACGCAGTTTTCAATCTGGTGCATCTTCTCGTGCCAGGCGTCCGACATGTAGGGCTGGTAGGGCGAGCGCCGCAGCAGGGCGGACATCCGGGCCGCCTGGGGAATGTCAATCCCGGCGGCGCAGGGGAGGCAGTAGCCGCAGGAGCGGCAGAAGCTTCCCGCCAGGTCCTTCCGGTCCGCCTCGATGACGGCCCGGAGCTCCGGCGTGAGGCGGGGGTTCCGCTCCGTCAGCTCCAGCCACTGGTCCAGCTCCCACTCGTGCTGGATGCCCCAGATGGGCACCACATTGGGGTACTCCTGCATGAAGGCGTAGCAGGCCTCGGCGTTATTCAGAAGGCCGCCGGAGAGGCCCTTCATGGCGATGTAGCCCATGTCCGCCTGGGCGCAGTCCTCCACCAGCCCCAGCTCCTTCTCGGTGGTGAGGTAGCAGAAGGGGAATTGCAAGGTCTCGAAGTTCCCGGAGGCGATGGCCTCCCGCGCGATGAACAGCCGGTGATTCGTAATGCCGATGTGCCGGATATAGCCCTTTTCCTTCATCTCCAAGGCGGCGGCGAAGGGGCCGTCGGGGTCGTTTATATCCGGCAGCTTGGCGGGGTTGTGGAACTGGAAGAGGTCGATGTAATCCGTCCGCAGGGAGCGGAGGCTCTTTTCAATATGGCTGAGGACGGTCTTTTTGTCCCCCCCGCCGCTCTTGGTGGAAATGACCACATTCTGCCGCGCGCCCTCCAGGGCCTCGCCCAGTTTTTCCTCGCTGTCGGTGTACATGTTGGCGGTGTCGAAGTAGTTAATCCCGCTGTCTACGGCCCGGCGGACCAGCTTCACCGCGTCGGCCTTGGGAATCCGCTGGATGGGCAGGGCGCCGAAGGCCGTCTTCGTCACCATCAGTTCCGTCCGCCCCAGTCTGACTTTTTCCATAACTCCTCCTATTTGTCGCGGGGCCAGGGACAAAACGCCCCCGGCCCCAGCCTATATGTATCCTCCCTGCCGGTTTTTCGCGGGACGGCTTAGAAGTCCGGGCCGCAGCTGTTGGTCAGGGCCTCCAGAATCTGATAGCGGTCCATTTGGAAGGGCTTGGTCATGGCCAGGGCCTCCTCCATCTCCATGTCCGCCAGGAGGCCGTTCTGAATGCCGATGATCTGGTTCCCCGTGCCCTCGGCCAGGACCTTCACCGCCTCATAGCCCATGCGGCTGGCGGTCTCCCGGTCCCGGGCGGTGGGGGAGCCGCCCCGCTGAATGTGGCCCAGCACCGTCACCCGGGGGTCGATGCCCAGCTCGTCGTGGATGCGCTGGCTGATTTCGATGGCGCTGCCCGCGCCCTCGGCCACCACCACCATGTAATGGGTGGTCCCCGCCAGGCGGGCCCGGCGGATCTTCTCCACGATGTCCTTTTCAAAGTCCGGCTCCCGCTCGGGGATCAGCACGGCGGTGGCGCCCACGGAGATGCCCACGTACAGGGCCAGGTAGCCTGCGTGGCGGCCCATGACCTCCACCACGGAGCAGCGCTCGTGGGACTGCATGGTGTCCCGGAGCTTATCAATGCACTCAATGGCCGTATTGCAGGCGGAGTCAAAGCCGATGGTGTAGTGGGAGCACCCGATGTCGTTGTCAATGGTGGCGGGGATGCCCACTACCCGGAGGTCCATGCCGTCCTTGGCGGCCTGGCGGGAGATGGCCAGGGCTCCTCGGAAGGTGCCGTCGCCGCCGATGGCCACAATGCCGTCCAGACCCAGCAGGCGGCAGGTGGCCAGGGCCTTGGCCCGGCCCGCTTCTTCCATGAACTCCAGGCTCCGGGCGGTGTAGAGCATGGTGCCGCCCTTGTTGATGATATGGCTGACGCTGGAGGAATTCAGGGGTACAAAGTCGCTGGTGATCAGGCCGTTCCAGCCCCGGCGGATGCCGATGCAGCCGATGCCCCGGGTGATGGAGGCCCGGACCACCGCCCGCACCGCCGCGTTCATGCCCGGCGCGTCGCCGCCGCTGGTGAGAACGCCGATTCTCTTTACCTTCTTTTCCATAAGAAAACCCTCCTGACGATTTTCCACCGGCCCGGACCCGAGCCGATTTTTTCCTGTATAACATGATACCGCCAGTGGGGCGGGATGTCAAGCTGGGTTTGATTTCCAGCCCGGAGGGAGGAGAACTAGAAAACTGTCACCTTTTTGTTACCACTTCCAGGAAAAAACCTGCTATATTGGGTCTGACAAATATCGCTGGGAAAGGATATTGAGCGATGCGCCGTGTGCTGATTTTGCTGCTGGTCTTGCTGATGCTTTCCGCCTGCACCGCCCCGGCGGAGGTGGTGCGGGAAGAATCCTCCACCCCGCCGCTCCAGGAGACCCCGGCGGAAGCCTCCCCGGAGGAGCTCCCTGTGGAGGAGGTCCCCTCGGAGGATCATGTGTTCTTGACCCTGGAGGTCCCTCTGGCCGACGGGCGGACTCTCACACTGGAGGCCGCGGGAAAACGGGTGAACGAGCACAGCTTCGGCGTCCGGGAGGTCCGGGTGTACGGCGGGGAGGAGCTGATTCAAACCGTCCTGAGCCGGGAGGCCATCGGGGCGGAATGGGACCTGGGCATGACAGAGGAGTTCTATAACTACACGGAGTGCTGGTCCCCGGAGGAGACCCTGGAGGCCCTGGACCTGAATTTCGACGGCAATACGGATTTCGGCCTCGTCGGCTGGACGACCAACAACACCATCCCCTATTACTGCTGGATGTGGGACCCGGAGACGGAACAGTACCAATACGCCTTCACCCTCCAAGGGGCGGAGGCCCACCCGGAGACCAAGGAACTCACCGCCGAGTACAAGGACGGCCCCGCCGGGTCCCGGTATGTCACGGAGGTCTACAAGCCAGACGAAACGGGAGAACTGCTTTTGGACCGGGTGGAGGTCAAAACCTGGGAGAGCGCCGGAGACAGCGGCCGGCCCGGCTTTGAAATCTGGGTCCCCTATGAGGAGGCCGGCCCCATCCGGCCCGGCGGCCCCGGCTTGAATCTTGAGGAGGATTTCCACTATTTCCATGTAGAGTATCCCGTCGCCGAGGTCCGGGAGGACGGCGCGGTCTTTCGTTACACGGAAATTCTGGATTGGAATCAGGAATACGGCGAGCTGGTCCTGACCGGCCGGGAGGAGTACACCGATGAAAACCACCAATGACCTGCGCCTCGCCGTCACCCTCCGCCTCCTGGACGATGAGGGCCAGCGGCGCTTCGGCCCCGGCGTCGCCGCCCTGTTGGAGGAGGTCCGGGAAAAGCGCTCCCTCCGGGCGGCGGCGGGGTCCATGGGCATGGCCTATTCCAAGGCCTGGCGCATCATCCGCACTGCCGAGGAGGCCATGGGCTGCAAGCTGCTAGCCTCCACCATCGGGGGCCGCCACGGCGGCGGCGCGGCGCTGACGGAGGAGGCGGAGGCTTTGCTTGCCGCCTATCAGGCCCTCCGGGAGGAGGTGTCCGCATACGCCCAAGAGCGTTTCCGGGAGCGTTTCCGGGACCTTTGAGGGGCCTTGCGCATAGGATGGAGTACATCCAATGTGATAGGAGGTCCCCTTATGGAATCTGTTTGCAATGAGTGCGCCCAGGAGATGGAGTGCCGGGAGCCTGTGGTTATGCGCGCCCGCATCCTGCGGGTAAACTGCTGCGACCTGCTGGTTTGCGACCTGTGCGGCTGCCAGGAGGTGCTGGTCCATACCAACGAAGCCTGCTGCTTCCGTCCGGGCGAGTGCGTCTGCATCGAGTACAGCGGCGCCATGACCATGAGCCTCCCGCCCCAGATCAGCGCGGAGTGTATCAAGCGCATCCCCTGCGGCGGATGCTGCTGTTAAGAATAAACGCGCCGGAGGGCAATCCTCCGGCGCATCTCTTTTTTATGGGTCCAGCTTCTTCAAATGCTTCGCCGCCGCCTTCAGCATCAGCTTCTTCTGCCCCGCGCCCGCAAAGTCCACCTGGACCAGGGCGTCGCCCCCCATGGGCTGGACAGACAGCACCGTGCCCTCGCCAAAGACGCCGTGGGCAATCCGGTCCCCCTTGCTCAAAGCCATGGGCGGCGGGGCGGTCTGGCTCACCGCCGTCCGGCGGGCCTCCTGATAGGCGGGCCGGGCCGGGCGGGCGTAGACCGGGGTGGAGGGCCGGGCCCCTTCGCCGTCCCCCCCGAAGCTGCCGTATCCGCCGCCATAGGCGGAGCCGCCAAAGCTCCCGCCGGGCCGGAGGTCCTTCCCCTCCCAGTCTCGGTTTTCCTCCGGAATCTCCTCCAGGAAGCGGGAGAGGCGGTTGCTGGCAGTTTTGCCGTACAGCATCCGCTGGCGGGCGTTGGTCAGGGTCAGACGCTGCTTGGCCCGGGTCATGGCCACATAGCACAGCCGCCGCTCCTCCTCCAGCTCGTCCTCCTGAAACTGGGCGGAATTGCCGGGGAAGATGCCCTCCTCCAGGCCCACCACGTACACTAGAGGGAACTCCAAGCCCTTGGCGGCGTGAATCGTCATCATGGTCACGCAGTCGTCGCTTCCCTCCAGGGAGTCCAGGTCCGTGTACAGGGCGATCTCGTTCAGAAAGCCGGAAAGCGTGGCGTCCTCCGGCTGGCGGTCCAGGAAGCCCAGGATGTTGGACTTCAATTCCTCCACGTTTTCCAGGCGGCCCCGGCTCTCCATGTCGTTCTTGTCCCTTAGCGCCTGGGTATAGCCGGTCTGCTCACACACCGCGTCATAGAACTCCGGCAGAGCCAGGCTTCCCCCCGCCCGGCGGAGGCCGTCGATGAGGTCCGCGAACTGGAGGAGCTTTTTCGCCGGGGTTTTCAGCTCCGGGAAGAGGTCCGCGTTGCGGCAGATTTCATACAGGGACGCACCCTGCTGCTCCGCCAGCAGGGCCACCTTGTCCATGGTGCCGCCGCCGATGCCCCGGGCGGGGTTGTTGATAATGCGCCGGAGCCGGAGGTCGTCCAGGGGGTTATTCAGTACGCACAGGTAGGCCAGCATGTCCTTTACCTCCGCCCGGTCGAAGAACTTCATGCCTCCCACCACCTTATAGGGCACGCCGCTGCGCTTCATGGCGTACTCCAAGGCGTTGGACTGGGCGTTCATCCGGTAGAGGACGGCGGCGTCCCGGAAACGCGCCCCCTTGCCCACCTCGGACAGGATGTCCCCCACCACGAAGGCGGCCTCGTCGCTCTCGCTTAAAGTAGTGCGGACGCGGACCTTCTCCCCGCCGCCGTTCTGGGTCCAGAGGGTTTTGCCCTTACGGCCTGTGTTGTTTTGGATGACGGCGTTGGCGGCGTCCAGGATGTTCTGGGTGGAGCGGTAGTTCTGTTCCAGACGGATGGTCCGGGCATCCTCATACTGGTCCTCAAAGCGCAGAATGTTCTCGATGTTGGCCCCCCGGAAGCGGTAGATGGACTGGTCATCGTCGCCTACCACGCAGAGGTTCCGGTGCCCCCCGGCCAGGAGGCTGGTGAGGAGATACTGAAGGTGGTTTGTGTCCTGGTACTCGTCCACCAGCACGTAGCGGAATTTCCTCTGGTAGTACTCCAGCACCTCCCGCTCCTGTTTCAGAAGCGTGACGGTGTGGTAGATAATGTCGTCGAAGTCCAAGGCGCTGGCGGCGGCCAGCTTCTTTTGGTAGGCCGCGTAGACCTTGGCGATGCGGCCCATCCGCCAGTTGGTCTCGGCGCTGTGCCGCCGGGCGAACTCCTCCGGGCCCAGGTATTGGTCCTTGGCGGCGCTGATGACGGAGAGGACGCTTTTGGGCGGAAACGCCTTGTCGTCCAGGTTCAGCTCCTTCAAAACGTCCTTTACCACCCGGCGGGAGTCGTCGGTGTCGTAGATGGTGAAATCCTTGGCAAAACCCAGCCGGTCAATGTCCCGCCGGAGGATGCGGACGCAGGCGGAGTGGAAGGTGGAGGCCCAGACGTCGTTGGCCTCCGGCCCCAGGCGGGCGGCCAGGCGGTCTTTCAGCTCTCCCGCCGCCTTGTTGGTAAAGGTGATGGCGATGATCTCCCAGGGCCGGGGCGGGTCCACGGCGCACAGCCGCCGGGCCCGGTCGAAATCCAGGGGGGGGGT
>CATOKC010000038.1 GCA_951800675.1 uncultured Oscillibacter sp.
CATCGGCACAGGAAACAGCTGGCATATCTCCATCGGTCCAGACTCCCGCGGATAAACAAAGCAGTCTCGCGCATGAAACTAAAAAAGAACCGTTGTTCGGGAATCCCATGGGAGCTTTGCCGCTTTTTGAACTCCCCATCCGGGGAGGCAACGGACGTTTATGAATGGAGGAAACAGCTAAAAAATGACTCACACAATGCCGATGAAACCCTGCATCGTTTGGCAGACAGACTTCACCAGAAAATGGGGCGCGGTGGCGTCCATGGTAGGCGTCTGCAAGCAGGTGGACCGCGAACTGGAGTGCGTAGACATCACCCACGATATCCCGGCGTATGACGTATGGGCGGGCAGCATGGAGCTTGCCTATGTAGAGCCCTATTGGCCTGCCGGAACGGTATTTGTCTCGGTGGTAGATCCCGGCGTTGGCACAGCCCGAAGAGCCTGCGTGGCGCTGCTAAAGGATGGAAACTTCGTGGTGACGCCGGATAACGGCACGCTGACCCACTTGAGCCAGAAGGTAGGAATTGCCGCCGTTCGGGAAATCGACGAAACCGTCAACCGTTTGGGCGGCTCGGAGGCATACTCCGTTTTTCATGGCCGGGACATCTTTGCTTATACGGCGGCCCGGCTGGCCTCCGGCATCATCAGCTTTGAGGGCGTCGGCCCGGAATACCCGGTAGCGGACATTGTACAGATTAAAGACGCGTTAAAGACCGCCGAAATACAGGCAGGCTCCGCTTCCGGCATCGTCACCAGTGTCAGCGATCCCTTTGGCAGCATTGTCTTTAACATCACCCTGGCCCAAGTGGAAGAAGCGGGGTTCCAGCATGGCGACGTGCTCCGCGTTCTGCTGGCCCATCAAGGCACACCCGTATTTCAGGAAAATGTCCTCTACCATAAATCCTTTGGCTTTGTCCAACCCGGCCAGCCCATTTTGTTCAACTCCTCCAGCGACTATTTGTCTCTGGGACTAAATCAGGGAAGCTTCGTCCAAGCGTATGGCTGTGGCCGCGGAGGGGACTGGACCATCCATGTCAGCCGGAGCTCGGCGGCAGAGGGGGCAGGAGCGACATGACAGACCGGCAAATGGAGAAAATGCTGGAATTTCCAGGGAACCGGCCGGTTGATGTTGTGATCGATACGGATACCTTTAATGAGGTCGATGACCAATTCGCTCTGGCTTATCTGCTTAGGCACCCGGAGCGGCTGAAACTGCAAGCCATTTACGCCGCGCCTTTTTGCAACGAAAAAGCCGCTTCAGCCCAGGAGGGCATGGAAAAAAGCTATGAAGAAATTCACAAGGTTCTGGAGCTGGCGGAGGCTTCGGCCTACCAAGGACGCGTTTACAAGGGGGCGGACCGATTTTTGGAGGCCCCCGATGCGCCCGTTGCCTCCGGCGCTTCCTTGGATTTGATCCAGCGGGCAATGGCCCATTCGCCGGAGAATCCGCTTTACGTCATCGGCATCGCGGCCGCTACCGACATCGCCTCAGCAATTCTCCAGCAACCGGAAATTCAGAACAACATCGTGGTCATCTGGCTGGGTGGCAGCGCTTACCACTGTATGGAGCAGGAGGAATTCAACCTCATTGAGGATGTCCTTGCGGCCCAAACGCTGTTCAACAGCGGCGTTCCCCTGGTGCAGCTTCCCTGTTGGGGGGTCGTGGAGCATTTTAATGTCAGTAAATCCGAGCTGGAGCAACACCTCCTTCCCGCCAATCCGCTTTGCCGCTATCTCGCCTCCAACGTAATTCGAGAGGTCAACACCTACTCCCACGACCTCTGTTGGTCCAAAACCATTTGGGACGTCACCGCCATAGCGTGGCTTCTAAACGACGGAGGGCGGTTTATGGAGGACCAGCTGGTTCGGGCTCCCGTGCCGCTAAGAGCGGGCTATCAATTCCCGAAAGGCCGGCACCTGATGCGCTATGTCCGCCACATCCAGCGGGACGCGCTGGTTAGCGGCCTGTTCCAAACATTAGGAAAGGGGTGAAATCGTGAAGGTCCTATGCTTTGGATCTCTCAACATTGACCACACCTATCGCGTGGAGCATTTTTTGAAGCCCGGCGAAACCGCATCAACCACCGGCTATTCCCAGCACGCCGGGGGCAAGGGCCTAAATCAGGCGATTGCGCTGGCCCGCGCGGGGGCGGATGTCCACATGGCAGGCTGTGTCGGCCCGGACGGCGGCATGCTGCTGGAGACGTTGGGAACATCCGGCGTTTGCGCAGATCTTGTAAAAACGGTATCTGCTCCTACAGGGCACGCCATAATCCAAGTGGATGACAGCGGCCAAAACTGCATCCTCATCTGCCACGGCGCCAACGCCGCCATTACACCGGCACAGGTGGATCAGACGCTGGCGCGCTTCTCCGCCGGAGACGTGCTGCTGCTGCAAAATGAGATTTGCGAGAACAGCTATATCGCCCAAAGGGCAAACGCGCTGGGGATGGAGCTGTGGGTAAATCCCTCTCCGGTAACGGAGGAATTGTTACGCGGCAGCGCCGTACAACTCGCGGACTGGCTTGTGATGAACGAACTGGAGCTGGCTTCGCTGACGGGTACGGAGGACATCTCGCGGGCGGTTTCTCTCTTCGCGGAGCGGTATCCCCTCAAAAAGCTGGTGCTGACATTGGGAAGCCAAGGCTCGCTTTTCGCTGGTGGTGGAACGGTCCTGAAGCAGCCCGCTTTTCCAGTGACCGCGGTGGATACGACTGGGGCTGGAGATACCTATTTGGGGTATTTCCTGGCAGCCTACCTGCAAACGCGCTCTCCAGAAACCGCCCTGGCGCAAGCCGCAAAGGCGGCGGCCATCGCGGTGACCAGAAACGGAGCGGCGGAGGCCATCCCCCGCAGGGAGGAAATTTTTTAACCGGAGCCTCCCTTTTCTTTGGTGTAAGCAGAAGTTACATTCATACTTAATAAAGGAGAATTTATCATGAAAAAATTCAGTATCAAGACCATTGTGGCCATCGGCATCGGCGCGGCGTTGTTTTTTGTCCTCAGTACTTACATCGCGATTCCCACTCCCCTGCCCAACCTGAAGCTCAGTGTCCACTATGGTACCATGGCGGTTATGAGCATGCTCTTCGGTCCCATGGCCGGGGCGCTGATGAACCTGATCGGCCACTTCCTGGGCGACCTGGCCGGAGGCTGGGGCGTTTGGTGGAGCTGGATCGCCGGATCTACCTTCTTTGGCTTCGCCATGGGCCTGCTGGGCAAAAAGGTCCGTCTGGACGACGGCGAGTTTGGCGTCAAAGGCATCATCCTTTTTAACGCCGCTCAGGTTGTGGCGCATCTGATTGCCTGGGGCCTGATCGCTCCCGGACTGGATATTCTTCTGTACAGCGAGCCCGTTGAGAAAATCTTCCTCCAAGGCGCGATGGGCAGCGCGGGCAACATCGTCTCCACCGCTGTGGTGGGCACGCTGCTCTGCGTTGCTTATGTGGCGGCCCGTCCGAAGAAGGGCTCCCTCCAGAAAGAGGACTGAGACCACCGGCCGTCTCGCCGTATGCGACCGGCTATAGTCAAACAAGTTGAAAAGAATCAACCCGATTCTTTTCAACTCCGCGGCGAACCGTGGCCGCGGACGGCCGCATCTGCGGCCACGGTTTGGACTTCATAGAGCACAAAGCGTGTTTCACATGCCGGCGGGCCATTGTCCGCTGGTTGAAAACGCATGGATTACACGTTTTCAACTTTGTTCACTATATCAGCCATATAAAGAAGGGATGTGGTGTTTATGGGCAGCCCCATCATTCAATTTGAAAACTTTTCTTTTCAGTATAAATCACAAGCCGAACCCACGCTGCATAATATTAACCTCTCCATTTACCCTGGGGAGAAGGTGCTGATTGCCGGCCCCTCCGGCTGCGGCAAATCCACTCTTGCCAGCTGCATCAATGGGCTGATTCCCTTTGCGTACCCCGGCGAACAAAGCGGCAGCCTGAAAATCAACAACGAGGAGGCCAAAGATACCAGCATCTTCCAGCTCTCCAAAACGGTGGGCACGGTGCTCCAGGACCCGGACGGACAGTTTATCGGGCTGACCGTTGCGGAGGACATCGCCTTCGTGCTGGAGAATTCCTGCACGCCGCAAAAGGAGATGCTTCCCCGGGTAAAGGCCGTCTCTGAAAAGGTGGGGATCAGCCACCACTTGGATCACGCGCCGGACGAGCTGTCCGGCGGGCAGAAACAGCGGGTCTCTATGGCGGGCGTGATGATCAACGACGTGCGGGTATTTCTGTTTGACGAGCCTCTTGCCAACCTGGACCCCGCCACCGGCAAGCAGGCGGTTGAGCTGATTGACCAAATCCATCAGGACACCCAAGCGGCCATTGTCATCATCGAGCACCGCCTGGAGGATGTGCTTTGGAGGAATGTGGATCGGATCATCTTAATGCGGGATGGAAAAATTCTGTCGGACTCCACGCCGGATGATCTGCTCTCCACCGGATTGCTGCTGGAAAACGGTATTCGGGAACCGCTGTACCTGACCGCCATGCGCTATGCGGATGTTCCCATCACGCCGGAGACGCTGCCCCAAAGTATTCGAAGCATAAAGCTCACCGAGGCGGACAAAGAGAAAATACGGACCTGGGGAACCCAGCCGCTTTCTGTCCAGGAGCCTCCCAAAGGGGGCGCTTTGCTTACAGCGGAAAACATCGACTTTACATATGAAAATGGCTTTCACGCACTAAAAAATGTCAGTCTGACGATCGAAAAGGGAGAGCTGCTGGCCATCGCCGGCACCAATGGCGCAGGCAAGTCCACCTTCTCCAAGGTAATTTGCGGCTTTGAAAAACCGCAAAAGGGTACGCTGCGGTTCAAGGGCCAGGACATGTCCACTTTGAGCATCAAGGAGCGGGCGGACCGGATTGGATATGTCATGCAGAACCCCAACCAGATGATCTCCAAATCCTTTATTTTCGATGAGGTCGCGCTGGGCCTGCGGCTGCGGGGCGTTCCCGAAAACGAGGTGCAGACGCGGGTGGAAGAAGCGCTGAAAATCTGCGGTCTCTACCCCTTCCGAAAATGGCCCATTTCCGCTTTGAGCTTTGGGCAGAAAAAGAGGGTGACCATTGCCGCTATCTTGGTGCTGAACCCGGAGATGCTGATTCTGGACGAGCCCACGGCCGGTCAGGATTTCCGTCATTACACGGAAATTATGGAGTTTCTCCGAGAGCTCAGCGCTATGGACATCACTGTGGTGATGATCACCCACGATATGCACTTGATGTTGGAATATGCCAAACGGGCAGTCGTCTTTTCCCAGGGGCAAATCATCGCGGACGACACCTCGGCAAACATTCTGACAAACCCCGCTATCATTCAGCGTGCCAGCCTCAAGGAGACATCCCTTTATGATCTCGCGTTGATGTGTCGAGCGGAGGCCCCTAATCAGTTCGTCCAGCACTTCATTGACTTTGACAGGGAGGCTAGGAAGCATGGTTAAACTGTTCAACTTCATTGACCGCAAGTCCCCTATCCATGCACTTACCGGCGCGTCCAAGCTAGCCTGCATGATGTGCTGGGTGTTTGCCGCCATGGTTACGTTTGATACCCGGTATCTTATTTTCCTCACCCTGGCGGCGGTCGTGCTGTTCAAGATCTCGAAAATTCGCCTTGCTGATGTCAAGGTGCTGCTGATTTTCACGCTGGTGTTTCTGCTTCTGAACAACGCGCTGATTTATCTCTTCTCTCCAGAGCACGGCGTTACCATCTATGGCTCGCGAACGCTGTTGTTTACCATCATTGGACGGTACACCATTACCAGCCAGCAGCTGCTGTACCATCTTAATGTGGTGCTGAAGTACACCGCCACCATTCCGATGGTCATGCTCTTCATCTGCACGACCCAGCCCAGCGAATTCGCTTCCTCCTTAAACCACATAGGCGTCAGCTACCGCATCTCTTACTCCGTATCCCTGGCGCTGCGGTATATCCCGGATGTCATGAAAGAGTTTCATGACATCTCCTTGGCCCAGCAAGCCAGGGGGGTGGAGCTGTCCGGCAAAGCGGGGGTCTTTAAGCGGCTGAAAAGTGCCACCAACATTTTGATGCCGCTGATTCTCTCCAGCCTGGATCGCATTGAGGTGGTATCCAACGCTATGGAGCTGCGCTGCTTTGGCCGGGAAAAAACCCGGACCTGGTACAGGGCACAGCCGTTTTTGAGAAATGATTACATTGCTTTCTTCTGCGGCTTTCTTTTAATTGTCATATCTCTGCTTTTGAATATCCCCAACGGCGGACGTTACTGGAATCCATTTTGAGGCTTTAATGAGCGGAAACCGGGTAAGCGTTTTTCCTGCTCAGTCGCCCGCGCCTGAATGGCTGTCGTTCTCTTTCTGTCGGTCATTTGATCCGCTCCTTTCTGGCTGGGTCGATAAGCGAGATTTCAGCGGACAATGGCTCTTTAGGCCACCTGTAACAGCCCCTGCCGCCGCGCCTTCCGAATTGACATGACGTCCGCCCTTATAGGACCGACTTCTGATCGTTTCGGGTAAACACCCAGGAACAGGCAGGTTTCCCATCCCCTGGATATCACAGCCGATTGGGCAAAGAGAGCGCCCCGCTTTTCGAAAAACAGTTCGAAAAGCGGGGCTTGCTCATGTCGCCGCGGTCATTTAAGAAGTCAGGAATCCTCGGCCTTTCCGAGCAGCTTCCGTCCGTCGTTCGTTAACCTGGCCCGCAAACGGGTCTGGCCAAAAACCTGCACCAGCCCCAACTCCGCCAGATGCTCCGAGATGGCGCTCAATTCCATCATATAGATGGAGTATTTACCAGAGATATCGCTCATAGACGCGTCGCCGTTTTCAATCCAGCGCATGAACCGCAAGGCCTGATCGTCCACCCCGTAATTGGAAATGGTTTTCAGCTCAGCGGCGTCCATGTGCGCGACGGCTGCGGCCTCGCCCTTTTCTGTCAGGGAGAAGTACAACTGGTGAATGAGGCGCTGGCCCTTCCGCTTCACATAGCCGCTTTTCTCCAGAGAATCCAACGCTTTATGAATACTGGCGGCCTGAAGCTGGCGCTCACCGCAATACCGCGTCATTCGTGTGATGATGGCGCCGGTGTTCCCATAGCCGCGTTTCAGCGTTTTCAGCACCTCCGTCTGGAGCGCGTCCGGGCCTTTGGCGGCGTCTACCGGAGCAACCGTATCCGTTTTCGTCAACAGGCTCACAACCACCAGCGTAATCAAAGAGGCGGGGAAAATCAGCCACAGGCTGTTCACCCGCGCGGAGTTCGTCGTGAGAATATCCCAGTACAGCACGATGCCCATGGAAACCGCCACAGAGGCAATGGCTCCCTTTTGATTGCCAACTCGAAGCAGCCAGGAATCCAGATAGTAGACAAACAGCGGCGCGCCCACGCCGGTGCCGAAGGCAAAGAGGTAGCTGAGGCCTCCCTTCCAGAAAATGGCGAACGCCACGGAAGCCAGCCCATAGATGATGGTGCCCCATTTGGCCCATTGGAGCAGTTTCTTTGTATCCCGAATCTTCAGGAAATACTGGGCGACATCCCGGACCAGCTGATTGACGCCGGAGACCAGGTAGATGTCACAGGTGGACATGGTGGCGGCCATCAGTCCGGCCATGATGCAGGCCGCCAAGGGAATCGGCAAAATGCCCATCAAAGAGCCAAAGGCCGTGCTGGCGCTCTCAAGGTTGGGAAGCAGCTGGCGGGCATAGCAGCCTGTAAACGCGCCTACGACTCCGGTGAAATAGGCGATGATCACCGTCCACATCCAGCCCTTCTTGCAGGACTTCAGGCTGCGAGTGCCGGCGGCCCGGGCCCAATAAGGCGACTGGTTGAGCAGGGATTGGTGCATCATCAGGAACGTAATCACCGAGGGCGCCACAAACTGGACCACCGGAATGGAGCCGAACGGAAGGCTCAGGAAGTTTTCCGGCAGAACCGAGGCGTCCGGCATCCCATATTTGACGATCAGGTAAACGGGAAGGACGAGGAACTGGACAACGAAAACCCAGGAAAATTGGATCAAATCCGTGGCCGTAGCGGCCCAGATGCCGCCGAACACCACATAGGCGGTCACTACCACGCCAACCAACAGCATGGCCAGCTTGGGATCAATGCCAAGCGCGCCTCCAATGGTATCCCCGCAGCCCACATACTGCCAGCCCAGAATGGCCAGGGAGGCGAAGAGGATTACGATGGTAATGGCCATACGGCCGCCTTTGCCGTATCGGTACTCAAACCACTCTGTAGGCGTCAGAGCGCCGGAGGTTCGCCAGAAGCCAGCCCAGCACAGCCAAGCCACCAGCGCGCCGGTGCCCCAGCCCAGGTAGAACCACATACCGCCCATGCCGAACATATAGCCGTACATGATGATGGAGGGCAGGTAGCCGCCGGAGATCAGAATGGAGCCGTTGCCCACCGCGGTCATCAGCGGGGTGAACTCCCGGCCGCCTACCATGAACTCCGTCTCGTCTTTCGTGGTTTTCTTTCCGATATACCAGCTGAGCAGCATCATCGCCAGGACATAGATTACGGTAATCAGGAGCATCCAAACCTGTGACGTCATGTAAATACCTCCTTACACACAAATGATTTGAGCAGTCGGCTTACCCGAAATATTTTTTCCGCACGCACCACATATCATGCCCGGTGAGGAACCACTTGGGGTCCCGCTCCTCGGCAAGCAGCAGAATCTTGTCAAAGGAGTCGTAGCATGCGTAGTGGTCGTAAATCACGCCATTGAGTATATAGGGCCCGAAGTTGTCCGGGGCGGGAGTGATGTCCACTACGGTCCCGTCCAGCAGCTCCATCTTGTCCATTTTGGGGAACAGGCAGCAGCCAACGTGGGGCATGTCGCCCGTGAGCACATATTTGCCCTCGGCGGTCTGGACCTGGATGGCCATGCCGCCCAGGGTGTGGCCTGGCACCTTGACCAGGCGCAGGCCATTGCCCATGTCGAAGTCCCCGTCGATCATTTGGATGTGCTTGAGCCGCGCGATATCGCCGGGAGTGCGGGGATCATAGTCGGTGCGAATCTTCTGGGAGGGCAGCGGCGCCATCATGTTGAGGTACTCGTCCCTCTGGAACAGGTGCAGAGAGTTCGGGAACAGCAGCGCTCCGCCAGCGTGGTCGTTGTGCAGATGGGTGTACATGACGACATCGATATCGTCCGGAGTCAGGCCCTCGCCCTTCAGCGCGTCCAGCACATATTGGTTGCCGCCCACAGCGGGACAGCCTGCCCAGGCTTTGCCGTCGTGGATGTTGTCCTGATGTACGCCGGTATCAACCAGGATGTTCTTTTTTCCGTTTTGAAGCAGATATCCGCAGTACACGAAGGGCATAACCTTATCTTCATCAATGCCCGCGCAGAAGATGCCCTTAGGCGCGGTCAGAGTGCCGTAAAACAGGCACGTAATTTTCCAGTTGTTCGCTTCCATAATTCCAGTCCTTTCTATTCAGTCTATTCTGTTCCCCGCGACGAGGCGGGCGCTTCCCCCGGCATGTCCCAAAGGCGGACGCCTTCAAAGTAGGGCGACTGCTTTCTCCTTCGGAAGTCGTCTCCATCCTTTTGAGACCAGTCATACAGGCCCCTTCCGGCAGCTTGTCCTGTCTGCCCGGAGGCCAAGCCCTCCAGAACCGTTTTTTGGATATCCTTTGTGCCGCACAAATCCGGGTATACGTTTTCCGCGATGGCGCGCTCTAATTCAAACCCCACCGCGTCGAAATATTCCAGCAGGCCGATGGAGGCATAGCGCATCCCCATGGCGTACTTGACCGCCCGGTCGATATCCTCCACCCCGGCAATGTCCTGCTCCATAAGATAGATTGCCTCCCGAAACAGGGCCTGGGCAAACCGGTTGACCAAAAATCCCGGCACGCTGCGCTTCAACACTACCACTTGGCGGTTTAGCTTCCGCAGCAACGAGCAGACGGTCTCCAAAGTCTCCTCAGAGACCCGCTCATGGCGGACCACTTCCACCAACGGCAGCATATGAACCGGCTGAAAGGGATGGGCAATCAGGAAGCGGGCGGGATTTTCAATCCGCTTCGCCAGAATTCCCGCGTCAATCGAGGAGGTGGTAGAGGCAATGACCGCGTTGGAGCCGTTATATTTCGTAATGGTCCGATAGACCTCTCCTTTGATGTCCGGGTCCTCCGACACCGCCTCGAAGGTTACGGCGGCCCCTTTCAGAGCGGCGGCATCCTTTGTAATGGTCACCAGGTTCATGGCGGCCTCTTTGTTTGCCTGTGTGGCGAGTCCCTCCGCAATCAGATCGTCCCAGTTTTGCCGCATGGCATCCCGGCAGCGGGCCAGCCCTGCCTCCGAATGACCAACGACCACAGTGGGATACCCGTTTCCAGAAGTCAGCGTCGCCTGGCACGCTCCAATGGTTCCCGTGCCATAGACCGCGAGTGTTTCCCTCATAGGCATTTCCCCCTCATAAAATGTTCTTTGTCAAGGCCGTGACGCCAAAATAATAAAGCAAAAAATATGCCAACTCCGGGCGCGACAGAGGAAACGGCCGACGCTTTCCGCATGTTCACGATTGTGCGCGAGGCTTGGGATATCTTCTATCAAATTAAATCGTACTTGTGGAGCTTTTGGTAGAGGATGGTGCGGGAGATGCCCAGCTCCCGGGCCACCGCGGTTTTGTTCCCGTGGAAAATCTCCAGCGCCTCCACAAGCATTTCCCGTTCAGCCGCGCCCTTGCGCTGGCGGAGGGTGGACAGCTTCTTTGGTTCCCAGGCGGCGTCAGGCTTTGCGGGAAGTGCCGTCGGATCATCCAGATGGCTGAAATAGTCGGAAAAATATTTCCACTCCAGTGGTTCAAACCAGGCCAGATTCATGGCCCGCTCCAGCACATTTTGCAGCTCCCGCACGTTGCCGGGCCAGCTATACTCCATCAGCCGCTCCACGGTTTCTTCCGTGATGCCGGGAATTTGCAGATTTAACCGCAGATTCAGCTGCTTTAGCAGATGATCAATCAGCAGAGGAATGTCGCTCCGCCGCTCCCGCAGGGGAGGAATGCGGATTTTAATGACATTCAGCCGAAAATAGAGGTCGCTGCGGAACTTCCCATCCTGCACCAATTGTCTCAGCGGAATATTTGTGGCGGAGATGATTCGTGTGTCGATGGGAATGGTCGTAGAAGAACCGATCCGCTCGATCTCCCGCTCCTGCAAGGCTCTTAGCAGCTTGGGCTGAAGGGAAAAGGGCATCTGATTGATTTCGTCCAGAAACAGGCTGCCATTGTTGGCGACTTCGAATTTCCCGGCCTGCCCTCCGCGGCGGGCGCCGGTAAAAGAGCCCTCCTCATATCCGAAAAATTCCGCTTCCAGCAGTTCCAACGGGATCGCGGCGCAGTTGACCTTTACCAGCCGGTGGTTCTGGCGCATGCTTAGTTCATGGATGGCATGGGCGACTAATTCCTTGCCGCTCCCGGTTTCACCCTCTATCAAGACCGTTGAAGAGGACCGGGCGGCGCAGATAATTTCGTCTTTCGTTTTCAAAATTTGCGGGCTGTCTCCAATGATGTTGTCCAACGGATTGGAAATGAGTACGGAGTGAGGGCGCAGCAGGAGCAGCTGCTTGTTCAGCGCCTCCAGCAGCGTTGTCACGTTGGGCGGAATCGCCATAGAATCGTGCTCGCTTTTGGGGATCATATAGACAAAGCAGCCCTCAATTTCCCCCTCGTGAAACAAAGGCGTATACGAGCAGTAAACCGGAACTTCCGCTCCGGTGCGGATATTCAGAAGCAAAGCGTCTCCTGATATAAATTTCTGGCTTTTCAGAACCTCGTCCACCCGGGAATTCAACACGATTTCCCGCACATAGCGCCCCTTTACCTGATCCAGGGTATAGCCGGTCAGGGAGCTCCAGCGGTGATTCACATAAATATAACGACCCACCGCGTCTGTGATGATCAGCCCCTCTAATTCACTGATAATTCTCTGCATGAGCGCCTTTGTCGAAATTTTTTCCAATTCGCGAATTGCCATAGATTTCCTCCCTTTCCCCGTCTTAATTGAGGGCCAAGCCGAAAATATTTTTGCGTATACCGTACACCTATCTTAACATTTGTAAGCCGGCGTGTAAATAATAATTTACACGCCGGCTTACATTTTATTTATAAAATTCTCATTTCTCACACCAGCAAAGCCGCCAGAAGCCGCCTCTCAGGCTACAATCCGCCCATCCTCGATCCGCACCACTCTGTCCGCCCTCTGGGCAATCTCGGGATTATGGGTAATCATTACAATTGTCTGATGAAACTCCCGGCTGCTCATTTGCAGCAAGCCCATCACATTGTCGCTGGTTTTGGAGTCCAGGTTCCCCGTGGGCTCGTCTGCCAAGATGATGGCGGGCTTGGACGCCAGCGCCCGGGCGATGGCCGCCCGCTGCTGCTGGCCGCCGGAGAGCTGGCCGGGCAGGCTGTCCAGCTTCTCCTCCAGCCCCAGGAGCTTCACCACCTTCATGATGAACGCCCGGTCCGGCTTCTGCCTGTCCAGGGAGAGGGGAAACACGATGTTTTCCCACACCGTCAGCACCGGAATCAGATTGTAGTTCTGAAAGACAAAGCCGATCCGCTTCCGGCGGAAGATGGCCGCCTGTTCCCGGTCCAGTCCCGCGAGCTCCGTGCCGCCAATCCGGACGCTCCCCTCCGTAGGGGTGTCCAGCCCGCCCAGCATATTCAGCAGAGTGGATTTCCCGCTGCCGGAGGTTCCGATGATGGCGGTGAATTTCCCCCGCTGGATTTCCAGGTCCACGCCGTCCAGGGCCCGAACCTGGGTGTCGCCGCCGCCGTAATACTTTTTGAGGCCGGAAGCCTTTAAAATACTCTCCATAATGTGTCTCCTTTCAAATGGTCACTCCGCGGCCCGGAGCTGCTCCACAATGCTGCCCCTGTGGAACCAGCGCAGGGCCAGCGCCGGGACAACGGCGGACACCGCCATCAGCACCCCGCAGGCCGCCAGAGCGGGAACCAGAGTAAAGTGGAAGGTAAACTGCCACATGGAATCCACCATGCGTTTCACCAGCGTCAAATCCAGCGCCGCCGCCAGAACGAACCCCAACAGGCAGGCCCCCGCCGCGTAATAGACGCCCTCCCACACCATCATGCCGGTCAGCTGCCGACGGGTCATACCCACGCTCTCCATGGCGGCGAACTCGTGGCGGCGGGTCAGAATCGAGGTGACGATGGTATTGATCAGATTTAATACCCCGGCAAAGCCGAAGATCAGCCCCACGAAGCCGCCCACAAAGTGAATCATCCGCCGGGTCCCCTCGGAGCTCTCCCGGGCCTCCTGGGCGGAGAGATAGTTCATGTCCGGGTCTTTGTGTTCCATGTAGTCCTCCAAAAACGCCGTCATCTCCTCCTCGTATCCCTCCTCGATGTCAAAGGAGTATTTGTAGACCGTCGGAGTGTCGTACAGCTCCTCATAGACGCTGACAGGCAGGTACAGATTCAGACCGTCCCCGCCGGTCTTGATGGGACCGCTGCTGATATAGCCAATTTCCGCGTCGTCCGAAGTTTGGGCGGCTTTTGCCAGCACTGGCAGTTCCATCACCGGCGAGCCGTTTTTGTAGACCGTGACGCTCTGGCCGACGTCCGCCAAATCCAGCTCCGGTACAAGAGACATGTCCTGACGGTCTACGTGCACGCCCACCAGTACGCCCTCTCCGGCGGCCATTTTCTCATAGAGGACATGGGCGTCCGTCTCCCCCTCCCGCAGGTCCATCCGGGCCAGGGCGGTTTCCTCCATTCCGTAAACGTTGCAGAGCATGTGCCCGTCGCCGCCCAGACCGAAGCTTCTAAGCCCATCTGAACCGAAGGTGAGGCCGGTCTCCTCCATCACATAGGTCTCCCCTGTCAGGGGATGGCCGAAGTCATAGGTGACATTGGTATCCTCCGCCGTGTTTTTATAGATTGCCGAGCCGCCGGTGACTCCGGGCCGGGCGGCAATGTCCGCGATGGTCTCCGCCCGCAGAGCGTCGGAGCGCCGGAAGAAGCCCCGGACGTTGCTGGAGCTGGCCGCGTTCACCACGGCGAAATCCGTGCGAATCATGAAGGACGTTTCCTTCTCCACGTCCACGCTGTCCGCCGCCGTGCCCGCGCAGTTCAAAAGCACCACGCACAGCGTCAGAGACAGCATGATAAACGCGGTCCGCCGCCGGTTCCGCCCCAGGTTGGACCAGGCCAGCCGGGGGATGCTGGCCCCCGGGGCGCTTCTGCGGGAGGTCCGCCGCCGGTCAAAGCGCTCCACATAGCGGAAGGCCTCGATGGGAGGCGTGTTGGCGGCAACTCGGATGGGCTTACGGGTGCTGCAAAATACCGTCAGCGCCGTCAGGGCCGTCGCCGTCAGAAAGATGGCCGGAGAGGGAGAAACCCCGGCGGCCAAGTGCTGGTATTCCGTGGACACCATGTTCATGATCAGGGGCAGAGCGGCCCTTCCGATGAAAAAACCGGCCAGCATCCCCATGGGGATTCCAATGCCGCTGAGCCAGAGGGCCTGCCGGTTCATCAGGGTCCGCACCTGCTTCCGGCTCATGCCGATGGTCCGGTAGAGGCCGAAGCGCCGGATGTCCTGCATGACGGCAATGTCAAACACATTGTAAATGAGCAGATAGCCGCAGAGCATGAACAGCGCGGCAAAGGCCGCCGCCGCCGCGATTTGTAGAATACTGGGCTGGACGTTGGTGGCTCGGTTTACGGCGGTCAGGATATAGTTGGGCGCTTCGCTGTCATCCGGCTCGCCGCCCAGGTCATAGACCAGCTCCCGGAGCTTCCGCTCCAATCCAAATGCGCTGTAGGCGGTGAAATCGGAGAAATAGGTCCCGGCCATGTCGCCGTCCTCGTGGTAGGTATACCGGAAAATCTCCGGGTGGGCTTCCTGAAAGGCGGTCCCGGCCCACAGAACGCTCAGCTGACTGCCAAGAGCCTCGTACCAGCCGGAGACCACCATGGGGAGGGCATAGTCCTGTCCGTGGGCGGTAAAGGCGATGGTGATTTCCGCCCCGGCCTCCGGCTCCACCCCCAGGTCCCGCAGGGCAAGGTCGGAGGCAACCACCTCGTTGGGCGCGGCGGGCTCACGGCCATGGGTGGGGGAACAGAAGGTCAGCTCCGCCTGCACGCCGTCCTGGACGTTGAACTCAATATTGTGCCGGACGGCGTTGTCCAGGTAGGCCACTGGCATCCGCAGGCCCGCCGCCTTGATGAAGTCCACCTGGCCCAGGGCCTCGAACTGCTCTGCCGTCAAATACCGGATGTCGCCGTCGGACCGGCTCATTTTCTGCATTTGCAGGGTCAGGGTAAAGGATTCCATCGTCCCGATGACTATGGCGGCCACAGCGGTAAAGAGCGCCGCCGTGACCGCGATAGCCAGCACCGCGAATAGGTTCCGGGCCCGGCTGGCGGCAAAGCTCCGCCGGGTCAGGGTTTTCAGCATGTCGTCCATGGGAAGTTCCTCCTGCATCTCTTGCTGACTACAGCATACCAGCCCAATGTCACAAGCAAGGTACAGAACTGTCACAGTTTTGTACCTTTCCTCCAAGCAAAAAACAGCGCCCCGACAGGAGGCGGGGCGCCGGCGGATGGACCTATTTTACAACGCGCCCATCCCGGAGGCGTACCACACGGTCGGCCAGCTGGGCAAGCTCGGGATTGTGGGTGATCATCACCAAGGTCTGGTGAAAAATGTCCACCGTCATCTTCAAAAGCCCCGCCACATTTTGGCTGGTCTTGGCGTCGAAGCTTCCCGTAGGCTCGTCGGCCAGGAGGATGGAGGGCCTGGTAATCAGCGCCCGGGCGATGGCGGCGCATTGCTGTCCGCCGCCGGAGAGCATATGGGGGAAGGCGTCCAGCTTGTTCCCGAGTCCCAGCCATTCCGTAAGCTCCGAGAAAAAAGCCCCGTCCGGCCTGGAGCCGTCCAAGGCCAGGGGCAGCAGGATGTTCTCCCGGACCGTCAGCTCCGGCAGCAGGCGATTGTCCTGAAAGACAAAGCCCACCCTCCGGCGGCGAAAGACCGTCCGCTCTTCCTCCCCCAGGGAGCTAAGGTCTACGCCGTCCACCGTGACGGTTCCCTCCGTGGGCGGATAGAAGCCGCCGATCAGGTTCAAAAGCGTGGTTTTTCCGCTGCCGGAGGCCCCTATGATGGCGGTGAGCTTTCCCTTTTCGATGGAGAGGTCAATCCCGTCCACGGCCTTTACCTGCCGGGGACCCTCGCCAAAGTATTTTTTCAGGTTTTGAACCGTTACAATCTCCATGAAGCACCTCGCCTATCGCAGCAAAAACACGGAAAAGGCGGAGCCTCTTCCCACTTCGGATTTCAGCGTAATATAGCCTCTTTGCCGGGTAATGATGCCCCGGGCCAGATACAGTCCCAGCCCCACGCCCTCCGCCGCCGCGGAGGACCGCGCCCGGTAAAAGCGCTTGAATACATCGTTGTAGTGCTCCTCGGGAATTCCAATCCCGGTGTCCGTAACGTCGATTCGGGTGTAGAACTGCCAGGGGCGGACGCTGACGTGAACGCGTCCGCCCTCCGGCGTGTACTTCACCGCGTTGTCCAGGAGATTTCCCAGGGCCTCCGCCGTCCATTTGGGGTCGTGCCGGACGGTCTCATGGCTGTCACAGTCCACGTCAATTTGAATGTGCTTCCGGTTTGCCGCCGGCAGGACGCCGCTTACCGCCTGGGCGATGGTGTCATACAATCTAGCGTCCTCCAGGCGCAGGGCAAACGTCCCGGTTTCCAGCCGGGACATTTTAATAAGGGACCGCATGAGGAAATCCAGCTTCTGGACCTGGGCGGCGAGGGTGGCGAGAAATTCCGCCCGCTTCTCCTCCGGCAGCTCCCGCTGGCCCAGGATGTCCGTGAACAACCGGATGTTTGCGATGGGCGTTTTCACCTGGTGGGAGATGTCGCTGACCAGCTCCTGAATGGTCTGCTTGTCCGCCTCGCTCTGCCGCTGCCCCGCCTGGGTCCGGTCATGGTATCGCAGGAGCTTTCCTTGCACCTTAGAGAGCTGGGAGTCCTCATAGGGGCGGTAGTTCTCCGGCTCCCGGCCATTTATCAGGGCGTCCAGCGTCTCACAGACGCTGTTGGCAAAGTCGGTCTCCCGCCGCTCCTGGCGGCGTTTCCACAAAAGCGTCAGCAGCAAAACGGCCAGTCCCAGGACGGCGGCCGCGGGACGGAAAATTACAGCCGGAAGCTCCAGCAGCCCCGCGAGAATTAGAAGCGCCGCCGACAAAGCCAGGAGGAGCGGTATCCACATGACGCCGTCCCGCCTCATGCCCGCGCCCCCAGCCAGACATAGCCCATGCCCCGGATGGTTTGTATATAGGTATGTCCGGCGTCCTCAATCTTGGCGCGCAGGCGGTTCACGGTCACCGTGAGGGTGTGGTCGTCGATAAAATTGCCTTCGCTGTCCCACAGCTTTTCCAGCAAAAGACGCCGCGTCACCACAGTCCCGGCATTGGCCGTCAAAAGCCGCAGGAGCTTGTATTCGTTGGGGGTAATGGCCAGCTTTTCGCCGCCCCGGAGCGCAGTCAGAGTCTGAAAATCCAGGCGCAGGAATCCGTCGTCAAACCCGCCGTCTCCAGACCGGGAGACGCCCCGGCGCAAAACCGCCTCCACCCGGCGCTTGAGTATCTGGATATGGAAGGGCTTGGTGATGTAATCGTCGGCGCCCAGATCGAAGCCGCTCAGCTCATCCCGCTCCAGGTCGTTGGCGGTCAGGAACACAACCGGCAGCTCCGGGGCGGAGGCTTTGATTTCCCGGCAGAGGCCAAAGCCGTTTCCATCAGGAAGGTTCACGTCCAGGATTACCAGATCGAATTGGTCGGTTTTCAAAAGCTGCCGGGCCTTTTGGCAGGTGTAGGCCGCGACGGTGAGATGGCCGGAATCGTCCAGCGCGAAGCAGAGCCCCGCGCTCAGGGCCAAGTCATCCTCTACAACCAGAATTTTGGACACAGGCGCCTCGCCTCCAGTCTTGTGATATTTTAAAGGTGATATCTCTTCATGTTGTCTCCGCAATTTATCCATTTCGACAGCCCCGCATATCCCCAAAGATCCTGCCTTGGGGCGCTGCATGAATCGCTGCCCATTGATGAAAAAAATTACACTTATGTTACACGGAATCATGGGTTTATGTCTAGCCATTTCTCTGCTATACTTTTACACATATCCCATATCCCATTTTTGTTCCTACCCAAATGAAAACCGTGTATGAAAGCGTATTCCTCTGCTTTTCTGGACCCAACAAGGCATTTTTCCCGCTGACCGGTCGGCGGCCATCAGCAATTCCTTGTAAAAATTAGCCGATTATCAAAACGCTGTCTGAGGGGGCTTTCCGCTTTCAATCTCGTCCCAGGGCACACCGCTTCGCGGAATCCAGGTCCCTCCAACGCATTGCCGGTTACCTTCCGTGCTTTCTCTCCCCCTACGCGTCCTGGCAGTCTCTCTTCCAGCCGTTCTCATCCGCCTATGATGGTCTCCCCTTTCCTGATGTTTTGTTATTTTACTATACTTTCCGTCTCCTGACAACACTGTCTAATCTTAGCATGGACAGCAGCCGTTTCCTTTTGTCGCGGTACGGCAATATTTTTGAGAAAGCAGGAGAAAGAGTTGGAGAAAAATCCAAGAAATATTTTTTCTACCCCTCCCCATACACCCATAGCAAAAGAGGACCTGGCAAAAAATAATTTCATAAATTGCCTTAATTTTCCAAAATAAGAAAATAACCTGCATAGACAACCAGTAACAATTGGCATACGTTTTCTCCACAGAGCGATGAAAAGGAGAGAATGTCAATGTTTCGCAGACATGTCGTCCCGCAAAGAGAGAAGGAATCTTTTGGCCGCGTCATTCGTGCTCACCGTAAACTTATGGGCTACACACAGGAGGAATTAGCGTCAAAGCTGGGATGGTCGACACATTGGATCAATGATATTGAAAACGGGAAGGGCGTCCCCTCCGGTTTGGATGTTGTCCGCCTGTTAGCGACTCTGCGGCTGGATTCTGAGCAAGTAGTAAGGGAGGCAGACCTTTTTGTATCTTTATCTGCCGATTGAAAGCGAGCTGGATTCTCCCCGCGCCGGTCAATACCGTATGTTCGGCCTTCGCGTTCTTCGAAGCAAAGACGGGCGGGATGAAGAGGTCATGGTACTGCCGGATATCTCAACGGACTTTATCTTTACGCTCCGCCTGGCCAGCCTTTTTACCAGGAAGCAGCTGGACCCTCTTCATCTGATGGATGTTCTGGAGGACATGTTTTGAAGCCTTTCTTCCTGCGCTGTATCCATAAGCGTTTGAGCAATGTGTGGAAATCATGATTGCCCCCTCTGCGGAAGAAACGGAACACGCGCAGCTTTTCCCGTGCTGTCCGGCGCGATTGAGGGAGGAAAACCGGCAAGTTCGGCGGATTGGCGGAGACAGCCGCTTTGTTGGGGGAGGCTGCTTTTTCCTCGGAATATTGCGGGTAGTCAGGCCCACCCGCAAAACGGGTGGGCCGCACTCGTCCTATAAGGGCGTGATATTGTCCGCGCCTCAAAGCGCGGTGAAACAGTCTGCCGACCGCATATTCTTACAAGCAGCCCCATTAAGTGGGGCCGCTTCAGCTTGTTGAAAAACGGCCTGTCCAAAGAAAAGTAGGCAGGCTGTTTTTCAACAAGCTGTACCACGGGCATAGCCCGTGGTTTTCATTTTCGCAATTAGAGAAGGGCGGATGGGATCATCCGCTCCTCTCTTTTGATACTGTGCGTTTACTGAACCTTTGGCAGGAGACCAACCATCTCTTCCGCAGCCTATTAGAGCAGTTCCCAAAAATACTGAGAAAAGCTCGGCGGTCCAGAGGCCGCATAGCCGCGTTGTCGTCCTTGACGGGCGTCAGCCCGCCTGCGTCCTTCGCCTTGCTCCGCGGCCTCTGGACCCGCCTCCTTTTTTCTCATTGTCTCTGAGAACCGCTTCATGAGTCTGTTCCAGAACGCCTTTTATCCGAGGCGGCTGCCTTGTATACGTTCCTACAGATGGATTTCAAAAATTAAATTTTCTCTTGATCATGGGGTGTCCAAAATCGACCGATTTCGACGTTATTATTAGTGGGATAAAAAGCAGATTCGGTTAGTTGTGTCTCACCGCGTCTTATGCCCTCTCAAACCGCCGATTAGCTCCGGGGAGGATCGCTCAGTGAAGCGGAATCATTCACGTCTATATTCTTTCATCTTGTCCGGTTTCCTGTTGACGGCCTGTGCGCAAGCTCAGGCCTCCGCCGCCGGTCTGCCTCCCGGCATGTCCAAAGCCGTCGTTTTTTTGCTGGACGTAAGCAACAGTATGACCGTCAACGACCAGGAGCGGCTGGCAAAAGACAGCATCGCCCAGCTCCTATACAGCCTGCCCTCCCATTACCTCGTTGGTTTTGCGGCTTATAACACCAGTGTTGTCTCCAGCGTCGGAATGATGGACAGCAATGCCCGTATTCTTTTAACCAGCGGGAATCCCATCCAGAATTTAAAGGCGGATTTCAGCGCGGCAAACGGCAAACAGTACAGCGGCTCCCACTACGCCCCGCTGGAGCTGGATCATCCCACGGATACCGCCGTCCATATCACGGGCCAGAGAGGCGGTCAGGTGACGGCCGCCGCGCCAGCTGTCCGGATGGAGGAAGCCAGCCGGTATAGCTACGCGGGACGCCTGAATATCCATATCAGCAACACGCTTTCAGGCCGTGACTTCCCACGGCCCCTTTTGGAGAGCCGGATGCCCCTGGCCATTGACTTTGGCTCCTCCAACACCACCGCGGGCATCTATCTGGACAACACCTACTTTGAGGAGCTGAACGGCGACCCCATCACCCAGATTCTGAAACGGGACCAGATCAACTATGTGCCCTATCGGGACGTGGAGCACGGCGACGCGGAGTCCCTGATTCTCCCTACCGTCGCGGCGGTGAAGCAAAAGCCCCTTTTCATCCGCCTCTTCCATGAGATTCTGCCGGATCGATATTTTCCGCGAGACTTTAAAGGAGTTCATCCCTGGAAAGATCATCGAATCCTCCCGCCGCCGCGGGACAATCGACCAGCTCCACGAGCTGCAGCTGAGCTGCCTGAACGGCGCGGTCAAATACCTCAGGGACCGCAAATTCGACTATGCGGACGTGCAAATCACCCATGACCAAGCGGCGTTTCCCTATGTGATCACGGCATTTACCCACACCAACGAGGAAAAGACACTGATTCACAGCCTGGACCGTGAGAACATCCGTGGCCCTATTTCCCGCAATATGTCGGATATGACCTTGAAGCTCTATTTGAAGGACCTGGAGGGACGGCAGCGGTATGTCTACAACTGCTCCCGCGGCCCTGAGAGGTTTACCAACCAGCAGCCGGAGAAGATCGTCGTCAAGTATAACCGGCAAATCCGGCAGGATGATCTGGACGACATTGTGAACCGGGACCTGAAATTTTTTGTGCTGGCGGATGAGGACCGATGGGACTTTACCGTGGTGCCGGTGCTCTGCGAGGACAGGCAGCTTCGGCTTGGTCCGGATCAGTTCTTCCGCTTTGAGGCAGAGGGCTGGGTGACCAACTTCTTTGACGGAACGAAATAGCTAAGGAGATTGTAAGATGATTGTACGGGCTTTCCCCCTTTTTGATCAAGGCTCCATTCTGCGCGCGGATATGATGGCGGAGCTTGCCGGCTACGCGTATTTGTTTGGAGACATTCTCTACGACGGGTACTCCGATGGCATTCTCAGCGGCTGCCGTCTGACGACCACCAGGGACGCCATCGTGGTCAATCCGGGCGTCATACGCCACGCCGGAAAGAATTTTCTGATAAAGGACCCTATCTATGTAGCGTATTACCCCACCAACTCCACCACCGTTTTGAAGATGAATTTCCTGGGGGAAAATCGGTCCGCGCGGTTCGTCACATATGACGCGGAGGTTGTGCTTGACAACGCGCCCGCTGTTCGGGAAGGGCAGATCGAGCTCTGCCGGTTCAAGCTCCAGCCCGGCGCCCAGCTCCGGTACAAATACATAAGCTTCGAGGATCGGAGCACGGAATACGACACGTTGAATACGCTGCACGTTCCACATTCGTCCAAAGAGCGCAGCACCTTGTCCCCTGAGATCACATACGATTACGCAAGAGAGCTGTCGGGCACAAATCCAAAGAACCATTGGGACATCGTATTTTGTCTCCAGGCGGCAGACCGCAGCCGGCCGGTGGCGGCCGACGCCATTGCGCTTTACCTCACGTCCCGGCTTGGCGGCTCCCCAGAGGATTTTTCCACAAACCAAGCGCTTTATGACGGTCTAAACCAAATCCTGACCTCCGTCAAGCGCGGGCAGGACATCGCTCCCAGGAGCAAGGAACGCAGGAAATCCAAAATACTGGCGGACTAAAGCGGCGGAGCGCTTCGGCCCCGCTCAAAATGGAGGCGGCACAGATGGACGATCAAAAATACGTTACCCGGTTGATGCGGGTCCAGCGCGCCAAGGGAACCATGAGCAATTACCTGAATGTCGGCGTTGACCATGGCGTGGTAGTCGAGGCAGATTCGCAGCCGCTGATGAATGCCAATGATCACGTGGCGGGCAGGCACGCCATACACTTTGGCTGCCGCGAGTCCGACCACAATCCCGAAAGGATGTTCCGCAAGGCGCTGGTGGGCGCCCTGATGGGCGGCCTCTTTGGCGGGATTGTGGCCAACGTCCTAGAGGCGGCCGGAATGCTGACCCGCAAATGCAAGCCCAACACCCCAAACCCCCGGAAATTTACCAACGAGAAAAATATCATCGAGGGCGCTCCCGCACTCGTGTTCGGCCGCGTGCTGACCTGCCGCTATGGAGGGTGCATCAAATTACTGCCGGAGGATCAGTACCCGCCCGCGGAGCTTGTCCGGAGGCTCCGGCCTATGCGGGAGCCTGCGACGCGGCGCAGTCTGCCATCAGCAACGCCATGTCCAAGGTGAGTGAGACCGGAACGGCCGGGGCGGAAACCGTGAAGGAGGTAAAGGCGGCGCTGGCGCTGGCGGCCGCGATGCCGCCGCAGCCCCAGTCTCCTCCCTACAGCCGCGAGGATGAGCCGGAATATCTTCACGATTTGGACGATCTCACCTATGAGCGCCCGCTTCCGGCCAACGACCGTCTGCGTGAACAAAACTACGCCCATAACAAGGCGCAGGCGTTTCCGCCAGGGGCCGTGAATCAAGACGGCCTGATTGTCGATCAAAGCCTACTGGATCAACTTCATATCAATCGTGTAAGCGCGGACTACGGCGGTTGCGGAGCGATTGCCTTTTACAACGCGTTGAAAATTCTGAATCCCAACACCAAATTGACCTTTGCGGACGCCATCTATCACATGGAGCCCTATGGGATTTTAAGCAGCACCTTCGGCTCGCTGCCCACGGGGATATCACATTGCTTAAGCAAGCCGGGCTATGAGACGGAATATGTGTTGCTGGATTCTGAAAAATAGGAGAGGCGTCGGCGGAAGGCGGCGCCGCACAACGGCTATCTCGAAGGCTGGCTGAAGGAAAGCACCCTGCTTATGCTGGATTTGAGCAACGGCGAAATCCTGTTTCAGGGTACGGGCGGGGAAAAACGAGTTCTACCTTGCCTCGAATGAAACGCAACGCTATTTCTACTCCCCGGGAACAGAAGGGGACGAGCGGCTGTTCGGTCTGATGAAAACGCCGCGTCCACACCGTAACGCAGGCTTTACGGACAGTTTTACCAAGAGGGGGACCATGATGGCAGCATATGAATACAGCGATGAGTTAATTCTAAACGCCCGCCGGAATCCGGAAGTGCGTGAAGCACAGAGCCACTCCAGCGAGGTTGTCCAGCAGGAGCTCCAGCAGTCCATTTACGACGACGCGGTGACGATTTTTGAGGTCCCGGTTTTCTTTCAGAATTGGAAAATTCTCCAAGACCGCGCGTCCATTCGGATGCCAAGCGATTTCATCTCCCGGACGGAGGAAGAAATCGCCAGCGTGTATGTTCTGGACACAAGGCCCCAATCCGTTTACTCCAACGGCTACCTGAGCTTCATGATCGCGCTCAACTGGACCAATAATCTGATCTCCAATGACAACATCCACGATTTCACCCAGTTTGGCCAGCCGGGCCATTGAACGGGTCGGTCCCAGTGCAGAATCTTGAACACGGAAAAGCTCCACCGGCCGGACCGCAATCCGTCCGTTCCGCAATTTTTGGCCCAGACGCTGGACTCTGTGAATATGAACGTCATGTTCTTCGCGTCCGTGGAGGGGCGGCCGCTGACCGGCATCGTTCAAAATGTGGAGGCGGACCGCGCGCAGGTGTTTTTAAACACCATTGACGCTTCCTACGACAGCGGCGGGGACTGGTGGTTCCCCTACTCCACCGCGTATTCCTCCCAGGACGGAAGCGGCTGGTATTCCATGCCGGCGGCAGGCGACCAGGCGCGGGTATTCTTCCCCTCTGACAATGAGGGCGATGCCTTCGCCGCAAGCTCCGTCACCAAGCATGTCCGCCCGCGGATAACGGATAAATGCTGGTGCGGAAAAAATCATTGTCACATAAGGAGTTGCTTGTATGCGGAGAGAGGACTACATCGCTCAGTTTCAGTCCCAGCGCTATCTCCCGGCAGCCGGCGCGGCGATGAACCGCTTCATGGCCGCGCCGGCCACGCGGAGCAGCTCCACAAAACGGTTATCGGACAGTTCGACCTGCTTTTCCGGTCCATTGTCCGAATGCAGGAGCGCGGGCTGCTGGACGCTGTTCACTCTGTGGCGCTCTCCTTTCCCTACTCCTCTCTTTTATGCGGCAATCCCCGCATGATCTTCGGGGTCTATCCCGACCTTCCCTTTCTCACCTCCCGGCTGATACAGGAGATTTTTTCAGCCCCCGGGTCTTTCCGGACTGGAACGCATTTTATGAGAACCCGCTCCACCGGACGCAAAAGCTGGGGCTGGGAACCGCTGTCCGCCCTCCGTACATCAAAAAGCAGCATGTGGGATACGGCCCGCTAGGTCCCGCATGTCGTTTCCACCCTCCTCAAAGCGCAGATGGTGGATGTGGAAGCACTTTCCTCTCCTTTCGCGGGATGAAAAAGGCGGATACCTTCCGCTTGACCTTTGGCGAATACATGGACTGGCCGCGGCTGATCTACGCCCAGCTTCCCCCCATCGATCTATTCAACCGCGATGAGCAGGAGCCGCTTTCCTTCCGTGTGTTCCGCTCGGCAGTATATGAGGACAAGGCGTTTGAGCATCTGGAGCTGGACGACGCCCGGTTCGCATTCCGCGTGTTTCGAAACTGCCTCTTCCGGGACTCGAAGCTCCGAGACGCCCGGTTTGACGGCCGCGATTTTGAAAACTGCCGGTTTGAGCGGGTCCGTCTGGACGGGGCCAGGTTCAACGGGTCCAAGCTGCGGCATATTGAAATGTCCGAAGTGAAAACCAACTGCATGAGCCCCGACTCCGATACCATTCTGGGCGGGCTCACCACAACGGATTTTGTAAACCGCTTCCTTGAAAACGTGTCTATCACGAAGAGCGACTATTCCGCCAGCCGGTTCCTGGGCTGCCAGGCCAAGCAGCTTACCACGGACACCAGCAAACTATTCAGCAGCTTGGAGCTGCTTCAAACCCAAGAATAAGGCGGTGTTGGAGATGGATTATTTTGAGCTGACGCTCGATCCTCTGCTCTCAAACCCCATTCAGATACAGCATGCGGATCCCGCGGTCTATAAAAACGTCGCGACCTGGGAGGAATTTGACGCGGCTCCCAAAATGATCGTCGGCCGCTTTGACAATTCTCCGCAAGCGGAGCTCCGCGGCCTGTCGAATCAGCCGGCCTTCCTGATTTCCGACAACCTCAAGCGGCTCTTTGCCCTATACGATCCCGAGATGCCGTTCAAGGGCATCCGGGTTTACGCGAAGCCGCTTTACACCTATCCGGGAAACTGGTCCGAGCCCGTCTCCTTCCGCGCCGCGGAGGGAGACGGGTTCCGTTATGCCTACGACGCCGCGGACCGTCTCGTCGCCAAGACCCACCGGGAAAAAGCCAGCGGCTTCCACAACCGCACCCGGTTCTCCTATGACAAGGCCGGGAACCTGGTGGAGATCACCGACAACCAGGGCCGTTGGACGCTCATCGAGTACGACCTGCTCAACCGGGAGATTCGCCGCATTGAAAAGGACGGCGGTATAACCCGCAGCTTTTACAACGGCAACGGGCGGCTTTCCAAGGTGGTGCGCCCCAACCCGTACAACCCCCAGACCGACGGCGGCGCAGGCTATCAGTACACCTATGACCACAGGGGCCTAGTGCTGACGGTAATCGGCCCCGATGGCCAAATACCGCAAACAAACACCTACGACGCGGACGGAACGGTAACGAAATTTGTCTATTCTCCTCTTGATTTACTGACGGAAGTGTGGGATGATGGGCACAAGTTGGCGGCATATACGTACAACGTCGGCGGCGCGGTTCAAAGGGAGGTCCACGGCCCCATTGAGCGGCAGTTCCAGTATGACCGGGCTGGAAATCTGCTGGCGGACGATCAGTTATGACGCCTTCAACCGCACGGAGAGGGTAGAGACCTTTGACGGCCACATCCATCTTGATCGCTATGACGCCGAGGGCTGCGGTATGAGATGGAGGAAAACGGCAATCTGGTGCGGTTT
>CATOKC010000039.1 GCA_951800675.1 uncultured Oscillibacter sp.
GCGTAGCGCACCGCCTTGCCCAGGCCCTTCTGCCGGGACTTGGCGTCGTCCCCAATCCGGATGCCCTCGGTGATGGGCACCTGGAAGCGGCCCTTTACGCCGGTGACCGGACGGCACTGGAAAATATAATAGGGCATAACCCCCAGCCGGACCAATCCAGAGAGGAGGGCCCCCAGGGTCTCTCCGCTGTCGTTGATGCCCCGCATCAGTACCGTCTGGTTTCGCACCGGCACGCCCCGCTCGATCATGGCCCGGAGGGCCCGGGCGGCCTGCTCCGTCAGCTCCCGGGGGTGGTTGAAGTGGGTCACCAGGACCAGGGTTTTCTTCTTCCCATATTTCTCGAAGAGGTCCAGGAACTCCGGGTCCCCATAGATGCGCTCCGGCAGGGTTACCGGCATCCGGGAGCCAAAGCGAATCAGGTCCAGGTGCTCGATGGCGGTGAGCTCCCGGAGATAGCGCTCCAAAATGTGGTTGGGATTCATGAAGGCGTCTCCGCCGGAAACCAGGATGTTGTTGACCTCCTTGTGCTCTGAGACATAGGACACGGCCTCGTCCACCCGCTTGTTCAGCTCCGCGTCAGTGAGGCCCACCATCCGCTTGCGGAAGCAGTGGCGGCAGTACATGGCGCACTGGTTGGTGGAGAGAAGCAGGGCCGTCTGGGTGTACTTGTGCTGGAGCCCCTCAATTTTGGTGTTGTCCGCCTCGCCGCTGGTGTCCGTCTCTCCTCCGGCCTCTAGCTCTGACAGGGAGGGAACGCACATCCGGCCAATGGGGTCCTCCGGGTCCTCGGGGTCCACTAGGGACAGGTAATAGGGTGGAATCAGCATGGGATACCGTTCGATTACCCCGGCATAGCGGGTGGTCTCCTCCGGCGTCCATCCCAGGATGGGCGCTAAATCCTCCGCCGTCCGGTATCCGTTCCTCAATTCGTTCTGCCAGCTCATTCGCTGCCACCACCTTTCTAAAAAGATAAAAAAGCGCAGACCCGGCCCTGACCGTCCGGCTCCTGCGCTTTACATAAACGTTGTTTTGATCTTTTCAAATAAGATAAATCCAATCAGATAAGACGCTTAAACGGTGTTCATATAATGCCGAATGGTCCTCCCAAATTACGCGGCCCGGCGGCGGGGCACCGGAAAACAATGCGCCGCAAGTGTTGTTTTATATATTATAGCCGAAAATCCCAGAAATTGCAAGTCCAGTTTTGTACTGTGCACCGAGCGCTCCAAGGCGGCGGCCCCTCCTGACAGCGTACGCGGCAGGATACGCCCCTCTCCTTCCGCCGCCTTGACAAGGGCATTGTCCCCTTGCTATACTTACCAAAATGAAACCCATGGATTTCCCTGGCGGAGGCCCTGCTCATGAACGAAGAACCCCGTTTCCCCTCCCGGCGCGGCTGGTGGATTGCCGCCGCTGCCGCCGCCCTGCTGGCGGCGGCGTACCTGCTGTTTGCCTTCTCCGGCATCCCCTTTATCGCCAAGTGGCGGACACTGTACATCGAAACCGCCATGGGCACCATGTCCCACCAGTGGCTGGCCACGGCCTTTCTGCCAAGCTCCGTGATCCAGGAGGCCATGAAGGATGTGGAGGCACGGTTTCAGGACAATCTCATTGACGCCAGCGACATTGCCCAGGCTGGGCCCTCCGCGTCTCCAGAGCTCGCCGGAACGCCGGAGAAGCGGGCCGTGGCCGAATTTTCCGCCCTCTTTCCGGAGGTGGACCTGGATACCCTGCCGGAATCCGTCACCTGGGCGGACCTGCCCACCCTGGAAATGGAGCGCCTGGAGGGGGTTTACACCACCGCCGGAGACAAGGTATGGGCCATCGACGTGCTCAACAAAATTCTCATCTGCACCGTCTCCGGAGAGGGCTACCAGGGCAAGCTGGCCATCGTCAAGGACAGCTCCCAGGTCATCCTGGCAAAAAACACCCTCTCCAGCCGGGGCCAGACGGTGACGGAGCTCTGCGAGACCTACGGCGGGGTGCTGGGCATCAACGCCAGCGGCTTTTACGACCCGGAGGGCAAGGGCCGGGGAAACGTGCCCATGGGCTTCGTCCTCTCCGGCGGGGAGTACTCCGGCCAGGCCCTCAAGGGCCGCTATCAGACCGCCGGGTTTGACTATGAGGACAACTTCCGGGCGGGCCGGGGCCTGGACCTGGAGGAGATGCGGGACGCAGTGCAGTTTTACCCCATCCTCGTGCTGAACGGGGAGAAGAACATCGACGGCTCCTTCGGCATGGGCATCCAGCCCCGGACGGTCATCGGCCAGACGGCGGACAAGGCCACCCTCCTGCTGGTCATCGATGGCCGACGAGTGGGGCACAGCCTGGGGACCACCGTGTCGGAGTGCGCGGACATCCTGCTGCGCTACGGCTGCTGGACCGCCATGAACATGGACGGCGGCTCCAGCTCCTCCATGACCTTCAACGGGCGCATCATCACCAAAACCAGCAGCTCCATGACCCAGGGCCGCTACCTGCCCGACGCCTGGGTGGTCAAGGGAATCCCCTTCATAAATGTTTTAAGCTGACCCGGTAGGCCCGCAGGGCCTCCTCGTCGGCCCCGGCAATCAAGCGCTCCAGACCGCCTGCCAGCCGCTCCCTGTCCTGGGGCAGCTCCCCCTGGACCCGGACCAAATTGGAGGCCCCGTCCGTCTCAAAGCGGGTGGGAATCTCCAAATTCTCAATCAGAGTTTTCAGCTCCTCCAGCTTTTCCAGCTCGCTTTCCTCCCTCCAGCGGCCTGCCTGGATTTCCCGGTACAGCTCTGAATTTGGGAAGATGGTCAGCATGGAGGACCCCACCCGCCTGGGGCGGGTCTGGTTGAAAACCTCCGCGCTTCGCAGGGCTCCCTCCACCCCTCGGCCCGCGCCGGAGATGCCCGCCAGATAGAAAAAGCTGTAGGACATCCCCGCCTCGTCCAGGCGGCCCGCCTGTTCCACCACGTCCCGGGCCCGATAACCCTTGTTCATAAAGGCCAGGGCCTCTTCATCCCCGGTCTCCACCCCCAGGGTAAGCCCGTCATAGCCCAATTCCCGGAGGCGGCGGAGCTCCCCGTCGCGTTTGAGTCTCACGTCCGTCACCCGCGCGAAGCAGCCAATGGTCTCCACCGTGGGAAGATATTGCCGGACGCGCTCCGCGATCTCCTCCAGCCGCCGGGGCAGCAGGACGAAGGGGTTGGCTCCCACCAGAAAGACCCGCCGGGGCCCCTGGGGCCTGGGGAGCCCCTGGAGCCGGGCGGAAAGCCGGGCCATGGGGTCCGTGCCCCAAAGCTGGGCCTCCTGGAGGTCCGCCTCCACCTCCTCCAGGGGGGACATGCGGAAACGAAAGGGCAGGTCCTCGTACAGGGCGCAGAATTTGCAGGCGTGGTGGGTACAGCCCGCCGTGGCCTGGAGCAGCAGGGATTCCGCCTCATAGGGCGGCCGCCAGATGGTTCCATGAAAGTGCATAAACACGGCTCCTTTCCAATTGGATTCTGCCGCCATCCTACTCCTAACCGCGGCCTGTCGCAAGTACGCAATTTTTTTGGAATTAGTACCCTTTTTTGTACCAAAGGAGGTTCCCATGGACAAAAACAAATTCCAGACGCCGGATATGATGGCCCGCTGCGTCCCCATGGCCAGCCTCCAGGCGGTGCTGGGTGGCAAGTGGAAAATCCTCATCCTCTGGTATGTGTCCTTCTACAAGGTTCAGCGCTTCGGCCAGCTCCTGCGCCGCCTGGACGGCATCACCCAGTCCTCCCTGACCAAGCAGCTCCGGGAGCTGGAGCGGGACGGGTTTTTGCGCCGGGAGGTCTACGGGGAGGTGCCGCCCCGGGTGGAGTACTCCCTGACGGAGCTGGGAGAGAGCTTCCGGCCCATCCTGGAGCAGATGCTCCAATGGAGCGCGGAGCGGCTCTGCCCGCCGGGTTATGTTTCCCCTTACGAGGGTCCGGACCAGTGAAAAAACGCCCGCTGTCGGAAGACAGCGGGCGTTCTTCTTTTCAGAACACAGGGGTAACGGTTCGCGGTCAGCCAAGCTCAGCCGATGCCGCCCAGTATGGCGCCGGCCACCAGGGCGATGAAGCACATGACGATGAACAGGTAGCCCAGATACTCGAACCATTTGCCGACAGGCTTCTTGGCGCCGTGGTTGACCTCTTCCAGGGCCTCCTTGCGGGGCAGGACGAAGAAGAACATAATGGCGGCGAGACCAGCTCCCAAGGGGCAGATGTAGATGGAAACCACGTCCATCCACTGGGAGGTCCAGGGCTGAATCAGCAGGGCCACAATCACGCCAACGATGCCGATGATCCCCACGGCGGGAAGCCGCTTCAGCTTGAACTGCTCCTGCATAGTGGCCACGGGGGCCTCGTACAGGTTGATGATGGAGCTGATGCCCGCGAAGAGGACGGCCACATAGAAGATGATGCCGATAATCCGTCCGCCGGGCATTCCGTTGAGGATGTTGACCAGATAGACGAACATCAGGCCGGGGCCGGGGGTCACGTCGCTCATGGCAAAGCCGGACGCGCCGATGGCGGGGATGATGACGAAGGCGGCCAGCAGGGCGGCCAGGGTATCAAACAAAGCCACACGCCGGGCGGAGGAGGGGATGTCCTCGTCCTTGGGCAGATAAGAACCATAGATAACGGAGCCGTTGCCCGCCACGGACAGGGAGAAGAACGCCTGCCCGAAAGCGTAAATCCACACCTGGGGGCTCACCAGACCCGCGGGGTCCAGGGTGAACAGGAACTTATAGCCCTCGGAAGCGCCGGGCTGGAAGCCGATGTAGACGGCCAGGATGACAAACAGGCCGAACAGGACGGGCATCATGATCTTGTTGGCTTTTTCAATGCCGTTGGCCACGCCCAAGGCCATAATAATCATCGCTACCACCAGGCCGATGATCAGCCACATGCTGTTGCCCACACCGAAGATTCCCCCCTGGAGCATCATGCTGACGGCCTCGCCCAGAGTCGCGGCCTCGGGAGCCGCGCCACCGAAGGTGCCGCCGATGGCGCCCATATCCTGACCCAAGGCGTACAGGCTGCCGGAGAGGGACATGAAGGTGTACTTGAAGATCCAGCTCATGACCACGGTGTAGCCAATGGCCAGCATCATGGAGCCGAGGATGGGAATCAGGCCGATGGCCTCGCCCAGCTTCCGGTTGCCGTTTCTCGCCTCGGTAGCATGACCGAATGCGCCGATGGGGCCCGCCTGGGCCCGGCGGCCCAGGGCGAACTCCTCCATGACGCCGGAGTTGCCCACCAGAAGAACGATGATGAAATAGGGAATCAGGAAGGTCAGGCCGCCCCACTTGGCAACCATGATGGGGAAGCGCCAGATGTTGCCCATGCCGACGGCGGAGCCGATGCAGGCCAGGATAAAGCCCCACTGGCTCTTAAACCCGTCGCGGGTTTGCAAGGTCTCGTTGCTCATGTAACAATTTCCTCCTCTTTCTCGATATACACACAACCGCCGGCCGAAAAACGAGAAAGAGAGGGCTGTCCGCCGGGTCCACGTCATTTGACTTTGGAACAGGGCGGACGCCCTCTCTAAGCTGTACACTCAACCTGCGGTACAGCGGCACTTACTTTTCAGGGGGGGGCTTACTTCTCCTCGTTGGGATAGGGCTCGAGGAAGGCGTGGAAGTGGCGCATGGGCAGCTTGTGGCCCCAGACGATGCGCATGTTGGGGATGCTCTCCCGGTCCTCATAGAGGGCCTTGACAGCGGCGATGACGTAGTCCAGGTGCTCCTGGGTCAGGCGGTCGCGGTCAATGGCGAACCGGACCACGTTGGCAAGCTCCGCCTGCTGCTCGGGGGTCTTCAGGTCGTACTCCATGGAGTAGTCGCCAAGCTCCGAGACGCGGATGCCGTACCGGCGGATGAGCTCCAGGGAGAAGCCCTCTCCGGCGAAGGTGTCGTGGCCCCGCTTGCCGTCGAAGAACTCGTCCATGTTGATATACACCGCGTGGCCGCCGGCGGGCAGAACCACGCCCTTGACCCCGGCCTTGTAGAAGCCCTGGGCCAGATACTCGCACTGCTTCACGCGGCCGTCCATGTAGCGGAAGTCGCAGCTCTCATACAGGCCGCAGGCCAGGGCCATGATATCCCGGCCGCTCATGCCGCCGTAGGAGTCGTTGCCGTAGCAGGAGATCTGCTTGACCTTCAGCAGCACGCCCACGTCGGTCTTGACGCTTCCGTCCTCGTTGAAGTCGGAGAACTTCTGCCAGAACAGGCCCTTGTCCCGGAAGGCCAGCATACCGCCCATGTTGGAGTGGCCGTCCTTCTTGGCGGACATGGAGAAGCCGTCGCAGTAGGAGAACATTTCCGTGGCGATCTCGGCGATGGATTTGTCCTCATAGCCGGGCTCGTTCATCTTGATGAAGTAGCAGTTCTCCGCCCAGCGGGCCACGTCGAAGATCAGGGGGATGTCATACTTCCGGGATATCCGGTGAATCTCCTTGATGTTGCCCATGGAGACGGGATGGCCGCAGATGGGGTTATTGGTGATGCAGGTGAAAATCAGGGGCACATTCTCGGGGCCGACGCCCTGAATCAGCTGCTCCAGCTTGTCGATGTCCATGTTGCCCTTGAAGGGGTTTTTCTCATATTTGCCGCCCTCGGGAACTTGATACAGCAGCTCCTTGTGATAGAGGTTGCGGGGGATGGAGCCCATCTGCTTGATGTTGCCCTCGGTAGTGTCGAAGTGGCCGTTGGAGGGGATGGTAAAGACCTTGCCGGGATGGCGCTGGGCCAGAATCTTCTTCACAATCTCCATCAGCACGGACTCGGCGGCCCGGCCCTGCTGGATGATAAAGCTGTTGGGGCGCTCCATCTGCGCGGCGCCGCCGTTGAAGAGGCCGCCCTCATACTCGCACAGGTACAGCTCGTTCATCATCTTCTCCACGTCCCGGCAGTCGGTGCGCACCAGGTCGATGGACTTCTTCCAGTTCTTCTCCCCGCCCCGCTCAAAGATGTCGCGGAAGGTATCCAGCAGGACATAATAGCCGGTGTTCCGGCCATAGGCCTCGTCGCCCAGGAAGAGGGTGGCCCACTGCTGGTTGGTCATGGCGGTGGTGCCGGAGTCGGACAGCATATCCACGGTCAGCATTCCGGAGGGGAAGGCGAACTCGTTGTAATGCGTGGCCTTCAGGGCCCGCTCACGCTGCTCCACGGTGACGGTGGGCAGGTCGCGGACGGCGAAGGTGAAGTGATGGGGAGCGGGAACGTCCAGGGGATAGTGCGTCATGTTCTTGTCCATTTTGATTTACCTCCATAAAGTGTGGCTTTCGCCAGATGTTCAGGAGGTACCCCGGTCGTCGCCGGTCCGGCTTTCCCATGGCCGGACGGGGCGCCTAGCGGACAGTACCTGGTGTGAGGGACGGGGCTTTGCGGGCGCTCCTGGGAAGGGAGCAAAGGAGCAAATGACACAAAAATGGCTGCATTCGCTTCTTAATGTGAGGTAATTTTATCAGCACTCCTAAAAAATGTCAATCCCTTTTGTGCGTTTTGTATGAATCACTATTTTCCTGATATAATTTTTATGGAAAATATAAATAGCCCTTGAAAGGTTGATCTTTCTCACGATGAGAAAAATTTTTTTTGACAGAGGTTCCTTTTCGGAATATAATACTAAAATGAGGAAAAAAGAAAGAACGGATTCCCCCGCGGGAAGGAAAGGAGGCTCCTATGCCGGATACCGCCAACGCCCTGCTGCGCCAGTACGTGAAGCTGACGGAATTTCTGGGCGCCGCCCTGGGCCCGGACTATGAGGTGGCCCTCCACGACCTGACGGACAAAAACCGCTCCATTATCGCCATCGCCAACGGCTACATCAGCGGCCGGGAAATCGGCGCGCCGCTGACCAACATGGCCCTGAGCGTCTTGAAGGACGAGAGCTATGAGTGGCAGGACTACCGCCTGCACTACTCCGGCGTCTCCGCCGCCGGGAACGCCCTGCGCTCCAGCACCATGTTCATTAAGGAGGACGGGAAGCTCATCGGGATGCTCTGCATCAACTTTGACGACAGCCGCTTTCAGAGCTTTGCCCAGCAGGTCCTGACCCTCTGCCACCCGAACCAGTTCGTTCAAGCCCTGGAACAGCCGCCGGAGGGCGAACACGCCCCCCGGCCGGAGACCTTCCGCAACTCCACCGAGGCCGTGGCCCAGGACGCCATCGCCCACGAGCTGGAGCGCCTGGGGGTCCCGGCGAAACGGCTGACCTCCGAGGAGCGGCTGCTGATCATCGCCGCCCTGGAGGAGAGCGGGATTTTCCTGCTTAAGGGAGCCGTGAAGGATGTGGCCGCCGGGCTGGGCTGCTCACAGGCCAGCGTATACCGCTATCTGTCCAACATTCGAAAATAGAAGCGCGCAAAACGCCCTCCCCTGAGGGAGGGCGTTCGATTATCCGCTCACCGCCGTTTTTCCATACGGACGCACCCCTCCTCATCGGGCGTCCCCGCGCCGTCTGAAAAGCGGTATCCCAATTTGAGGTAAAAATCCCGGGCCGTGATGGAGGAGTGAATCACCACCCGCTCCGCCCGGAGGAAATAGGCGTCCCCCTCCAGGGTCTCCATGATCTTTCGTCCCGCGCCGGTTCTCTGGTACTCCGGCAGGACAAAAACCGTTACCAGAATACTCTCTGTCCCGCTGCCCATGTAGGGGGCGATTCCACCGCAGCCGACGGTCCGCTCCCCATGGCGGAGGACATACAGGTGCTCGTTTTCGGCCTGTTCCAGCAGGCGGCCGGGTGTATAGAGCTCCAGCATCTCTTGAATGATTGCGGGCGGGTAATCCGGGGCATTGCTGACCCGCAGGGCCTCCGCAATGACGGCGGAGGTTTCCTCCGCGTCTTGTCCTTGAAACCGCCTGACGTTGAACTCCATAACCGCGCCTCCCGTCCATTTTTCTTCATTATAGCAGACGGCTTCCTCTGACGCAAGGCTCTCTGTTTTTCCGGCCTTTGAAAATAATTATACGAAATCAGTAGAATATGATAATTGCCTCTTCCCAACGGAGCAAAAATTTAGTATAATAATAAATTAGCATTGTAGTGCCGTTCAGCAGAGAGGAATCGAGGTGCCCAATATGTCATTCAAGGATAAACTATCATCCCTTCTGTTTGGCTCCAAAAAAGAGGAGCCGGTGGATGAGACGCTTCTCACAGAACAGGAGCATACGCCTCAAGAGGCCCAGACGATCCCGGAGGTCATCCCCGACGACCCGACCCGGCTGGAAGTACCGGCGGACCACCCCATCCGCCAGCTCCACGAACTCCGCCAGAAAGAGGCCGGTGCGCTGCCGTATCCCCATCTTTGTATGGACGAGGACGGCGTGCTGCCGCCGGAGATGCTGGATAAAGAGAAAAACCGTCTGCAATCGTCTCTGAAAAGCGTCTGTGGCACCCGGCTGAAGGCGGCCAAGGGCCGGACCCGCGGCAAACACAGCAAGAAAAAAGCCGAGGAGGAAGCGGAAGCCGTAGAAGAAGAGCTGGTAATGGACGCCCGCCCCTGGTTCTATCTCTCCTCCGATAAAATCTACGCTTGGATGCTGATTTTCCCTCCCGTGGGAAAGGGTGTGGACGTCACCCGCGATATGATTTACCAGGCCTTGACGGCCCAGGGAATTTCCTTCGGCCTGAATACAGCCCTTTTGGACCGGGCAGCCCGCGACCGTGACCGCTATTTCAATCTCTACCTGGTAGCGAAGGGGAAACACGCCTTCGACGGGCGCAACGGCAACATTGTGGACTATTTTCCCCGGGCTATCCAGCGGGTGCTGGAGGTCAACGAGTTCGGCCAGGTAGACTACACCGCCCTGAACCTGATCTGCAACGTGGAGGAGGGGCAGGAAATCTGTCACCTCATCCGGCCCACTGAGGGCGAGCCGGGCCGGACGGTGACCAACCAGGAGGTCCCCGCCAAAAGCGGAAAGGCGGTGCCCCTTCCCAAGGGGCGGAACACCGAAATCACCGAGGACGGGGATACCCTCATCGCCTCCATGCCGGGCCATGTGGAATTCAGCGGCTCCTCCTTCCAGGTTAAGCCGGTGCTGGACATTGACGGCGATGTGGATTTTTCCACCGGGAACATCAAATTTGTGGGAGACGTCAACATCAAAGGCGACGTGCTCAGCGGCTTCTCCGTCAAGGCCATGGGGAACATCTATGTAGGCGGCGTAGTAGAAGCCGGCAGCACCGTAGAGGCCGGAGGCGACCTGACGGTGGTCAAGGGAATCCTGGGGGACGGGACCACCGTCATCCGGGCAGGCCGGTGCATCTTTGCCAAGTATATTGAAAATGCCACCATCTTTGTCCGGGAAAATTTGCAGACGGACTGCATTGTCAACGGCAGAATCTACTGCGACGGCGAAGTGCTTATCCGCTCCGGCCGGGGAAACATTCTCGGCGGCCGGGTCTGGGCGGCCAAGCGAGTCAGCGCCAGCGCTATTGGCGCGAAGTCGGAAGTGAAAACCTCCATCGCTTTGGGGGGGATGCCCTGCGCCACCTTGGAAAAGGACCTGGTACGCAAGAAGCTGGCAAGCCTGGCAACGGAGCTGGAGAAGCTGGACGCCCAGCTGGACAGCCCGGCCAAGACCAGCCTCATGGGCAAGCTGCGGATGAAGATATCCGTGTCGGAGAACCGATTAAAGCAGCTTGAGGAAGAGCTGGACAAGGGCCGGGCGGAAATGAAAAACCAGAAAGAGCAGGACAGCGGCCGCATGGAGTGCGGCGTGGCCTACGCGGGAACGGAGATCAGCATTGGAGACGAATTTCTTCGCCTGCGGCAGGAGACCCACCAGTGCGTGGCAAAGCTGCTGTGTGACGAGATTGTGTTGATGTGACATTCTAATAGACAAAAAGGAAACAGGCGGTGGATGCTTCACGTCCGCCGCCTGTTTGTTCATTCATTTTCTGGAGGAGTCTCCCGCCTCCAGGCCCTTGACAAAGGGTGGCATCTGGGAGATCATGTTGTCCATATCCTCAAACATGGCGCTCTTGGTGGTGCCCAGGCGGCTGGCTTGGTCAATGTGCTTGACGACCTCTTGGTACTGGCCCTTGATTCCGTCGAAGAACTGGCAGAGCACCGCCAGCTCCTGCTGAGACACCTGAATCACTCCGGAAATTTCCGTCTGCACAGCGGTCGCCCCCTCGGCGGTGGCCGTGATCTTCCGAAAACTCTCGTCGGTCTGGCCCACAACCCCTACGCCCTGGTTCAGCGTCTCCTGGGAGGACTGGATGCTGCTGCTGAGCTCTCCCGCCCGAGTTTCCACGTCGCACACGCCGGAGTCCACCTCGCCGGCCAGCTGCTTGATCTCCTTGGCCAACTCCTTCACCTGGGCGGCCACCACGGCGAAGCCCCGGCCCTCTACCCCGGCCCGGGCCGCCTCGATGGAGGCGTTGATGGCCAGGATGTTAGTCTGGTCCGCGATGGAGACGATCTTCCCCATGCATTGCTGAATACCCCGGATGGCGGATTGGAGATTTTCGAAAATGCCCGCCATCTCGTCATAGGACTCCTGGATTTTAATGGAGGTGTTTTTCAGCTCCTCCATCAGCCCCTCCGCCTCAGAGACCGTATCGCCGATCTCCTTCCGGACATGGGCAAACTCCCCTGCTGCGTCGTCGATGTTGGCGAAGGACTGGCCCAGTTCCTGAAGCTTCTCCTGGAAGTGGTCCGCCTCGTTCAGCACGCCGGAGAAGGTGCTCCCCACCAGGCTCAGCTCCGAGAGGGAGGCAACCTCCTTTTTCACCAACTCCTTCTGATATTCCCTCAAGCTCTCCGCCACGTGGAGGATCGGGTAGAGGCTCCTCTCCTTCTGAGGATGGGCCGGCTCCCGCTGGTTCTTTCCCGCAAATAACATCCCGAACTCCCCCTTACTCAAAGACCGCGCAGGTCATGGACTGATTGACAAACCGGTTGTTGTAGTGCTCTCCATAGCCCACAAAGCCGGCGTGGCAGCCCAGGGCCCCCATCTCCCGGAGATAGGTCTGCATATAGCCCCGCTCGGAGAACAGCTTATAGCGGAACAGGCAGTTTACGGAAAAGACCGCCGAGCGCCGGGGAAACTCCCGCTGAATCTGCTGGATCGTGTTCCGGGTAATGGCCTGATAATCCCCCAGCTCCAGGAGGATCAGCACGTCGGAGTCGTTGACCTGCCGGAAGCAGGCCAGCGCGTTTCCGTTGACCTCCTTGATGGAGATAATGCAGGTATCGTCCCCGTTGATTTTGCCAAAGGGGTTCTGGAAGGTCCGGGTCAAAATCTCCTCGTCCGTCACGTGGAGGATGCTCTTATAGACCTGTTTGGCGGGTTTTCCGTTCAGGGAACCGAGTATGTAGTTGGCCCGGTCCGTATCGGAGGCGATGAAGCGATAGTTCCCCAGCTGGTGGTAAATATTTTCCTTATAGGTCTTTACCCGGCCGCCCCGGTTCCGCACCAGGCCGTAGGCCACGGCGTCGGCATACACCCGGCCGTTGGCGGAAACCCGGCCCTCGGCTCCGGTGCCCCCCACCAGGGGAACGCCCCGCCTGTGGAGGACGGTATTTATCGTGGTCAGCACGCAGGCGTCGTTGCCGGCGCAGAAGTCGATACACACGGTATCGCCACCGGAGCCGCCCACCGCCCGCATATCCCGTTCCATTCGCTGGATGTACTTCACCGGCATGGTGGAAACATCCTCCAAGACGTTTGCGGCAGCCGTAACACCGTCGGTAAAGGCGATGACGCCCACTCCGTTTTCCACGATGCCGATCTGGTAGCACATTCCGACGCAGCCGATGCTGGGAACGCCGGGAAAGCGCTGCTCCAGGGCCTTGACATGGGCCTCGAACTGGTCGTTGTTGGACAACAGCATGATAAACTCAGGATTGCGGAGTCCGTTTAGAGCCTCGTCCAGGTTTCCCCGCTGGCTCATCCCATAAAATTGCTTCATGACACGGTGTACCTCCTGCCATAATTTACAGAGACTTTATTATATCGAAAAGTTTTCACCATGTCAATAACCACCGGCGAAAAGGGGGGAGGACCGGGAGGGGAGTGTCTGCCTGTTAGCAAAGGGCGGTGCGTGTAGGAGGCGGGCTCTATCCCGTCCCCTCCCCCTACGAATGGGACGCGCCCCGGAAAAGAGACAAACAAGGCGGCCTCATGGAATCCGGCGCGAGGCCGGTCCACGAGGCCGCCGTTGATGGAGCATCCAGCGCAGAGCAATCTCACCGATCCTCTCGGAAATAGGCCAGCCCCAGACTGGCGGGGGGCTGCTTCTCCTTGTTGTTGCGCATGCTGGAGGCAATCAGCACAATCACCGTCACCACATAGGGCAAAATCTTGTAGAGCTGGGTGGGCACAAAGGGCAGCACCAGCCGCAGGTACAAAATCATCAGCGCGCCGAAGAGCACCGAGCCCCAGATGGCGGACAGGGGCCGCCACATGCAGAAGATCACCAGGGCCACCGCCAGCCAGCCCACGCCGCTGAGCCCCTCGTGGTTCCACACGCACCCGGCGATGGTCATGATGTATACCATGCCACCCACAGCGGAGATCCCGCCGCCGATGACGGTAGCCAGATACTTGTACCGCTCCACGGCGATGCCCGCCGCGTCCGCCGTGGCCGGGGACTCGCCCACCGAGCGGAGATACAGCCCCGCCCGGGTGCGGTTCAGGAAGAAGAACATTCCGGCGGCCAGAATGAGCCCCAGGTAGAAAAACACGCTGTTGCCGAAAAGTATGCCGCCCACCACGGGGATTTTTTGCAGAAACGCCGGGAAGGGAGAATTCTGGAAGAAGCCCTTCAGCGTATTGCCGATGGCAATATAGCCGTTCTCCTGGACCCGCATGTACTCGCCGATAAACTGGCCCACGCCGGTGCCGAAGATGGACAGGGCCAGGCCGGTGACGTTCTGGTTGGCCCGGAGGGTGATGGTGAGGAAGCTGAAAATCAGAGAGGCCAGGGCCCCCGCCAGGAAGGCGCACAGGATGCCGATGCCCACGGCCGCAAAGCCGCTGGCCCCGGCTCCCGCCGCCTTCTCGTAGTAGAACACGCCCCCCAGGCCCAGGGCGCCGCCCATGAACATGATGCCCTCCACGCCCAGGTTCAGGCTGCCGGACTTCTCCGTCAGAATCTCCCCCAGGGTGCCGAAGAGCAGCGGCGTGCCGTAGGTGATGGCGGCGATGATAAGGGCCAGGAACAAGCTCAGAACGTTACCCATGCCGCACCTCCTTCCTCCCCGCGCCGCGGAAAATCAGCTTGTAGTTGATGAAGAACTCACAGCCCAGCATGCAGAACAGCAGGATGCCGGTGATGATGTCGGAGATGGAGGTGGGCACCGCCATGCGGGTCTGAAGGGTCTCGGCCCCCTTGCTCAAAACCGCCAGCAGGCCGGAGATGCCCACCATGGCGAAAGCGTTGAGCTGGCTGAGCCAGGCCACGGTGATGGAGGTGAAGCCCACGCCTCCGGCCACGCCGTCGTACAGCGTGTTGTTGGCCCCGGAGGCCACGATAAACCCGACGATGCCGCTGATGGCCCCGGAGAGGAACATGGTCCGCATCATCACCCGGCCCACGTTCATGCCGGCGTACCGGGCGGTGTTGACGCTGTCGCCAATGACCGCGATTTCGTATCCGTGTTTTGTGTGGTTCATGTAGATGTGCATGAAAACCACCAGAACCAGCACGATGATCCAGCCGCAGTGGACCCCCAGCACCCGGGGGAGGCAGGCGGCCTCGTCAAACTGGGGAATGATCTGGGAGCCCTTCCGGCCCTCCCAGGGCCCGCCTTGGAGCCAGCGGACCACGCCGATGATGATATAGTTCATCATCAGGGTGAAGAGAGTCTCGTTGGTGTTCCACTTGGCCTTGAAAAAGGCGGGGATCAGGGCCCAGAGGCCCCCGGCCAGCGCGCCCGCCAGCCCCATCACCAGCAGCAGCACGGGGGAGGGCAGGCGGTTTGCCCAGAAGAGGGCGAAGTAGCTGGCGGCGATGGCTCCGGCGGTGATCTGGCCCTCCGCGCCGATGTTCCAAAAGCGCATCTTGAAGCAGGGGGCGATGGCCAGGGCGCAGCCAAGCAGGGGGACGGCGATCTTCACCGTCTGGCGGATGGCGCTTTTCTTTCCCAGAGCGCCGGAAATCATGGTGCCGTAGGCGGTGACGGGGTTGGCCCCCGCTAGGGCCATCACCAAGGCCCCCAGCAGCAGGGCGAAGAGGATGGACCCACACCGGACGCACCAGACCTTCCAGCCCTCCATGCCGTCCCGCTTGGCAAGGCGGATGAGGGGAATCTTCTTCTCGTGGCTCATGCCTTCGCCTCCTTTCCGCCCAGGCGGGTCATCAGCAGGCCGATTTGCTCCTTGGTGGCGGACCGGGCATCCACCACGCCGCTGACCTGCCCGCCACAGAGGACCAGAATCCGATCGCACAGCTCCAGCAGCACGTCCAGGTCCTCGCCCACGTAGATGACGGCCACACCCTTCATCTTCTGCTCCGTCAGCAGGTTATAGATGGTATACGAGGTGTTGATGTCCAGCCCCCGGACCGCGTAGGCGGTCATGAGCACCGAGGGGGCGCTGGCGATTTCCCGGCCCACCAGCACCTTCTGCACGTTGCCGCCGGACATCCGGCGGACGGGGAAGTCCGTGCTGGGGGTCACCACCTCCAGCTCCTTCCACACCCGCAGGGCCAGCTCGTTGGGGTCCTTCCGGTTGAGGAAGACCCCCGGCCCCTTTTTCCAGGAGCGGAGCATCATATTTCCCGTCATGCCCATAGAGCCCACCAGGCCCATGCCCAGCCGGTCCTCGGGGACGAAGGCCATGGCCACCCCGGCCTTGCGGATCTGCATGGGGGTTTTGCCCACCAGATTGGCGGGGGCCCGGCCGTCCGGGGTGTAAAGGACCTCGCCCTGGTTCACCAGGCAGAGGCCGGAAATGGCCTCCAGCAGTTCCTTCTGGCCGGACCCGGCGATGCCGGCCACGCCCAGAATCTCGCCCCCCATGGCGGTGAAGCTGACGTTGTCCAGCTTCTTGACCCCCTCCCCGTCCAGAACGGTGAGGCCCTTGACCTCCAGGCGCTTCACCGGCCGTTCGTACCGGGGGCGGTCGATGTTCAGGGTCACGGCGTGGCCCACCATCATGTCCGTGAGGGCCTGGGGGCTCGTCTCGCTGGTTTTCACGGTTCCGATGTACTTTCCCTTGCGGAGGACGGACACCTTGTCGGAAAGGGCCATGACCTCGTGGAGCTTGTGGGTGATGATGACGATGGCCTTTCCGTCGGCCTTCATGGCCCGGAGCACCTCAAAGAGCTTGTCCGTTTCCTGGGGGGTGAGGACGGCGGTGGGCTCGTCCAAAATCAGGATGTCGGCCCCCCGGTAGAGGACCTTGACGATCTCCACCGTCTGCTTCTGGGAGACGGACATGTCGTAGATTTTCCGGCCGGGGTCAATGTCGAAGCCGTACTTTTCGCAGATGGCCCGGACCTTTTCCTCGGCGGCCCGGATATCCAGCTTCCCCGGCTCCTCCAGCCCCAGGACGATGTTCTCCGCGGCGGTGAACACGTCCACCAGCTTGTAGTGCTGGTGAATCATGCCGATGCCGCACGCAAAGGCGTCCTTGGGGGAGCGGATGGAGACGGGCTCGCCGTTTACAAAAATCTGGCCCTCGTCGGGGAAGTAGATGCCGGAGAGCATGTTCATCAGCGTGGTTTTTCCGCTGCCGTTCTCCCCCAGCAGGGAGAGGATTTCCCCCCGGTTTAATTGCAGGTCGATGCCGTCGTTGGCCACCACCTCGCCGAAGCGCTTGGTAATGCCTTTTAGCTCAATGGCGCATACATTGTGTTCCAAAAAACGCTCATCCTTTCTAAGAGGTCCCGGCGGGGGCCGCGCTTGCGCCGGGCGGAGTCGGGATGGAGTGGAAAAGAACAAGGGGCCCCCGCAGGGGCCCCTATCAAGTTCTTTTGTTGAGGCTGAATCAGAACGCGGAGTTCAGCCACTCGATGCCGTCAATGGACAGGGCAAAGTAGGGCGCGGACTGGAAGTAGGACTCGTGGAAGGCCCCGTCGAACACGGCTTCCTCGGAATCGGGAGTGAAGTCGCCGTCGGTGTCCAGGGCGAAGGCGCTTTCCAGAGCCTTACCCTCGATGGTGAAGGTGGAGGTGTCGAAGACCTGGAGCTCGCCGGCGCGGAGCTTGCCTTCCACTTCCGCCAGCTTCTCGGCGGTGCCGGGGGCGGCAATGGCCTCGTTCAGGTCCGTCATGACCACGGCGTCCATGTCCATGCCGTGGCACCAGTCCTGGTCAAAGCTCTCTCCGTTGGCCACGGACTCGATGGCGTACTCGAAGTAGGGGGCCCAGTTGATCCGGGTGCCGATGAGGGAGGCCTCGGGGGCGACGGAGATCATGTCGTTGTTATAGCCCGTGTGGAACACGCCCTTGGACTGGGCCGTGGTGGCGGGGGTGGTGTTGTCGGAGTGCTGGGAGATCATGACGCAGCCCATGTCCGCCAGGGCGGAAGCGGCGTTGGCCTCTTCCGTGGCGTCGGACCAGGAGCCCACGAACTGGACCTTCATGGTGACGCTGGGGCAGACGCTCCGGGCGCCCAGGAAGTAAGAGGTGAAGCCGGAAATAACCTCGGCGAAGGAGAAGGCGCCAACGTAGCCGATGACGGCCTGATCGGCGGAAATTTCCCCGTCGTCAATCATCTGCTGGAGCTTCATGCCCGCCACGATGCCCGCCAAATAGCGGCCCTCGTAGATGTTGGCGAAAGCGTTGTGGGTGTTGTCCAGGCTGTCTCCCCAGGAGGCCTGGTTGGTGCAGGCGATGAACTCGATTTCGGGATAGTCGGGGGCCACCTTCAGCATGAAGGGCTCGAAGCCGAAGGAGTTGTTGATGATGAGGTCGCAGCCCTCCTCCGCCAGCTCGATGTTGGCGTCCTCGCAGCCGGAGTCCTCTCCGATGTTCCACTTGACCACCCATTCCACGTTGATGCCGCTGGCGGCCAGGGCCTCGGTGGCGGCCTCCTTGCCCCGGATAAAGTTGTAGGTGTAGCCCTGGTCGTTTTCGTCGCCGATGCAGATGAGGCCCACCTTCACGGTTTTGCCCTCGGCGGGCTCGGTGCCGGAGTCGGCGGGCTGCTGGGTGTCGGCGGGCTGCTGGGTGTCGGCGGGCTTGTCCCCGGTGGGCTGGCCCTGGCCGGAATCGCCTCCGCAGGCGGCCAGGCTTAGGGCCAGAATCATAGACAGCAGCAATGCAAGAAACTTCTTCATTCTGATCTTCCTCCTTAATAAAAATATGTATGGAAGGGAGCGGGGGCCCAATCTTCCCCACTTGGTTTTATTATACAGGAAAGCGGTGGAAAGTTCAACGCGCTTTTTCAGGTTTTTGAAAATTTCCAGAAAAACGCCGGAAATCCCTGACAAGTTCCGCGAATCCTCCAAAGGGTGAAGGCCGGCAAAAGCAGAAGCTTTCTCGGATTCTCTTTGACAAATCCACAAAAATGTGGGATACTCTAAGGGAGAGAACCCCACATTACACAGGGCCTCCGGCCCTTGGAGCGACAGGAGCGGACCATGGAACAACTGAGAAAGAAAAAGGGCTTCATCTGCGATATGGACGGCGTGATCTATCACGGGAACCAGGTCTTGCCGGGCGTGCGGAAATTTGTGGAGTGGCTGGCGGAGGAGAAGAAAAATTACCTGTTCCTCACCAACTCCAGCCAGTACACCCCCAAGGAACTCCAGCAGAAGCTGGCCCGGATGGGGCTGGAGGTGGACGAGTCCCACTTTTACACCAGCGCCCTGGCCACGGCGCACTTCCTGGACAGCCAGGCCCCGGGGTGCAGCGCCTATGTGGTGGGAGAGCACGGAATCACCAACGCCCTCTATGATAAAGGCATCACCTACAACGACGTAAACCCGGACTACGTGGTGGTGGGGGAATCCTCCGCCTATAATTTGGAGCAGATCACCAAGGCCATCCGTCTGGTAAACGCCGGGGCCAAGCTCATCGGCACCAATCCAGACCTGACGGCCCCCGCGGAGGCGGGCATCGTCCCGGCCTGCCGGGCCCTCATCGCCCCCATCGAGCTGGCCACGGGAAAGAGCGCCTATTTCGTGGGCAAGCCCAATCCCCTGATGATGCGCACCGGACTGCGGATGCTGGGGGTCCACTCGGAAAACGCCGTGATGATCGGAGACCGGATGGACACGGACATTATCGCCGGAATTGAGTCGGGCCTGGACACGGTTCTGGTCCTCTCCGGCGTCTCCACCCGGGAGACCTGCCAAGAATACCCCTACCGGCCCAAGTTCATTCTGAAGGGCGTGGGGGAAATCCCCGGGAAATAAGGGCAAAGGCAGGTCGGGATTTTGCTGTTGAAAACCTGTCCTCTCCCGTGATATACTGTAGCCGCAGCGCCCGGGCCTCCCAGAAGGCGGCCCGGGCCTCCGATAAAAACTATTTGCAAGGAGAATGATCATCATGAGAACCGTCAAGATCGGCTTCATCGGCTGCGGCCGCATGGGCAGGCTCCACATGGCAAACCTCATCAACTCCGTCCCCGGCGCAGAAGTCGTCGCCGTGTCCGACCCTTACATTGATACCAACGGAGGCCGGGAGTGGTGCCAGCAGCATGGCGCCCCGAACATCTCCGACAACTATGAAAACGTGCTGAACGACCCGCAGGTGGAGGCGGTTTTCGTCTGCTCCTCCACCGACGCCCACTGCCCCATGTCCCTGGCGGCGGTGAAGGCGGGCAAGCACACCTTCTGCGAAAAGCCCATTACATACGACGTGCCCCAGATTCTGGAGCTCCAGAAGGCCATTGAGGAAGCCGGCGTGAAGTTCATGGTGGGCTTCAACCGCCGCTTTGACCACAACCACAAGGCAGTGGCCCAGGCGGTGAAGCGGGGCGATATCGGCGATCCCCATATTGTCACCGTCTCCTCCCGGGACCCCGAGCCCCCCACCATGGAGTATGTGGCCGTCTCCGGCGGACTGTTCTATGACATGATGATCCACGACTTTGATATGGTGCGCTACGTCACCGGAGCCGAGGCTCTGGAGATTTCCGCCGTGGGCTCCTGCCTGGTGAATCCCAAGCTCCAGGAGGAGTCCGGCGTCCCCGATGTGGACACCGCCGTAGTGACCATGAAAATGGACAACGGCTGCATTGCGGTCATCAACAACTCCCGCCAGGCGGTCTACGGCTATGACCAGCGGGTGGAGGTGTTTGGCTCCAAGGGCATGGTCTCCGACGGGAACGACCTCCACAGCACCGCCGCCATCATGACGGCGGACGGCTGCCGGACGGAAAAGCCCCTCTGGTTCTTCCTGGAGCGCTACACCCAGGCCTTCATCGACGAGGCGGCCAGCTTTGTGGACGCCATCGTCAACGACAAGCCGGTGGAAACCGGCGTGGTGGACGGCCTCATCCCCGTGCTGATGGCCAAGGCCGCCACCGAGTCCTGCCGGGCCGGCGGCAAGTTCGTCAAGGTGGAGCGGCCTTAACCAATTGGAAACCCCGCCAGCGCGCGGTCACGCAAAAAAGCGGAGGGGAGCGATTTCGCTTCCCTCCGCTTTTTTCAGCTGTTCGAAACGGGCGCTCAGGCGTGGCGATACGCCTTGCGGCAGAACATGCCGCCCTCCGTGCTCCGGTTCTTCCGGCCGGCCTCCTGCTTGCGCAGGCGGTCGAATCCATCCTCGACCCCGGCCTTATTCATATTGGAAGTGAGCATCAGGCTGCCAAAGCAAAGGGCGCCGGCTTCATCAAACATCTTCTGAAACATGGTTCTATCCTCCTGTTTCCTGGAAGGCTCCCGCCTTCCGCGTCGTTGTTGGTAGGTTCCCTCCGGTTTCGCGCTCCCCGGAGGATGGCCTTAGTATAGCCTCCCCCCCTGCTCTTGGCAAGAATCAAACTGGGCAAAGTTTCCGGGCGCGCCGCCTTGAAATTATACTTCTTGCACAAAAAAATATGCTATTTTCCGTTATTATAACCAATTCCGGTTTGCAAACGCCGCACACTTTCGGAAAGCGGGGGAAGTTGGAATCTATTTAACATTTCAACTGTTTTTGAAAAGCGGAGAGATAACATTCCTCATCTTTTTGAAGCTGGAAAATATAGGCATTTTGTACCAAAAACCGACATTTTAGTCTGCGATAATTGAAGCATATGTCGTAATATTGTACAAAATTCAAGCCATCTTTTTGACATCCAATGTTTGAAACCAACATATATTCCGTTCTTCCAAACATTTCTCCATCACATTTCCCCGGTTCTTCTGTTAAAATCAGATATAGAAAGACGGAGGGCCCCGCCGTTTCACAAAGTATGCATGAGAATGAAGGAGGAACCCACAATGACAACCCCGGACACCCAGACCAGACGGCTTCCCGCCAGCCAGAAATACGCCTTCGGCATCGGCGCCATCGGCAAAGATGCCATCTGCAACCTCGTCGGCGCTTTCCTGATGCTGTACATGACGGATACCCTGGGCCTGAGCGCGGCCTTTGCCGGCGTGCTCCTCGGCGTCGCCCGAATCTGGGACGCCGTCAACGACCCCATGATGGGCATGATTGTGGACAACACCCACACCCGGTACGGTAAATTCCGTATCTGGCTTATCATCGGCACTCTGATCAACTCCGTGTTCTTCATCCTGCTTTTCACCACCTGCGGCATCACCGACAAGGGGACCCTGATGGTCTATGTGTCCGTCATGTATATCCTCTACGGCATGACCTACACCATCATGGATGTGCCCTACTGGTCCTGGCTGCCCAACCTCTCCAGCGACCCCCGGGAGCGGGAGTCCATCTCCGTCATCCCCCGCATCTTCGCCTCCATCGGCGGCTTTCTGGTGTGCACCTTCGGCTTGAACCTCATCAACTACTTCAATGAAATGGCCGGGGACCAGACCGTCATGCAGACCCAGGACAACGGCCAGGTGCTGAACATCTCCGTCACCGGCTTCACCTACGCCGCCGTGGCCATCGTGGTGCTGTTCATCGTCTGCATCGGCATCACCTGCGCCGTGGTCAAGGAAAAGCCCACAGTGGGAGAGGGCAAGGCGGAAAAGACCAGCCTCAAGGAAGCCTTCGCCATCATCATCAAGAACGACCAGCTGGTGGCCTTCATCGGCCTGCTGCTGACCTTCAACCTCTGCACCCAGATTCTGAAGGCCTTCGCCGTCTACTACTTCAAAGAGGCCTGCGGCAACGCCTACCTGTACTCCATCTTCGGCTATGCCATCATTGCCGAAATGGTGGGCCTCTTCCTCTTCCCCAAGATCGCCAAGAACATGGAGCGCGAGAAGGTCTACCTTCTGGCCTGCGCCCTCCCGGTTGTGGGCCTGGTGCTGCTGTTCGCCCTGGGCTATGTGGCTCCCTCCAGCACCGCCGGCGTCATCGCCTCCTGCGCCTTCATCTTCTTCGGCTCCGGCCTCTCCCTGGGCACCACCACCTGCTGCATCGCCGACGTCATCGACTACGGCGAGCTGAAATTCGGCAAGCGGAACGAGTCCGTCACCTGCTCCGCCCAGACCTTCCTGATGAAGGCCGCCTCCGCCGTGGCCGCCACCCTCACCGGCGTGGGCCTGGATGTCATCGGCTACAATCCCGAGGCCTCCGGCGCTCAGTCCGCCGGCACCATCATGGGCATCCGCTTCCTTATGTTTGCCGTGCCCATCGCCCTGGCCATCCTCAGCTTCCTGATTTACAAGACCCAGTACAAGCTGAAGGGCGCGCACCTGGACCAGCTGACGAAGGACGTCAACGCCCTCCACGCCAAGCAGGGCCGGAAGTAAGCCCAATACCGTATACCGCATAAGGAGGACCCTTTATGAGCATCGCCTACCACGAGAGCACGAAAACCTTCCACCTGACCAACGGTCAAATCAGCTACATCATGAAGGTGCTTCCCAACGGGGCCCTGGGGCAGCTGTACTTTGGAAAGGCCATCCGGGACCGGGAGAGCTTCGACCACCTGCTGGAGATGAAGCACCGCCCCATGAGCTCCTGGGTCTTTGAGGGGAACAAGCTCTTCTCCCTGGAGCACACCCGGCAGGAGTACCCCTCCTACGGCTCCACCGACTACCGCCATCCCGCCGTGCAGATTCTACAGCCCGACGGCAGCCGGATCACGGACTTCGTGGTCCAGTCCCACAGCGTCACCCCCGGCAAGCCCGCCCTGGAGGGCCTGCCCGCCACCTACTGCGAGTCCGGCAGCGAGGCCGAAACCCTCACCGTCCGTCTGCGGGACGAGCTGCTGGGGGTCTCCCTGGACCTGAACTACACCCTCTTCGCGGACCGGCCGGCGCTGGCCCGCTCCGCCCGGCTGGTGAACGAGGGGGATCTGGACCTCCACCTCACCCACGCCATGAGCCTCTGCCTGGACCTCCCCGACCGCGACTATGAGTTTGTCCACTTCTCCGGGGCCTGGTCCCGGGAACGCTGGATGAAGGTCCGGCGTTTGGAGCAGGGCATCCAGTCCGTGGAGTCCGCCCGGGGCAACTCCTCCCACAACCACAACCCCTTTGTCATGCTCCGCCGCCCCGGCACGGACGAGGACCAGGGCGAGGTCATCGGCCTCTCCCTCGTCTACTCCGGCAACTTCCTGGCCCAGGCGGAGGTGGACACCTGGGATACCACCCGGGTCACCCTGGGCATCAACCCCTTCGGCTTCGACTGGAAGCTGGCCCCCGGAGAGTCCTTCCAAACTCCCGAGGCGGTGATGGTCTACTCCCACGAGGGCATGAACGCCATGAGCCGCGCCTTCCACCAGCTCTACCGCAGCCGCCTGGCCCGGGGCCGGTGGCGGGACAAACCCCGGCCCATCCTCATCAACAACTGGGAGGCCACCTACTTCGACTTCACCGAGGATAAGCTGGTGACCATCGCCGAGGCCGCCCACAAGGACGGCGTGGAGCTCTTCGTCCTGGACGACGGCTGGTTTGGCGCCCGGCGCAACGACTTCGCGGGCCTGGGGGACTGGACCCCCAACCGGGACCGCCTGCCGGAGGGCCTGGCCAGCCTGGCCCGGCGGATCAACGACCTTGGCATGCAGTTCGGCCTCTGGTTCGAGCCGGAGATGGTCAACAAGGATTCCGACCTCTACCGGGCCCACCCGGATTGGATCATCCACGTCCCGGGCCGCCGGGAGTCCCATGGCCGGAACCAGTACGTGCTGGACTTCTCCCGGCCCGAGGTGGTGGACTGCATCTATGACCAGATGGCGAAGCTCCTCAGCGAGGCCAACATCTCCTATGTTAAATGGGACATGAACCGCAGCATCTCGGAGCCCTTCTCCGAGGCTCTGCCCCCGGACCGGCAGGGAGAACTGTTCCACCGCTACATCCTGGGCGTTTACCGCCTTTACGAGCGGCTGACCACCATCTTCCCCCATGTCCTCTTCGAGTCCTGCTCCTCCGGCGGCGGGCGGTTTGACCCCGGCATGCTGTATTACGCGCCCCAGTGCTGGGCCTCCGACGACTCCGACGCCGTGGAGCGGCTGAAAATCCAGTACGGCACTTCCTACTGCTATCCCATCAGCTCCATCGGGGCCCATGTGTCGGCGGTGCCCAACCACCAGGTGAAGCGGATCACCCCCTTGGCAACCCGGGCCAACGTGGCTCACTTCGGCACCTTCGGCTATGAGCTGGATTTGAACAAGCTCACGGCGGAGGAGCGGGAGCAGGTCCGGCAGCAGATTGCCTTTATGAAAGAGTACCGGGAGGTTCTCCAGTTCGGCGACTTCTACCGGCTCCGCTCTCCCTTCGACGGGAACTTTACCTCCTGGATGACGGTGAGCGGGGATAAGAAAACCGCCCTGGTGGGCTGGTACCGGACGCTGAGCGAGACCAACGGCTCCTGCCGCCGGGTAAAGCTCCAGGGCCTGGACCCGGACCTCTGCTACCAGGTGGACGGCGGCGGGACCCACTATGGCGATGAGCTGATGAACCTGGGCCTCGTGACCACCGACAGCGGCGCGGGCGAGTGCCAGCCCGGCGAGCGGCCCATCTGCGACTTCGATTCTCACATCTTCGTGCTGAAAGCGTGAAAACCGGCGGATCCCTTTTCCGAAGGTCCGCTCTCCCTGCCCCTATAGACGGAAGCGGGCCGCCCCAAGGGGAACCCTGATAAAGAAATTTTCTTGACGGGAGACAACCGCATGACGCAAGCGCGTCATGCGGTTGTCTCTTTCTCATACTTGCTGTACTCCGGGGACAAGTCGATCTCCCCAATAAACGTATAATGCATCGATCCGCTGAACACGGTACCCGCTGGGCTTGTCCGGGGCGTGAACCACCACCTTCTTCACAAACTCCCGTAGAATTGCCGGGGTCAGCTCGGTGGGCTCGGTGTGCTTCTTCACAATCTTCAGAAAACTCTGGATATTGACGGCCTGGGGTTCAGCGGCATTTACGATAGCCCGGAGGTTTTCAACAGACTGTTTCAAGTCCGCCTGTTCCTGCTCGTAGCCCTCGGACAGCTTCGCAAAACGTTCGGCGTCCAGTTTGCCCATAACGTTGTCCTCCAATTTCTTTCTGAGGAATTCAACCGATTCAGGGCATCCTGTGTTTAGAGGTGATGTTATGCGAAAGGTTTCCGCAATTGCTATTGCAATTTTTGCTGTTATCTCAATATTGCTATCGGCCAACGCCGCCGCCCCCTCAAAAGAAACTGGTCAGCTTTGGCCACCAAGATGAGCAATAGCGGCCTGCCCTCATTCACTTTCTATGCATGGCTTCACTCTTTCGCGGCTTTGTCGGAATTTAAATATTTTCGCTCCAGCAAATTTATGGATTGCCGTGTCGGAGCGAAACCAAATTCATACAGATCCCGATAGATTCGCGGAACCTTTTTAAGCCGGAAATTCATATCCGCCAGGTCGAAGGAGGATAAGTCCAGATCATCCCGGCCCAGTCAGGCTCGAAGTTTTCCTGTATGGGGTAAACCATCTGAAAAAGATATTCTGCCCGCATTTCGTACAAAGTCATTACAATGTACCCCAAGTGCGCCATGGTAATATTTCCAAAGACCTGAAATCTCCGCCATATTTTTGGCGTGTAATCGCCGGATGGTGCTCCTGTAGCAAAAATCTCTCTAACTCCCCCTGGTTCTTAACCTGTTTCCCAGAAAACAAATCCGCTATAAAGGTTTTCTGGAGCAGAACATCCCCCACATATTTCTCGTTTCTCAACAGCTTGCTGATCGTCTCCCGGCTCCAGTGGGGTTTCCCTGTTGGGGAAACAATTTTGTTTTCATACAGCTATTTTAAAACGGCGCCAAGACCACTTCCGGCAGCCCTCATCTCGAATATCTTTCGAACAATTTCAGCGTCAGGTTCATCAATGACCAGCCTTTCATCATCTCCGCGCTTATACCCAAAACACACAAATTCAGCGTATCCCGAGATGCTTTTCTCAAAGCCTCTCTTGATCCCTCATTTGATATTTCGGCTCATGTCCTCGCTCTCAGCCTGGACCAGGGCACAGTAGGCGGTCAGCAGGATTTGTATTCGCTGTTCGTTCAGCCACATATCC
>CATOKC010000040.1 GCA_951800675.1 uncultured Oscillibacter sp.
ACGCCGGTGCCGCAGTCGTCGCCCATGTTGCCGAAGGCCATGGACTGGACGTTGACGGCGGTGCCCCAGGAGTAGGGAATGTCGTTGTCCCGGCGGTAAACGTTTGCGCGGGGGTTGTCCCAGGAGCGGAACACGGCCTTGATGGCGCCCATCAGCTGCTCCTTGGGGTCGGAGGGGAAGTCCACGCCCAGCTTGGCCTTATACTCGGCCTTGAACTGGCCCGCCAGCTCCTGGAGATCCTCGGCGGTCAGGTCCACATCCTGGGTGACGCCCTTCTTTTCCTTCATTTCGTCAATGAGCTGCTCAAAGTACTTCTTGCCCACTTCCATAACGACGTCGGAGTACATCTGGATAAAGCGGCGATAGCAGTCCCAGGCCCAGCGGGGGTTGCCGGACTTGCGGATCAGCACTTGAACCACGTCCTCGTTGAGGCCCAAGTTCAGGATGGTATCCATCATGCCGGGCATGGAGGCCCGGGCGCCGGAGCGGACGGAGACCAGCAGGGGGTTCTCCAGGTCGCCGAACTTCTTTCCGGTGATTTCCTCCATCTTGGTGATATACTCCATGATTTCGGCCATAATGGAGTCGTTGATTTTCTGGCCGTCCTCGTAATACTGGGTGCAGGCCTCGGTGGTGATGGTGAAGCCCTGGGGGACAGGCAGGCCGATGTTGGTCATCTCGGCCAGGTTCGCGCCCTTGCCGCCCAGCAGCTCCCGCATGTTGGCGTTGCCTTCGGTGAACAGGTAGCAGTACTTTTTGCTCATTTTCATTCCTCCGTTATTTTTAGCGTTCGCTGGGCGGCGGTGCCGCCGTCCGCTTGGCAAACGTTTGCCTAAATGCCTTACCATTATAATCGTTCATTTTCTGGAAAGCAATACATAAATAGCATAAGAAATCACCGGACATTTGAAACAATCTGCCCAAAATTGATAAGAGAGGCGGCTCCCGCCGGTTTCGGGAGTGAAAAGCCAAGGCCCCCGGAGCGTCCGGGAGCCTTGCGCTGGGTTTCGTTTTTCGCTTTAGAGGGCGGATTAAAGGTCCACGGCCTTGATGGCCTGCTCCTTGATGCCGTGCTTTTCGGCGTAGCCCGTGAGGATCAGGGTCAGGGCGCCGTCGCCGGTGACGTTGCAGGCGGTGCCGAAGCTGTCCTGGAGGGCGAAGATGGCCAGCATCAGGGCGGTGCCGTCGCCGTCGAAGCCCAGGACGCCGGTGATGAGGCCCAGGGAGGCCATGACCGTGCCGCCGGGGACGCCGGGGGCGCCGATGGCGAAGATGCCCAGCAGGAGGATGAAGAGGATCATGTTGCCCACGCTGGGGAGCTCGCCGTAGAGGACCTTGGAGACGATCATGATGAAGAAGGTCTCCGTGAGGGCGGAGCCGCAGAGGTGGATGTTGGCGAACAGGGGGATGCCGAACTCCACCATGTCGGAACGGAGGCTCTTGCTCTTCCGGGCGCAGTCCAGGGCCACGGCCAGGGTGGCGGCGGAGGACATGGTGCCCACGGCGGTGAGGTAGGCGGGGCCGTAGTGCTTCACCACCTCAATGGAGCTGCGGCCGGAGTACACCCCGGCGAAGCCGTACAGCGCGGCCATCCAGATGTAGTGGCCCGCCATGACGATGACGATGGCCAGCAGGAAGGCGGGGAACTGCTTGGTGATGGTGCCGTCATAGCTGAGGCCGCAGAAGGTCAGGGCGATGAAGAAGGGCAGAACAGGGATGACAACCTTCTTGACAACGCTCAGGACGATGTTCTGGAACTCCTGGAGAACGGCGGTGATGGTCTTGGCCTTGGTCCACACGGCGGCAAGGCCGATCAGGACGGAGAACACCAGGGCGCTCATGACGGGCATGATCTGGGGAATGTCCAGCTGGAAGGCCACGCCCGGCAGCTCCTTCAATCCCTCCATGCTGGAGGCGATGGGCAGGAAGGGCACCAGGACATAGCCCGCGATCATGGACATCAGGGTAGCCAGGACGGTGCTGGCGTAGGCCACAATGATGGCCACCACCAGCATCCGGGTGGCGTTGGAGCCCATCTTTGTGATGGACGGGGCGATGAAGCCGATGACAATGAGGGGTACGCAGAACATGATGAGCTGGTTCAGGACATACTTGAGGGTGACTACGATGGTCATGACGCTCTCAGGCAGGAACAGTCCGCAGACGATGCCCACGGCAATGCCGATCAACAGCTTTAGGGGAAGGCTCATGCCCTTTTTCTCAGTGGCCATAAAAGATTCCTCTCTTTCTGTGTTGACACACAATTTCAGTTCGCTCCGCGGTCAGGGTCTCCCTCCAGCATACGCTCGGCGGAGCCTGCGCATGCGTATGCCAGGTGGAAGCGGGAGAATTTTCAGGCCTTGGGGGGCTGGCCGGTCATGATGCGGATAATCTCCCGGTCTGTTTCCCGCATGCCCAGCCGGCCCAAACGGCCGATGTTGGCGATGGTGTTTTCCACGCCCTTGGAAACGATGCCCTCCCCTCCCCGGAACTGCTGCTCGCTGCGGTACATGTTGTACCCCAGGAGACCGGCGTCCACGGCGGCGGCGATTTTGGCGGCGCAGGAGGGCTTGGCCCCGTCGCAGATCATGCCGGAGATTGTCGCCAGGGCGTTGACCAGGGTGTGGGCGATTTCCTCAAAGCCCCCGCCGTTCAGCCAGGCGACGGCCGCTCCGGCGGCGCACCCGGCGCTGACAGCCCCGCAATAGGCGCTGAGCCGCCCGATGCCGGTTTTCATGTGGATGGTGAGAAGATCGCTGAGGGTGACGGCCCGAAGGGTCTTTTCCTCGTCCGCTCCCAGGTGCTTCGCGTACTCGATGACGGGAACCGAGGCGGTGATGCCCTGGTTTCCGCTGCCGGAGACGATGATCACCGGCATCTCGCAGCCGCTCATCCGGGCGTCGGACCCGGCGGCGGCCATGGACCGGGCGCGAATCTTGATGTCGTCGCCGTAGTGCTCCCGGAGCACCTTGCCGACGTTGGCCCCCCAGGGGTTTTTCATGCCCTCCTGGGCGATGGCGTAGTTGTAGTCAATCTGCCGCTGGACCATCTCCCGCACGTCCTCCACGTCGCAGGTGTTCACAAAGTCCACGATGGCCTCCACAGACATGCAGCCGCGGTCCGTCAGGCCCCCGGTGGCGTCCTGCGCCACCACGGTTCCGGCTTGCATCAGGGTCTCGCCGTTCTTTTCAATCAGGACAATGTTGGTGTGATAGTCCGCGATGCGCAGGCGCACGGAGTCCCCTCCGGCGGTGAGGGTGACGATGATGTCAAACACCACGTCTCCCGGCGCGGGGGCCACCCGGACCTCGTGGCTGGCCAGATAGGCTTTGATTTCCTCCTTCTGCGCGTCCGTCACCTGGGAGATGACCTCCAGAATCCTTCCCGCGTCTCCCGCCACCACGCCGGCGGCGGCGGACGCCTCGATGCCCTTCAGCCCGCCGGTGTTGGGCACCACGACGCTTTTGACGTTTTTAATAATGTTTCCGCTGGCCTCTACCAGAATCTTGTCCGGCAGGCGGCCCAGAACCTCCCGGGCCTTGGCCGCGCCGTAGGCGATGGCAATGGGCTCGGTGCAGCCCATGGCGGGCACCAGCTCCTCCCGCAGGATCTGTACAAAGTGGTGATAGCGCTGATCGGTTTTGTTCACGTTTTTCCTCCTTCCGTTTTTCTTCCTTTCCATGCTGGGGCTCCGCCTCCGAAGGCGCCGGAAGCCCCGCCGCTCTTGCACAGCGGCTTGGCCCTGCCGAAAACGGCAGCCCATCCCGGCGGGATGTTTTGACATTTTTCTAACAAAGGGCCAGAATGACCATAACATTTTTTGGAAGCCTTGTCAAGGTGCGCGCGCCACCGTTTCCCGCACCGTTTTCAAAATCGGTTACGGACTGTTCACGGACCTCTAAAGTCCTGTTGACATTTCCTTTCCCATGTCCCATAATGACAGGTAGATCAACACGGGAGGACGCGCGATGAAAACCATCCTCGGCATTGATATCGGAGGCACCACCACGAAAATTGTGGGCCTTGACCATACGGGAAGCCTCCTCTCCACCCTCCGGGTTCAGGCGGAGGACCCGGTTACCAGTCTTTACGGCGCCTTCGGAAGCTATCTGTCCGGAAACGGCCTCACCCTGACGGACGTGGAGCGGGTGGTTCTCACCGGCGTGGGGGCCTCCTATGTGGAGGGAAGTATCTACGGCCTGCCCACCTGCACGGTGGACGAGTTCTCCGCCAGCGGCACAGGGGCCCTGGCCATGAGCGGGCAGGAGCGGGCCGTGGTGGCCACCATGGGCACCGGCACCGCCTTTCTCTTCGCGGAAAAGGGCAGGGGCGTCCGGCATCTCTGCGGCAGCGGCATCGGCGGCGGCACCCTGGGGGGCCTTTGCCGGAAGCTGGTGGATATGGAGCGCTTTGGCCAGATCAAAAAGCTGGCGGAGCAGGGGGACCTGGGAAAGGTGGACCTGATGATCCGGGATATCACACCGGACCCCGCCGCCACCCTGGACCCCACGCTCACCGCCGCCAACTTCGGCAACCTCTCGGAGGACGCAGCTCCCGCCGACCTGGCCGCCGGCGCGGTGAATCTGGTGCTCCAGGCAATCGGCACCATGACGGTGCTGGCCTGCCAGTGCTGCGGCGCGGACACGGTGGTCCTCACCGGCTCCGTCACCACCCTGTCCCAGGCCAAGCCCAATTTCGAAAACTTCCAACGGCTCTACGGCATCCGCTACATCATTCCAGAGCGGGCCACCTTCGCCACGGCCATCGGAGCGGGGCTGTACAGCCTGGAGCAGAAAGCGGTGACGTGATGAACCTGGAAGCGCTGCGCCTTGCCGAAGCCTTCTTCGCCCAAAAGCCGGAGGCTCTGTCCTCCGTCCGGTCTGTTCTCCTGGGAGCGCTGGAGCGCTGGCCGGAGACGGAGATCGTCACGCAAAAATCCCAGGTGGGGCTCCGGGACCCCCGGCCCTACTGCGCCCTGACCGCGCCGGGGAAGCACGTCAAGGGCAGAGCTACGCCCGGGGCGCTGCTGTCCTTGTTCCTCCCCCGGCCCCTGGAGGCGGAGTGCCTCCTCCTGGCTGTAGAAGCCTACCCGGGCCGGTTCACCAACCATTTGATCCTCCCGGCGGACCCGGAGGACTTCCCCGAAGGGCTCTGGGACTAGATCGGCGAAGCCCGGCGCTTCCGCCGCGGAAGCAATGGAAGCGGCCCCCCGCAAAATCCGGCAAAGCGAAGCAACCTGGAAAACAAGGACTAGCTCCGGGCCTCATCGCCCGGTGGGCAGACAGGAGAACCGAGATATGAAACTCTCCCTGGTGATTATGGCGGCGGGCCTTGGGTCCCGCTACGGCGGAAACAAGCAGGTGGACGGCATCGGCCCCCACGGGGAAATCCTGATGGAGTACTCCATCTACGATGCCCTCCGGGCGGGCTTTGGCAAGGTGGTCTTTATCATCAAGCCGGAGATGCGGGAAATGATGGAGGGCCTCCGCGGCCGTCTGGCCGGCCGGACCGCCCTGGACGGCAGCCCGGTGGAGGCGGCCTATGTCTATCAGGACTTCTCCTCCATCCCCGCCTTCTACTCCATTCCAGCCGAGCGGACCCGGCCTTTCGGCACGGTCCACGCGCTCCTCTGCGCCGCGGAGGCGGTGTGGGAACCCTGCTGCGTCATCAACGCCGACGATTTTTATGGTCTGGACGCCTACCGTCAGATGGCCCAGGAGCTCCGCCGCCTTCCGGCGGAGGGCTGCGCCGCCATGGTGGGCTACCTTTTGAAAAATACCGCCAGCCTCCACGGCACCGTCACCCGGGGACTATGCACCGGGCAGCGGGGCTATCTCAAGAGCGTTCAGGAGACCCGGAACATCCAGCTCTACGCCGACGGGACACTTCGGGACACGAAGGCGGACCGCCTCCTGGACCCCAACGCCGTGGTATCCATGAACTTCTGGGGCTTCATGCCCTCCATCTTCTCCGTCCTCCGGCAGGATTTCGCGGACTTCCTCCGCGCCGCCGGGGATGACCCCAAGGCCGAGCGGCTTCTACCGGAGATGGTAGATGACCGGCTCCGGCAGGGAACTCTGAAGGTCTCCCTCCTCTCCTCCGCCGGCCAGTGGTTCGGCATGACCTACCGGGAGGACCGGGAGCTGGTGGCCCAGGCTCTGCGGCGGCTTCATAAGGACGGCGAGTACCCGGAAAATCTCTGGGCCTAAGTCCGTCATAAATGAAAGCCGCCCCGCATACACTGGGTAAAACCGGAAAGCCGGAAACATTTTGTCACCGAATTTTTAACAAATTGTTTCGACATTTTTCGAGGATTTTCGCATATAATATAAGAGTGCGGATTTCCTGCCGCGCGGGATGACATAGATGAGGAAGGGATCAGACTATGGAGGGAAAACGGGAAAAGATCCGAAAACGCCGCCTGCCCAGTGTCGCGGCGGCTCTGGCGGCGGTCACGCTGCTGCTGACCACCGGCGCGTCCGGCGGTACGGCAATCAGCTCTCCCTCGGTGGAAGCAGTGGAACCGGCACTTTATAAGGCGGTTCCCACCAGGAAAATTGGCGCGGGACCGGAAACCCGGGCGAAAGCCCTGCCGGAGGACGCCGGAGAGCCGGCGGCTCTGCCCTGTCCTTTGCCGGAGACGGAGGCGGTAGCGGATACATACTTCGATGACGCCATTTTCCTGGGGGACTCTCGGACGGAGGGGCTCGCCCTGTACGGCGGCTTGAAAACCGGGCATTTCTATACCACCGTGGGAGCTACGGTGGAGTCCGTATTTACCAAGAAGAACTTCGAAACCGAGAGCGGGGAAAAGATTCCTCTGCTAGACGCGGTGGCAGAGCAGTCCTGCGGCAAAATCTACATCATGCTGGGCATCAACGAACTGGGCTGGTCCAAGACCGAGACCTATTACAAGCAATACGCCAAGCTCATCGACCGGGTTCGAGAGGACCATCCGGAGGCAAAGATCGTCCTCCAGTCCATCCCCCCTGTCAGTGCCAAGCAGGAGGCGAAAAAAACCTATGTCAACAACGCCCGCATCTCCGACTATAACACCGTCATCCGGACTTTGGCGGAGGAGAAAGCGTGCTATTTCCTGGATGTGGCGGCCTGCCTTACCGACGGCGGCGGCTTCCTGCCCAAGGATTTGAACTTTGACGGCATCCACCTGAATCCCGCCGGGTGCAAGGTCTGGCTGAACTACCTGCGGACCCACAGTCTGGAGGAGGAGGCCATTGCCGCCGGGAAAGCGGGCTGAGGCGGCGCTTTGAACGCGTAGAATAAACAGGCAGAGACGACTGGTCTCTGCCTGTTTCCTTTCGCCACGCCTTTTACACCACAGCCTTCGCCCGGCTCCGCAGGCGCTCGCATGCGGGACGCTCCGCCGCAGCCCGGCGAGGAAGCTCCGGCGGGCACTCCGCCGACTGCTCCGCCAGACGCTCCCGGGCCACCGCCAGCATCAGCTTGATGCGGTTTTCCTGGTTCACCCGGGTGGCGCTGGGGTCGTAGTCGATGGGGGTGATGTTGGCCTGGGGATAGAGCTCCCGAATTTTGTTGATCATGCCCTTGCCGCAGATGTGATTGGGCAGACAGCCAAAGGGCTGTGCGCAGACGATGTTCTCATATCCCGCCCGGACCAGCTCGATCATCTCCGCCGTGAGAAGCCAGCCCTCGCCCATCTTGTCCCCCGTGCTGATGACCCCGTCCGTCAGCTTGATGAGCTCCCGGAAGGGCAGGGGCGCGTGGTAGCCGTTGTCCTTCAAAACCTTGATGACCACGCTCTCCATGCCCTCAATGTATTTCAGCACCAGGTCGGACACGTGCTTTTCCAGGAAGGTGCCGCCGTAGAGCCGGGCGGTCTCCGAGGGGTTGTAGGCGCAGTACTGCACAAAGCCCATCAGCCCCGGCAGGTTCACCTCGCAGTCCTGGGAGGCCAGGAACCGCTCCAGGTCGTTGTTTCCCAAGGGGGAGTACTTGACGTAAATCTCACCGACTACGCCCACCTTCACCTTGGGCACCCGGTGGACAGGGATGGCGGCAAACTCCCGGGCGATGACGGGCATGGCCCCCTTCATCTCCCGGTTGGTCCAGCCCTTGTTCTCATGAATCCAGCCGCAGATGGTATCCAGCCACTTTTCCTGCAAGCGGGCCGCGTCGCCCCGGCGGACCTCGTAGGGCTCCGTCTGGGCCCGGAGGGCCACCAGCAGGTCGCCGTAGTAGATGACGGCCAGGAGCCTGCGCAGGAAGGGAAGGGTCATGGGAAAGCCGGAGTCCTTCTCCAGGCCGGAGAAGTTCAGGCTCACCACCGGAACCTGGGGATAGCCCGCCTTCACCAGGGCCTTGCGCAGCAGGTGAATATAGTTGGAGGCCCGGCAGCCGCCGCCGGTCTGGGTGATGATGAGGGCGGTGTGGTCCAAGTCGTACTTCCCGGAGGCCAGGGCGTCCAGGAACTGGCCGATGACAAGCAAAGCGGGGTAGCAGGTGTCGTTATGTACGTACTTCAGGCCCAGCTCGCTGACCTGGCTTCCGCAGTTCTCCAGCAGCTCGCAGGTGTAGCCAGCCTGCTCCATGACGGCCGCCAGGATGCGGAACTGCACCGGGGCCATGTTGGGGATGAGGATTTTGTGGGTTTTCTTCATCTCCGGCGTAAATTTGGGATAGTTCAAGGCTTCCATCGTGGTCTCACTCCTTTTCATCCAATTCATCCAAAGCGGCGAAGAGGCTCCGTAACCGGATGCGCACCGCGCCCAGGTTGGTGATTTCGTCAATTTTCAGCTCTGTGTACAGCTTGCCCCCACCTTGTAAAATGGCCTGGGTCTCGTCGGTGGTAATGGAGTCCACGCCGCAGCCAAAGCTGACCAGCTGCACCAGATCGCAGTCTTGGTGTTCGCAGCAGTACCGGGCGGCGGCGTAGAGCCGGGAGTGGTAGGTCCACTGGTTCAGCACCGTGGTGGGGAATTTGTCCACCAGGCCGGAAACGGAATCCTCCGTCACCACCGCCGCGCCGAACCGGGTAATGAGGGTGTCAATGCCGTGGTTGACCTCCGGGTCCACGTGGTAGGGCCGACCCGCCAGGACGATGACGCGCCGCCCCTCCGCCCGGGCCTGTTCCATCATCCGGGCCCCCTCCCGGCGGACCTGGGCCATGTGGTGGGCGTACTCGGCGTAGGCCGCGTCCCCGGCCGCCCGGATCTCGGACCTCGAAATGCCGGGGAAATACCGCTGGAGGATGTTGTAGATTTTTTTGGTGAAGTCCTTGGGCCGGTGGAGACCCACGTAGTTGTAAATGAATTTGGTATCCTTGATTTCGGGGCAGTTCCCGGCGATGACCTCCGGGTAGTAGGCCACCACGGGGCAGTTGTAGTGGTTGTCCCCCAGGCCCTCGTCCAGGTTGTAGGTCATGCAGGGATAAAAAACGGCGTCCAGGCCCAGCTTGGAGAGGAACTGGATGTGCCCGTGGGCCAGCTTGGCCGGGAAACAGGCGGTGTCGCTGGGAATGGTGGCCTGGCCCTTGAGGTAGAGGTCCCGGCTGGAAAGGGGGCTATGGTACACGGCGAAGCCCAGCTTGGTGAAGAAGGTGTGCCAGAAGGGCAGCAGTTCCCACATGTTCAGGCACAGGGGAATGCCGATTTTCCCCCGCCGCCCCGAGACGGGCTTATAGCTCAAGATCAGCTTCCGTTTGTAAGCGTACAGGTTCCGCTCCTCGCCGCCGGCCCTGCCGGTGACGGGGCGGTCACAGCGGTTGCCGCTGATGAAGGTCTCCCCTCCCGCGAAGGTGTTGACAGTGAGCTGGCAGTTGTTGCCGCAGAGGCCGCAGACCCGGCTCTCCGTCTCCTGGGTGAAATTCGCCAAGGCCTCCCGGCTCAAAAGGGCGCTGACCTGACCGGGAGCGGCCTTGCTCCGGCCGTAAAGAGCCGCGCCAAAGGCCCCCATAAGCCCGGCGATGTCCGGGCGGATAACCTCCACCCCCATCTCCTTCTCAAAGGCTCGGAGGACGGCCTCGTTATAAAAGGTGCCTCCCTGGACCACCACGTTCCTGCCCAGCTCCTCGGGGCTGGCGGCCCGGATGACCTTATAAATGGCGTTTTTCACCACGGAGATGGACAGGCCCGCCGAGATGTTCTCGACGCTGGCCCCGTCCTTCTGGGCCTGCTTCACGCTGGAGTTCATAAAGACGGTGCAGCGGCTCCCCAGGTCCACGGGCCGGTCCGCGAAGAGACCCAGCTTTGAGAAATCCCTCACGTCATGGCCCAGGGCCTGGGCGAAGGTCTGGAGAAAGCTGCCGCAGCCGGAGGAACAGGCTTCATTTAAAAAGATGTTGCTGATGGCTCCGTCCTCGATTTTAAAGCACTTCATGTCCTGCCCGCCGATGTCGATGATAAAATCCACATTGGGCAGGAAGTGCCTCGCGGCGGTGAAATGGGCCACGGTCTCCACCACGCCGTAGTCGGCGTGGAAGGCGTTTTTCGCCAGGTCCTCGCCATAGCCGGTGGTGGTGACGGAGGCCACATGAAGGGCCGGGTGTTCGTCGTAGAGCCGCTGGAGCACCCCCCGGATCAGGGGAACGGGGTTACCCAGATTGGGCCGATAGTCCGTGAACAGCAGCCGTGCCTCCTGGTCGATGACCGCCACCTTGACGGTGGTGGACCCGGAGTCGATACCGATGTGAACCGGAGCGGCGTAGTCCGGGTCGAAGGGGGCCCGGGCAACCTTCGCCCTGGCGTGGCGGGCCTGAAAGGTCTCGTATTCCTCCCGGGTCTCGAACAGCGGCGGCTGGCTCCGGTAGGTCTCGGAAGCCCCACGCTCCCGGAGGCGGTCCGCCAGCGCGTTTAAATCGAAGCTCTGGTCGGCGTAGAACGCCGCCCCCAGAGCCACAAACAGCAGGCTGTTCTCCGGGCAGGTCCCGGCGACGCCTAACGTTTTGTCAAAGCTCCCCCGGAGGCACTTGGAAAAGGTCAGCGGCCCGCCGAGATACAGGACGTTTCCCTTGATGGGCCGCCCCTGGGCCAGGCCCGCGATGGTTTGGTTTACCACCGCCTGATAGATGCTGGCGGCAATGTCCGTGGCCTTTGCCCCCTGGTTGATGAGAGGCTGCACGTCACTTTTGGCGAAAACACCGCAGCGGGAGGCAATGGTGTAGGTTTTCTCCGCCGTCTGGGCGGCGGCGTCCATCTCATCGGCGGTCATTTTCAGGAGGGCCGCCATCTGGTCGATGAAAGCCCCGGTGCCCCCGGCACAGGACCCGTTCATGCGAACCTCCATGCCGCCGGTGAGGAAGAGGATTTTCGCGTCCTCGCCTCCCAGCTCTATCACCACGTCGGTGCCTGGAACCAGACGCCCCGCGGCCACTCTCGTGGCAAACACCTCCTGGACGAAGGGCACGCCCACACCCTCCGCCATGCCCATTCCGGCAGAGCCGGAGATGGCCAGCTCAGCCCTCCCGGACGGGACATACTGCCCGGCCACCCGGCGCAGCAGCTCCTCTGCCTTCTCCAGGATATGGCTGAAGTGCCGCTCGTAGGTGCTGTATACGATGTTGTCCGCGTCATCCAGCGCCACGCATTTGATGGTGGTGGACCCCACGTCAAGACCGATCTTCAAGCCCCGTTCCTCCTTTGCGCAAACGATTACCTCCCGTCATTCCGGCAGGAATCACAAGATATCATATCCATGGTATCATACACGCTTTCGACGAATTTTTCAATCGGCAATCCCTTGAAAAACTGTAAAGAACCTGTTAAAAATGGCCTGTCCAGCCGGGCTTGCGGTTTCCCTGGGGACGTGCTATACTCATCTTATTCCACTTGGAAGCGAGGCATGACCATGAAAACCGTTCTTCTCCACTGCTGCTGCGCCCCCTGCTCCATGAGCTGCGTTGACCCCCTCCGGGCCGAGGGCATTGAACCGACGGCTTTTTGGTACAACCCCAACATTCACCCCTGGAAGGAGTACCAGGCCCGGCGGGACTGTTTGCTGGAGTACGCCCCCACCATCGGCCTGGAGGCGCGGGTCCAGGAGGATTACGGCCTCCGGAACTTCGTCTGCCGCGTGGCGGGGGACATTGACCACCGCTGCGCCTACTGCTACGAGCACCGGATTGAGGGGACGGCGAAGTACGCGGCGGAGCACGGCTTCGCCGCCTTCACCACCACGCTGCTGGCCAGCCTCTACCAGGACCATGAGGGCATCGTCCGGGCGGCGGAGCGGTACGCGGAGCGGTACGGCGTGGAATTTTTGTACCGGGACTTCCGGCCCAACTTCCGGGAGGGGAACCGGCGGGCCCGGGAGCTGGGGTTCTACATGCAGAAGTACTGCGGCTGTGTCTTTTCGGAGCAGGAGCGATATCAAAAGCAGATTGACCGGGATAGGGCAAAATTCGCGCAAACATGAAAACGCGGGAGCGTCACTGCTCCCGCGTTTCTTTTATTTCCAGCGATTTTTCCACCAGCGCCCGCAGGACCTCACCAGCCTGCCGCTCCGTTTCCGGTTCCTCCCGCTTCATGTAGCGGCGGCGGCGGTGAAACTCTCCCCTCGCCCAGCCCAGAAGGTCGATGATGATTTGACGGGGCTTTTCCGCGCTTTGCAGCTCCGCCGACGCCGCCACAGCCCAGGCGCACATGCGGTCCTCAAGAGCGCGGTAATCCTGCCAGGCCATATGGTCCAGGCTTTCTTGATTGAGACGCATTTTTTCACCTCCCAATGATTATCTTTACTTTACTCTGTAATACGCTCCAGGGATACCTCAGAAATATATACCAGATTTCTATATGAGAAATTTCTGCGTTATTTTTTTGAGGTATGGCAGTTATATAATGTTCATTGGGGTGAGAAGATGAAATTTGAATTGCGACAGTTTCCCGCTAAGGAAGAATCTATTTATAAAACCCTCTACATCAAGCGCAGCCTCGCCGATCACATAGAGGAAATTGCCTCGGAAAATAACACCAGCTTCAACAATGTGGTGATTTCCATGATTGAAAGCTGCTTAAAAGAGGACTAAAAAAGACCGCCCCGACGGGCGGTCCTTTCTCATTCAGTTCCTCAAACTATGCAGCGGCGCGGGGATCCGCCCGCCCCGGGCGATGAACCCGGCGGAGGATTCCCGGTGGACCGGCATCACCGGAGCGCTGCCCAGGAGGCCGCCCATCTCAATGGTGCCCCCCACGTCCTTCCCCGGGGCGGGGAGGATGCGCACGGCGGTGGTTTTGTTGTTCACCATTCCGATGGCCGCCTCGTCGGCGATGATCGCCGCGATGGTCTCCGCCGGGGTGTCCCCGGGAACGGCAATCATGTCCAGTCCCACGGAGCACACACAGGTCATGGCTTCCAGCTTATCCAGGCACAGTGTTCCGGCCCGGGCGGCGGCAATCATGCCCTCGTCCTCGCTGACGGGAATGAAGGCCCCGGAGAGACCTCCCACGCTGGAAGAGGCCATGACGCCGCCCTTTTTCACCGCGTCGTTCAGCATGGCCAGGGCCGCCGTGGTGCCGTGGGTGCCGCAGACCTCCAGGCCCAGCTCCTCCAGAATCCGGGCCACGCTGTCTCCGATGGCGGGGGTGGGGGCCAGGCTCAAATCCACGATTCCGAACGGCGTGTCCAGCCTCCGGCTGGCCTCCTGGGCCACCAGCTGGCCCATGCGGGTCACCCGGAAGGCGGTTTTCTTGATGGTCTCCGCCACAACGTCCAGGGACTGACCCTTTACGGCCTGGAGGGCGTGGTAAACAACGCCGGGACCGGAGACGCCTACGTTGATGACCTTTTCCGCCTCTCCCACGCCGTGGAAGGCCCCGGCCATGAAGGGGTTGTCCTCCACGGCGTTGCAGAACACCACCAGCTTTGCGCAACCCAGGCCGTCCCGGTCCGCCGTGCGGGCGGCGGTATCCTTGACAATTCGGCCCATAAGGGCCACGGCGTCCATGTTGATGCCCGCCCGGGTGGAGCCCACGTTGACGGAGGAGCAGACCAGCTCCGTCCGGGCCAGGGCCTCGGGAATGGAGCGGATGAGGCGCTCGTCCGCCTGGGTCATGCCCTTCTGGACCAGGGCGGAATAGCCCCCGATGAAGTTCACGCCGCAGCTCTGGGCCGCCCGGTCCAGGGTCAGGGCGAAGGGGACGTAATCCTCCGTCTCGCTGGCCCCGGCCACCAGGGCCATGGGGGTGACGGAAACGCGCTTGTTCACGATGGGGATGCCGAACTCGTCCTCGATATCCTGGCCGGTTTTCACCAATCGCTCGGCGCAGCGGCAGATCTTCTCATAGACCTTTTCGCAGGCCCGCTTGGGGTCCGGGTCGCAGCAGGAGAGCAGGGAGATGCCCATGGTGATGGTGCGGATGTCCAGGTGCTGCTGGTCGATCATCTCAATGGTGGAGAGAATTTCCTTCTGATTCAGCATGGGGTTCCCTCCTTAAATGCTGTGCATGGCGTTGAAGATTTCCTCCCGCTGGATGCGGATGGAGAGGCCCAGCTCCGTCCCCAGGTCGTTCAGACCCTTCCCCAGCTCGCCGAAGCTGGCGGTGGACTGGCTGACATCCACGGCCATGACCATGGTGAAGGCCCCCTGGAGAATGGTCTGGGAGATGTCCAGAATGTTGACGTTGTAGTTTGCCAGGCGGTTGCAGACGGCGGCGATGATGCCCACCCGGTCCTGCCCCAGGACGGTGACGATGGCGTTCATGGTTGCTCCTCCTTTATTTTAAAAACGGCCTCCGGCGAGGGGAAACGGATTCCCCCCGCCGGACGCGAAGTTACAGCTCGTCAAAGAACTTGTCGTGAATGGCCCGGACCGCCCGGTTCACGTCCGTCTCGTCCAGGAGAACGGAAACGCGAATCTCGGAGGTGTTGATCATCTGGATGTTGATTCCCGCCTCATAGAGGGCCTCGAACATTTTGGCGGCCACGCCGCAGTTGCTCATCAGGCCCACGCCTACGATGGAAACCTTTCCGATCTGGTCGTCCGCCTCGATGTGGTCAAAGCGCAGGGCCTCCTTGTGCTCGTTCAAGATGCCCTCCACCTCCTGCTGGTCCTTCCGGTGGATGGTAAAGGTGATATCCTTCGTGTCCTCCCGGCCAATGGATTGGAGAATCACGTCCACATTGATGTTATGCTTGCTCAATAGGTCGAATACCTGGAAGGCGACGCCGGGGTTATGCTGGAGGCCCACCAGGGCCACCCGGGCAATGCTGGTATCCTTGGCGACGCCGGCAATGTTGGTCTTTTCCACTTTTGTAACCTCCTTGACTTTCGTGCCGGGCTTCCGCTCCAGGCTGGAAAGCACTTCCAAATTCACTCTGAACTTTTTCGCCAGCTCCACGCTGCGGTTGTGGAGCACCTGGGCCCCTTGAGACGCCAGCTCCAGCATCTCGTCATAAGTAATCTCCTCCAGCTTCCGGGCTGTGGAGACAATGCGGGGGTCCGCCGTATACACGCCGTCTACATCGGTGTAAATCTGACACAGGTCCGCCCGGAAAGCCGCCGCCAGGGCCACGGCACTGGTATCAGAGCCTCCCCGGCCCAGGGTGGTGACGTCGCCGTTGCGGTCCACTCCCTGGAAGCCCGTGACGATAACGATACGGCGCTGATCCAGCTCCGCCTGGATGCGCTCGGAGTCAATGCGCTTAATGCGGGCGTCGGCGTGGACGGTGGTGGACTGGATGCCCACCTGCCAGGCCGCCAGGGACACGCAGGGCAGGCCCATAGCCTCCAGGGCCATGGCACAGAGGGAGACTGAAATCTGCTCGCCTGTGGAGAGCAGCATATCCAGCTCCCGCTTGGAGGCATTGGGGTTAATTTCCTTTGCCTTTTCAATCAGGTCGTCGGTAGTGTCCCCCTGGGCGGACAGGACCACGATCACGTCGCTGCCCTTTACGTAAGTCTCCGCAATGATTCGGGCGACATTTTGGATGCGCTGGGCGTCCCTCACGGAGCTGCCGCCGAATTTCTGTACAATCAAACTCATGAATCTATCTTCCTTTTCCGCTTGAAATCAGGTTGGACGGGGAAGGCCGCTCTCCCCCGCTCTATCCTATGCGGGAACGGCGCGCCCCGTCAGCCCTCCAATACCCGCATACAGGCCAGCACATGCAAGGACCGGGACTGCTGCGCCGCGTCCCCTCCGCTGAGTGGCTCCGTCAAAAAGGCGGTCTCGCCGTCCTCGCTGAGGACCTCCACCTGGCCGAAGGCCCTGGCCGCGTCGGTGAGGCTGCCCTCAATGCGGAAGTAATGCCGGGTTTTCAGCACCGTGGGCTCCCGGAAGCCCGCCTCATCCGCCGACCAGCCAATCTCCTCCCGCTTGGGGCTCTGCTGAAGGCATTCCATCACGTCCGCAACACAGGCGGAGGCGGTGGGCAGCTCCCCGGCCCCCTTGCCGTAGAACATCACTTCCCCGGTGGCGTTGCCCCGGACCATCACGGCGTTGAACACGTCCTCCACATTGGCCAGGGGATTGTCCTCGGGAATCAGGTGGGGGGCCACATAGGCCGTCCGCTCACCGCCGGGGAGGCGCACCGCCCGGCCCAAAAGCTTAATCCGATAGCCCGCCCGCTGGGCGATTTTCACGTCTCGGAGGCTCAGCTTCGTAATCCCCTCCATAGGCACCCGCTCCGGGTGAATTTGGCTTCCAAAGGCCAAGTCCCCCAGGATGCAGATTTTCCGCCCCGCGTCGATGCCCTCCACGTCGGAGGTGGGGTCCGCCTCGGCATAGCCCTTGGCCTGGGCCTCCCGGAGGGCGTCGGAGAAAAAGGCCCCGGTGCGGACCATCCGGGTGAGGATGTAGTTGGTGGTTCCGTTCAGGATGCCATACACCTCGTCGATGCGGTTGGCCGCCATACACTGGGTCAGGGGGTGAAGCACCGGGATGCCGCCGCCCACGCTGGCCTCAAAGAGGTAGCTGACATTCTTCCGCTTCGCCAGGGCCAGCAGCTCGCAGCCCCGCTCCGCCACCAGCTGCTTGTTGGCGGTGACCACGTGCTTCCCGGCGGACAGGGCCCGCTTTGTATACTCGTAAGCCGCCTCTACCCCGCCTATGGTCTCCACCACCACGCGGATATCGTCGTCCTCCTCAATCCTTTTGAAGTCGTCGGTCATCAGCTGGCGGTAGGGTCCGTCCTTGAAATGCCGGACTAACACGCTTTTTACCTGTAAGGCTTCCCCCAGCTTCCGCTCGATCTGCCGGGCGTTTTCCGCCACCACCCTGGCAACGCCGGTGCCCACGGTGCCAAGGCCCAGAATCGCAATTTGTATCATTCCGTAAACCTCTCTCTTTATCCAGCTAAAATCTCAAATTTCAGCACGCCCTCCAGGGCGGCCACGTCTCCCATCAGCTGCTCCAGGGACTCCGAAAGGCCGCTGGTCTCGGCGGAAATGGTCACCGCCGCGCAGCCGTTGGTGGGGATGCTTTGATTGATGGTCAGAATATTGGCTCCGGAGGCGGCGAACACCGCCAGCACGCCGGAAAGCACCCCCGCCACGTCCTTGAGCATGGCGTAGAAGGTGATGATATGCTCCGCTTTCATGTCGTTGAAGGGCTGAACGGAGTCCTTGTATTTATAGAAGGCGCTGCGGCTGATCCCCGCCAGCTTGGTGGCGGCCCCCACGGTGTCCGCCTCGCCGGTCTGCATCATCCGCTTGGCCTCCGCCACCTTGACGAAGATTTCCGGCAGCGCGTCCGCCGCCACAATGTAGTATTTAATCGCCTTTGCCATAGCGCCCTCCCTATGCGCCGCCTCTCCGACGGACGCTCAGTCCGTCCATTGCGGTCATTTGTCCTTCCCGCATGGTAACACATTTTGGGACTCTTCGCAACTGTCGGAATCGGGGAAACTGGCCGGAAAATCTCCCTCTCCGGTGGGCAAAATGCCGGAGAACCGGGAGCCACCCTGCCACCGCGGAGAGAATATTCATCCTAATATTCATATTACATCCATCATCTGACTGAAAAATGCACAAAGTCGCCGGGACTTCCCGGATTTTTTCGGCAATTCTGGAGAAATACGCCAAATAAATATGCACAGGATCTGAAAAAGCATTGACAGATGCGCCGGTCCGTGCTAAGGTAGCCACAGTTCTGGGGGAAGAATGTCTCCCGAACCCAACGCCCGGTCCGTCGGGCAAAGACTTTTGGATGAAAAGGATGATTGTATCATGAAGAAGCTTATGACTCTGTTTTTGGCCCTGGCCATGGTCCTGAGCCTGGCCGCCTGCGGCGGCGGAGACAAGCCCGCCGGCGACGCCGGGGATTCCGCCCCCGCCGACACCTCCGCTCCTGCCGACTCCTCCGCCCCCGCCGATTCCGGCTCCAACGCCCCCGCCTTCACCACCGTGGAAGAGGGCAAGCTCCACATGTCCACCAACGCCGCCTTCCCTCCCTATGAGATGACCACCGACGCCGGCGGCTTCGAGGGCATCGACGTGGAAGTGGCCCAGGCCATCGCCGACAAGCTGGGCCTGGAGCTGGTGGTGGACGACATGGGCTTTGACGCGGCCCTGACCGCCGTCCAGACCGGACAGAGCGACATCGCCATGGCGGGCATCACCGTCACCGAGGACCGCCAGCAGGTTATGGACTTCTCCGACAGCTACGCCACCGGCATCCAGGTGGTCATCGTCAAGGAGGACTCCCCCATCGCCACCGTGGCCGACCTGTCCAATGCCCAGATGATCGGCTGCCAGAAGGCCACCACCGGCTATATCTACTGCTCCGACACCCCGGAAAACGGCGGCTATGGCGAAGATCATGTCACCGCCTATGAGACCGGTGCCCTGGCCGTCATGGCCCTGGTGAACGGCCAGGTGGACGCGGTGGTCATTGACAACGAGCCCGCCAAGAGCTTTGTGGCCTCCAATGACGGCCTGAAAATCCTGGACACCGAGTTTGCCGTGGAGGACTACGCCATCGGCCTTGCCAAGGGAAACACCGCCCTGCTGGAGGCTGTCAACGCCGCCATGGCGGAGCTGAAAGCCGACGGTACCTTCCAGGGCATCGTGGATAAGTATATCACCGCCGAATAAACGCGCCGAGAAGGGGCGGCCTTCCGGGCCGCCCTTTTTCCTGCGCAACGAGAAAGGAGCCCCGCCATGAAACCTTCGCTCGCGCAGCGGTTCGTCACGGCCTTCTTGGAAGGCGGCCGCTGGAAGCTTTACCTCCAGGGACTGGGAACCACCCTGGAGCTGACCGTTGTGGCCCTGATTTTCGGCGTACTGCTGGGATTGGTGGTGGCGGTGGTCCGCTCCGCCCACGACCAGCAGCGCATCGGCCGGAAGAATCCCGTGCTGGGCATTTTAAACGTCCTCTGCCAGATTTACACCACCGTCATCCGGGGCACGCCCATGCTGGTGCAGCTTTTCATCTGGACCTTTGTCATCTTCCCCACCCAGCGCAACAAGATTCTGGTGGCCTTCATTGGCCTGGGAGTCAACTCCGGAGCCTATGTGGCGGAAATCATCCGAGGCGGGCTGATGAGCGTGGACGCGGGCCAGTCCGAGGCGGGCCGCTCCCTGGGCCTTGGGTACTTTGACACCATGCGCTTCATCGTCATTCCCCAAGCCTTCAAGAACATCCTGCCGTCTCTTGGCAACGAGTTTATCACCTTGTTCAAGGACACCTCCCTGGCCCAGGCCATCGGCGGCATGGAAATGCTGTACTACGCCAGCACCATCGGCGGGCGGACCTTTGACTATATGCCGCCCCTGCTGGGCATCGCCGCCATGTACTTAGCCATTGTCATCATCTTCACCTGGCTCCAGGGAAAACTGGAAAGGAGGCTGCGGGAAAGTGATCGACGTTAAGAACCTCTCCAAGTCCTTCGGGGACCACCTGGTGCTGGACGACATTTCCCAGCACATCTACCCCGGCGAGAAAGTGGTTGTGATCGGGCCCTCCGGCTCCGGCAAGTCCACCTTCCTGCGGTGTTTGAACCTGCTGGAAACGCCCAGCGCGGGAACCATCTCCTTCCAGGGCACCATCATTACGGACCCCAAGGTGAAGATCGACCAGGTGCGCCAGCAGATGGGCATGGTGTTCCAGCACTTCAACCTGTTCCCCAACATGACCATTCGGAAGAACATCACCCTGGCCCCGGTGCGGACGGGATTGATGAAGCAGGAGGAGGCCGACGAGCTGGCGGGAAGCCTTTTGCAGCGGGTGGATTTGACGGACAAGGCCGACGCCTATCCCAGCCAGCTCTCCGGCGGGCAGAAGCAGCGGGTGGCCATCGTCCGGGCCCTGGCCATGAAGCCCCAGCTGATGCTGTTCGACGAGCCCACCTCCGCCCTGGACCCGGAGATGGTGGGCGAGGTGCTGGACGTGATGAAGGAGCTGGCCCGGGACGGCATGACCATGGTGGTGGTGACCCACGAGATGGGCTTTGCCCGGGAGGTGGGCAGCCGGGTGCTGTTCATGGCCGGCGGGAAGGTGCTGGAGGAAGCGCCTCCGGCGGAGCTCTTTGGGAATCCCAAGCATCCCAGATTGAAGGATTTTCTCAGCAAGGTGCTGTAAACGGAAAACGAAAGCCCTCCGGCGCATTTGCCGGAGGGCTTGTCTCTTATTTCGTTCCGAAAATCCGGTCTCCCGCGTCCCCCAGGCCAGGGACAATGTAGCCGCTCTCGTTCAGCTTTTCATCCACCGCGCCGCAGTAGATGTCCACGTCCGGGTGGCTCTTCTGGATGCGGGCGATGCCCTCCGGCGCGGCCAGGAGGACCATCAGCTTGATGGTGGTGCAGCCGTATTCCTTCATGAAGCCGATAGCCGCCTCGGCGCTGCCGCCGGTTGCAAGCATGGGGTCCACAATGAGCACGTCCCGCTCCGCCACGTCCTTGGGCATCTTGCAGAAGTACTTCACCGGCTCCAGGGTCTCCTCATTCCGGTAGAGGCCGATGTGGCCCACCCGGGCGGAGGGCACCATGCGCAAAACGCCGTCCACCAGCCCCAGGCCCGCCCGGAGGATGGGCACCACGGCGAACTTTTTCCCCTTGAGCATGGGGGCGGTGGTCTTGCAGATGGGGGTTTCCACCTCGCAGGTGGTCAGGGGCAGATCCCGGGTGGCCTCGTAGGTAATCAGCATGCCAATCTCGGAAACCAGCTCCCGGAAATCCTTGACGCTGGTGTTCTTGTCCCGGAGAATCGTCAGCTTGTGGGCAACCAGGGGGTGGTCCATGACGTGTACTTTTCCGTTCATAAAAACGCTCCTTCTATTTGAAATTTCCAAAGCCAAGCATATTCAGCCGCCCCGCTTCTCCCGCCGCAGCCTCTCGGCCTGGGGAGGCCGCAGGTACACCGGAGCCAGCTCCTGGGCCGTCACCAGTCCGCCCGCCCGGGCGATATCCTCCGCCTCCAGGGCAACGCTCACGGCGTTTTCCTTCACCAGATGGGCCGGGGCCAGGCGGCAGGGGACGCCCGCCGCCGTTAAGAAGTCATAGGTCATCCGGCCTCCGTCTCCCAGGACGGTCTTGGGCCTGGGGTCGCTTCGCAGCTCCTCCGCCAGCTCCGCCAGGGCGATGGCCCGGTCCTCCGTCAACCGGGTGAGGCGTCCGTCCTTTGCCTCGAAGAGGGCGTTGTAGACCTGCTGCCGCCGGGCGTCCATGGCGCAGACGGCGAGCCCGTCCAAAAACGCCACATTCCTGGCCAGGGCCGCCAGGGTGGACACCGCCGCGCAGGGCTTGTCCGCCGCCCAGGCCAGTCCCTTAGCGGCGGAAACGCCGATGCGGACGCCGGTAAAGGACCCCGGCCCCGCCGAGACGGCAATAACGTCCAGGTCCGCCGCCGTCATATCCGTATTGCGCAAAAGCAGCTCCACCAGGGGCATCAGGGTCCGGCTGTGGGTCAGCCCCGTGTCCTGATAGGCGGAGGCCAGCACCTTCCCCTCCTCGGTGACGGCGGCGGAGACGGCCTTGGCGGCGGTCTCCAGAGCCAAAATTCTCATACCGGCCCCACTCCTTCCATGGCAATGACCCGCCAGTTTTCCTCTTCCGGGCAGCGGGCAAAGGAGACGGTTACCGCGTCCTCCGGCAGGGCCTCCTCCACCTGTTCGCTCCACTCCACGGCGCACACGCCCCCCCGGTCCAGGTAATCCTCCCAGCCGATGTCAAAGAGGTCCCCCGCGTCTTCCAGGCGGTACATGTCGAAGTGGAACAGGGGCAGCCCCCCGCCCTCGTATTCGTTGACAATGGTAAAGGTGGGGCTGGTCACCCGGCCCTCATAGCCCAGCCCCCGGGCAAGGCCCCGGGTAAAGGCCGTCTTTCCCATCCCCAGATCTCCCCGGTAGGCCACCACGGCCCCGGGGGCCAGGACGGCGGCCAGGCGGCGGCCCAGGGCCTCGGTCTCCGCCTCGCTGTGGGAAACGTAGTCCACAGGCGGGCCTCCTTTCTTGTAAGGTCGATTCAGTATACCACAAATTAAATAAAGTGTAAAAAGAAATTTTCCGGCGTTTACAGGTTTTTTCATGTGTGGTAGAATATGTTGTTGCAGTACAAGACCAGATTTCAAGGAGCGTATCATGCTGAACCGATTGAAAGACACCCTGGCAGACTTCATCCAGCAGGCCGACCTGGTGCTGCTGGGCCTTTGCAGCACCGCCACTTTGTACGGCATTGTTCTGGTATTCAGCGCCACCCGGTACCTGGACCCCTCCAAGGGACTGCGGCGGATGATCACCCAGTGCGCGGCCCTGGGCCTGGGGGTCTGTGTCTATATTTTTTTCTCCATGCTGGACCTGGAGTCCATCACCCGGAAGTGGAAATGGATTTTGGCTTTCAACGTGGGCTTCATCCTCCTGCTGCGGACGCCCTTCGGCGTGGCGGGGGGCACCGGCAACCGGGCCTGGCTGAAATTCCCCCTGATCCCCTTTCAGATCGGCCCGGCGGAGGTGGTGAAGATCACCTTCGTCCTGCTGCTGGCCAAGCAGATTGAGTGGCTGTGGGAGGAGAAGGAGGACCTGAAATCCTTCTCCTCCGCCTTCTTCGTGGCCGCCCACGCCTTCGGCCTCTGCGGGCTGTACTTCGTGGTCTCCCACGACATGGGCAACGGTCTTGTATTTATCTTTATCTTCCTCTGCATGGCCTTTGTGGCGGGGTTTGCCCTGCGGTGGTTTTTTCTGCTGTTTGCCGGAATCGGCGGGGCTGTCGCCGCCGTGCTGCTGCTGGACCTGGTGCCGAAAAACATGACGTATATGCTGAAGCGCTTTATCGTTCTTTTTGACCACAGCTTCGACCCCCAGGGGACCGGCTGGCAGCAAACCCGGAGCTTGCTGGCCATCGGCTCCGGCGGGCTCTGGGGCCAGGGCTATCTGAACGGCAGCCAGACCCAGAGCGGCAGCACCTCCCTTCCCGCCAAGCAAACGGACCTCATTTTCTCCGTGGCGGGGGAGGAGCTGGGCCTCTTCGGCTGCCTCGCCATCATGCTGCTGCTGCTGGCTATCATTCTCCGCATCCTGCTGGTGGCCCGGAAGGCCCGGACCCCCTTCTACCGCTATGTCTGCGTGGGCATGGCCTCCATCCTGATTTTCCAGACCGTCATCAACATCGGCATGTGCCTCTTCGTTATGCCCACCATCGGCATTACTCTGCCCTTTTTCAGCTATGGGGGGTCCTCCGTCCTGACGTTGTATATGGCCATGGGGGTGGTGTCGGGCATCAAAAAGCGCTCGCCGGAGATGCGGCGGGTGGCAAGGTCGCCCCTGCGATAGCGGGATACTTCATCAACGGGAAGGAAGGGTTTCCCGCACCATTTAAATTCTAAATTCTCAGAACTTTTTTGAGGTTTTGAAAACTTGTCCCGCCTGTCGAAAAAGCATTTTCGACAGGCGGGGCGGCGATTTTCCGCATAATTTCAAAGAATGGGAAAACACTACTCCCGTACCAATTCATACAGGAGGATGATTTTCCTATGAAACACCATCTGACGAGAGTCGCCGCCCTGCTGTCCCTGGCGGCGGTGCTGCTGACAGGCAGCGTCTCGGCGCTGTTCGGCAAAAAGGCCGACGACACGCCCCCGGAGGGCGCGCCCCAGGTCTGGGACCTGGAAATCCGAACCTATCGGGACATCCCGGGACAGGGACAGTTCCTAGCCTCGGACCCAGAGGGGGACGAGATGACCTTCGCCCTGGCGGAGGAGCCCCGGAAGGGCACCGTGGTCATCGAGGGAGACAGCTTCACCTACACGCCGGACGAAGGCATTACCGGCTCCGACCGTTTCACCTACACCGCCACGGACAGCCAGGGACATGCCTCGGCTCCCGCCAAGGTCAGCGTCACCATTGACAAAACCCGCTCCGGCGTGACCTACGCTGACCTGGAGGGCTGCCCCGCCGCCCGGGCCGCCCAAACCCTGGCGGAAAAGGGCATCTTCACCGGCGGGAAAATCGGGGACTTTTATTACTTCCAGCCGGACCAGCCGGTGAGCCGCAGTGAATTTTTGGCTATGGCCCTGGAGACGGCGGGCCGAAAGGTAACAGGCGTCACCATGACGGGCTTCTGCGACGACGGCAGCATTCCCACCTGGGCAAAGGCCTATGCCGCCGCTGGTGCGGCGGACGGGGTTATCCGGGGCAGCTCTACCGCTGAGGGCGTGGCCTTCCGTGGAGATGAAACCGTCACCTTTAATGAGGCGGCCACCATTTTGGACCGGGTGCTGGACCTGGGCGACGTGGACCTGGAGGTCTGGTACGCAGACCGGGGAGCGGCCCCCTCCTGGGCGGCTCAGGCCGTGGGGAACATGGAGGCGGTCAGCGTCCTGTCCGCCGGGAGCTTTGGCAGCCAATCCATGGAGCAGGCGGTGACCCGGGCCGACGCGGCTCAGATGCTGGAGGCCGCCGGCATTCTGCTGGAAGGCGGAGAGGAGCCCCGGGGGCTCTTCGGCTGGCTGGCATAAGGGCAGCTCCGCAGCAAGACAAGAGGCCCGCCGGACGATCCGGCGGGCTTTTTCGCGTCCGCGGATTCTTCGCCAGGCTGTCGTCACCCGCGGCCAAAATGAGGAGAAAAATTTTTCAAAGAAATTTGAAAATAGGTCTTGCATTTTCTGGCGAAGTATGCTAATCTATACAAGCTGATGTGAGTGAGCACAGTGCATCCGGGTGTAGCGCAGTTGGTAGCGCACTTGACTGGGGGTCAAGGGGTCGTGAGTTCAAGTCTCGCCACTCGGACCATAAAGGTGAAACAATCTGGATATTCTAGGCTGAACGCTTAGAGTCCCAATTGTTTCACCTTTTCGTTTTTTGGGATTTCAAAATCCCTCGAAATAGATATTTTTAGGGTTTTAAAACAACTGGAGGGATTCGAACTCCTTTTTTTGCAGACAAGCGGCTATTTAACCACCTGTGCCCTTTTTCAATCGCCGCATTCCCCCTTTTTGGACAGAACTAAAATACACGAAGTTTCGGCGCCGGATTTGTTGGCTGTGCACAGTCAACCATCCAGCGCCCTTTTTGCGTCAAAAAGGGCGCTGGAATATTTTAAACAAAAATTATGTCTTAAATTAGTTGAATATAGTGAATAGATGTACAAAACACCTTGTGATACTCTTGCTGGTGCTTCCCGGCAGATCTACGAGAGGAGCTGAAACCATGGCTGCCTATTATTCCATTAACGTGCCCCTCTCCAAGAGCGGCTGCCAAAAGGCAAAACCTTCCGAGGCTATGCCGTAGACTGCTACGAAGAATACGCCGATCTGAGCAACGAGGAGTACCGCGCCGCATTGGAGGCCAAACGCGAGGAGATCACAGCCTTCATCCTGGAACATTGCAGGACCAAGCGAACCAATCTGTACATCACCGATCCTGTCGCGCCGCACTTCGCGAAACATTTTGAGATCCCCCGCCTCTGTGACCGGGAATGTCACAATGCTGCGGGAAACCAATTCATGTCTGAGCTGATCGAGCAGCTGCTCCTGGAAGGGCGGCTGGCCTCTGCGGAAACGGCCCACGGTGCGGGCATCCGCGCCGCCACAGCAAGAGAATTGAAAAACTACCGCAAGCCTGTTGAGCCGGTCCCTGGACAGAGCGCCATGATCTGCCCCAGCAGAGGGAGTTCGTCACCAGTGACGGCCTCTCCGGTACGCTTACCCTCCAGCTGGACACCGTACAGGTGGAAGCCTCCGGCTATGGCAGCTCCACCAGGGCGGTCAACGTCACCCGCTCCTATCCAAACCTTGCCGGGCAGGACACCTCGTACATCCCCAAGACCATCCAGGACGGCGGGCGCACCCTGACCCTCCAGGATATCAGCTGGCGGACGGACAACACCGCCAGCCTGGACGGACATGCCATGGGAGACCGCTTTACCGCCGTGGCCACCTACAGCGGCTCGGCCACCAGCAGCTATGTAAAAGGCTACACGGTCACCGCAAATTACACCGGAACCGTCAGCCGGATCGCCTTGA
>CATOKC010000041.1 GCA_951800675.1 uncultured Oscillibacter sp.
TGAGCTGCTCCTCGCTGTCGGTGGAGACCCGGCAGTAAGCGGCCACCCGCAGCTTCCTCCCGGAGGGGCCTCCGGTGGGCGTTTTCTCCTTCGTGGCGGGAATAATCCGTATTCGTTTTTCTCGTACAGCCTGTTCCATAATCTGTCCTTTCCCGATAGGTTTACGCTATCCTTTGAAGGTCACCGTCACCGCGTTGTCCGCAGAGATGGTGATATATTGAATGGCCTTTTCGCCATGGATATCAATTAAATTGGCCTCCTGTGAGAAGCAGTCGTACCGGGCGGAAACGCCTTGGAGAATCATTTTCACGATTTCCTCCGGCTGGTCCGGGCGCTCCAGCCCACGGTTGATGGCGTTGGTCAGGCGGACCGCATCTGCGGACGGCTCATAGGCCGCGGAGGGCTGTTCCGAGGGCGTATGCGCCGCCGTTTGCCGCTCCACTTCCGCCAGAAAATCAGAATCTTTTATTTCCGTCCTGACTCCGCAGCTCTCGCATTCAAGGTACAGCGTATCATTTCGCTTATGACCGCTGAACCGCCGTTTTAAGGTGCCGCCGCACTCGCCGCAGCGCAGCTTCTCCCGATATTGAAGGACGGGGCGGTCTGATCTGCGAACCGTCTTTTTCCGTCTTTGAATGATTTCCTGCGCCGTCTGGAAGGTCCCAGCGTCAATAACAACGGGGTAGCCGTCGGCGCCCGTATAGCGAGGATTTTTCAGAATGAAGCCCACCCGGTGCATAGTCCACTGAGGGCGTTCCTGGCTGTAGACGATGCCGTCGGCGTTCAGGATATCCGCGATTTTCCACTGATACGTCCCCTCCAGGTAGATGGAAAATATCCGTTTTACTACCTCGGCCTCTTGGGGCTGGATGACCAGACTTCCGTCTTGAATCTGATAGCCGTACAAAATTTTACGAATCATGCTTCATCCTCCTGAACCCGCTCCGCCAGTTCAATGCCGCCCCGGAGGTGGAAGCGGATACGGGAGCGGGATTCCGCCGTGACCTTTTCCACCAGATCAGCGAATAGGGCTTCATCGAAGCCCTCCAAGCGGTCCGGTCCGCTGTGAATCTTATTAACTGTCTGGTGGAAGGCGTCCAGCGCTTCCTCCAGGTCGTCCTCCTTCAGCAGGCGGCGGCGTTCCTTCCGAAGCTCCGCCAGACGGCCATCCAGCTCCCGCAGCTTGGCGGCCCCGGCAGAGGCGTCCAGAACGCCCTTGCTCTGGAGGGCGCTGACCTTATAGCTTTGGTCGGACGCCTCAGCAATGGCCTTGTTTACCGCCAGCATGGCGGGATTGTTCCGCTGGCGTGCCTCGTTCAGAGCGTCCAGCTGGCCCAGGGCGGGCTTGAGGATGACGCCGTCGTGGAGCCGGAGCTTGTTATACATCCGCGCGAAGGCGGCGTGGATGGCCTCCTCCGGGATAGGCCCCACGGAGCAGGAGGCGGCGTTTCTCAGGTGGTTCCGGCAGCTCCACATGGCGGTGCCCTTCCGGGTGGTTCTGCGGTAGAGGGCCTCCCCGCAAGCTGCGCAGTACATCTTCCGGGACAGCGGGTAGACGCCGTCGGGACGGTCCCGGCGATGCTTTTTTCTCTGCCGGAGAGCTTGGACCTTCTCAAAGGTCTCCCGGCTGATGATGGCGGGATGGGAGCCCTCGACATAAATCTGGTCCACTTCGCCGTGGTTGATCTTCTGCGTGAAGGGGAAGCCGGTTTTATACGTCTTCTGGCATAGCGTGTCGCCAATGTATTTTTCATTGGACAGCCAGTAGTAAATCTGGCGGGTGGTCCAGTGGACGTTTCCCTTGCGGTCCTGAACGCCCCGGCTGATGAGATCGTTCACGATCCAGCCCACGCTGTGGCCGCTGAGGTAGGCGTCAAACACCCAGCGCACCAGCTCTGCCTCCTCCGGGATAATCTCCATGTTTCCACTGCCCTTGAGGCGGTAGCCGTAGGGCGGCTTGGTGGTGATGAACTGGCCCAGCTCCATTCTTCGCCGGAAGCCCTGGTGGCCATTCTCTGATATGGAGACAGATTCCTGCTGGGCCAGAGCGCCGAAAACGCTCACCAGGAATTCCGTGGTGAGCGTTTCCGTGTCGATATTCTCTTTTTCGAATTGGACGGTAACGCCGAGAGACATCAGCTCCCGCAGGGAGGCGAGGCAGTCTTTCGTGTTCCGGGAGAAGCGGGAGAGGGACTTCACCAGGACCTTGTCGATCCGGCCCTTCCGGCAGTCGGAGAGCATCCGGTTGAAGTCCTCCCGCTTGTCTGTTTTCGTGCCGCTGACCGCTTCGTCGGCGTAAACATCCACCAGCTCCCAGCCCTCATGGCCATTGATGAGGTCGGTGTAATTACGAATTTGGGAGGCGTAAGAGAGCGCCTGCTCGGCATGGTCCGTGCTGATCCGGCAGTAAGCGGCAACCCGCAGAATGGTAGGTTCCTTTTCCCTGGGCGGGATGATTTTCACGTTTCCTGCCATGGGCTTCGGCCTCCTTTCCGTTTTGGCAACGCCAACACTACCACACCACGCCGGAGATATCCAGAACTATTCCCACACAGCCGAGGGGCGGTATTTCTCCACGGCGAGGCGCTTGGCGGCGTTCAATTCTTCCAACGTCAAGAAGCCCGCCTGGGCCATATCCTCCAAGGTCCGGGTGACAAGTATGTACTGGATTTCGCTCTTGACGTTCATGGTCTGCCGCCCTCCCGGAAGTAGTCCGGCCCCTTGACGCTGCGGATGAACGCCTCCACCTCCTGGAGGCTGTCCGTGATCCGCATGTCCGGCAGGGCGGTTTTCACGTCCTCGAAGTAACGCTGGCCGGGGACAGACCGCTCATCCAGAATGGCCACGACGCAGGTGTCGGTTTCCGTGCGGATGGCCCTGCCGAAGCCCTGCTTCAGCTTGATCTGCATCTCCGGGACCACGATGGCCTGGATGAAGGAATGCAGGTTCGGAAAGGCTTCCCGTTCTTTTTCTTTCAGAGCGTCCGGGCGGGCGAACGGCAGGCGGGAGATCACCAGCAGGGATACGCAGTCGCCGGGGAAATCGAACCCCTCCCAAGCGGCTCCAGTGGCCAGCAGAACACTTCCGGGGCTGGCCTTGAACTGCTCCGTGGTATGGGCTGCGTTCCGGCCCAGGGTGAACAGAGGCCAGAGAAGGTCTTTCGCTGTCAGCCGCTCTTTTACGGCGGACATAGCGGCGTAGGAAGTGAAAAGCACCAGGGCATGGCCGTAGGCAGCATCCAGCAGCAGGGCAATCTCATCGGTGAGCCTGTCATAGTACGTTTCATTTCTTTGACCGGGAGGAAACTGCGGTATATATAGCAGGCAGTTTTCCCGGTAGTCAAAAGGGGAGAGTGAAACAGATTCCGTTACCCGGCTGTCCTCCAGCAGACCCGCCTCCTCCCGAAAACGTCGAAAGTCGCTGCCCACAGCGAGGGTGCCAGAAGTCAATATAATCGGCCTGGGCTGATTCCAGAGAGTGTTCTGGAGCTGGGCGGTCAGGTCCGCCACTGTGGCGCAAAGCATAACGGTGTCGCGGGCATCTTCCGCCAGATAAAAGACCACGTCCGGGCGACCCTCGCTGAACAGAGCCACCGTTGTGGCCAGCTTTTCAAGCCTCATACGGGTGGAGGGAGAAAGTACAGAATTGACATTCTTACGTACTACGGTCAGCGCCCGGTTAGGTGCCACCAGTAGCCGGGCATACTCGGAAAAGCGTTTGTCCGGGTTGTGGGGCCGCTCCAGTTTCCGAAGAAACAAGCGGAAGGTGTCTGTCAGGGAATCCGCTGCCAGCAAATACTTTTCCCTCCGAAGCTCATGAATGAGATCCTGGATGTCCTCGGCTCGGAGGGTAACGCCGAACATCTGCCGGGCTGTTTCCGGCAGCTTGTGAGCCTCGTCGATGACGATGGCAAGGCTGTCCGGGAGAATAGGCTGGCGGCCCGTGCCTCGATGGATGGCGTCCGCCAGCAGAAGGTTGTGATTGCAAATCTGGAAAGCGTACTGCCCGGTGTCGCAGCTGTCCAAAAATGTGCGATACTGGCAGTTCTGCTGTCCGCAGTCGCAAACCTTGGGGACACATACCCGTTCCCGGTCGTAGCCGCTGAGGCGGGGCACCTCGTCCAGGTCCAGTGTTCTACGCAGGGAGAGAAGGGCATTTCCGGCCCTCCAGTTCTTCTTGCTGAGATCCAGCTGGCTCAGCCGCCGTTCCAGACGCTGGTCGCAGACGTAGTGGGATTTCCCCTTGCGGATCACAGCCTGAATGGGTTCCGCGATCAAACCGTCCGCCGCCAGAACTGCGGAGAGAAAGGGCAGGTATTCGTCCCGCACGGCTTTCTGCAAAGCAATGCTGGAGGTGGAAACGAGGACAGGCCGGGAGGATGGCGGACCGTGGAATACAATCCCGGCCACGAGGTAGGCGTAGGTTTTGCCAATGCCGGTCCCGGCATCGCAGAGGGCGATGCCGCCGTCCTGCATGGCCTCCAGCATCCGGTGGCTCAGAGTGATCTGCTCCGGGCGCTCCGGCATCCCCTGGATGGGGAGTAAATCCTTGAAAATATGGTCGATGTCCCTATGGGCATCTTGCCTGTTTTGATGATTCATCCGTATGACCATACCTTTCCGCTGCGCTACAAGGCACCAAAGGGCATGAAACAGAGGAGCCTCTAACGCATCCAGTTGTAAATTTGATAGAATGTGTATGAGGAAGCAGGCACACTACAGAGCACGTGAAAGTAAGTATCCAAGCCTTTTCCGCAATTGGCATTATTTCTGAAATTGGCGTGGATATGTCCGTGTTCCCCACCTCGAAGCATCTTTGCTCCTGGGCTGGGCTTACGCCGCAGAACAACGAGAGCGCTGGGAAGAAAAAGACCACCAGGATCAGCCGGGCCGGGGCATATATCAAGCCTCTGCTTGTTCCGTGCGCTTTGGGCGCTGTCCAGGCCAAGCGGTTTCCTGAAGTCCGCCGCCGTTACCTTGCTCTGAAAAAACGGCGGGGACACAAAAAAAGCGATTATCGCCATTGCTCGAATGCTCTTAACTGCCATTTACAACATGCTCAAGAAAAACGAGCCTTACAATCCGAAACTTTACCACAGGGCTGACCGCCCTCCCCTACACCGTGAGGTTTCGGTCGAAGAAGCCGTCTTTATCCTCCAACGTCAGGGGTACCTTGTGACTACCCCTACCGCTACATAGCTCTTGAACAATTTTTCGCCCGCTTTTTGGGGCTTGGTTTTGTGCGCCGTTTTTCCGGATAGTTCTCAAATTTCGAGGTTTCAACCTTAAAGTTCCTTCAAATAATTTCAATTTCTTCTGTCAATTCCACCGTATTTGCGGCACGCGCCCCGGTGGATCAGGAACAGTACGGGTCGGGCCCGGCAAGGCCCGCGCGGGCGTGTACCAGGGGTCTCTACTGCTTTCAACCCCAGGGTAGCCCCACGGCCTGGATCTCAGGCCGCGCTAAGGTGTCTCATTGTGTACCCAGACAGGGTCAACGCTGACGGCCATGCCAAAGGCCGTCCCAACAGGTGGCATTCTCGCTCACCGGAGGGGGCTAACGCCCCCTCCGGGTCATGGCGTGCGCTGCTGGACGCTCGTCTGTCCGGGTGGTTCCCCGCACTGCTGATGTGAAATTGTCAAGGAGCATGGCCTTGCGGCTATGCTTTTATTGTAGGGGAGCTAAACTCGTTTTTTTAGAGACCAATAGACATATTCCTATGACCATTAGACATACTCAAAGTCAAAGCAGTTTTTGAAACTCCGTAAGCTGGCTGATCAATCCAGCGATATTCGCTTTGAGCTGAGTTCTGTCCTCAGTTTGGAAAGTGCTCTCCGGTTCTTGATCCAGAATTAAAAAATCCAAAGTTACATGGAAAACGTCAGAGAACTGCACAAATAAATCCACTGAACAGCCCTTGCTTCCAGATTCAACCCGGCTTAAAAAGCTCTGATCAATCTTCAACACTTCTGCAAGCCGTTCTTGTGTGTAACCATTTTGAATGCGGAGCTGGCGGATTCGCTCACCGCTCCGTTTTACGTCATAATTCATCTTCGTGATCTCCAATCGTTAAAGTTTTGAGGACCCGATTGGAGATCACGGGTATTTCGCTATGTACGGCTGCCAACAAGACTGTATATTTATTTCACCGTATAAGAGATTCTTTACGGAATTTTGAGAGAGCAGAAAAGAGCTGCCAGTTTTACCAAAGAGTAAAACTGTAGCAGCTCTTGTGACATAGGAACCTTGGTTCGTTTTTCCAGTTTGTGGGATGAACGATACTTCTTTCAGAAGACCATACCATCCCGTCATGATATGGCTTAAATTTTTTCAATTCGCCCGGAAAGTGTTCTGGGTGATATTGAAAATGGGCAGAAAAATGTATTCTTTCTATATAATATTCGCATAGTTTAGGTCACAGTTTCAGACAGACAGGAATTATAATGCTATTGGGTTGAACGATAGGGGTATTTATACTGCGGGTGCAATTGGATAAAATAGCATTGGTGATTTATGATGTCTGATCCAATTAAGCAATTTGCCGATTATGTTCGCAAAAAACGTGAAAAACTGGATATGACGCAAAAAGATCTAGGCAGCAAGACGGGTACAAGTATTCGGACAGTCTCTAAGATTGAAACGGGATGCGGAAACCCCCGTTTTGAGACCGTCTTGATTTATGCCAAAACTCTTGGGATCAGCCTTGATGCCATAGTTTTTGGGGATGAGGTTCCTCACGACGATGTGCCGCATTGCGTGGCGGAGTATTTTGGGGGAATGTGTCCTGACCGGGCGGAGCAGTATATCGCCCTATGTCAGCAGAGTGATCTTTTGAATGAAGATGAACAAAAAAGCAGGGCCGACAACGACTGAGTGATTTCTCAATCGTTGTCGGCTCTGCGTCTAAGCGTCTGGCTCAGCGATATGTAGGTTCTGCTCCTTCAGGTCGATCAGGATACCGCGTTTGCATTTTGGACAAAACAGAGGGAAATGTTCAAGGACCGTATCCCCTCTGACTTTGACCCGAGTCTTGCCGCCGCAAACCGGACAGAGAATCCATCGGAGCTCGTTTTTTGCGTCCCTCATAGGAACTCTCCTTGCTTCGGTGTTTGCATTTCTGTGTCTGATATACGGCTCGTAAATAACCGTCCAAATTTTTGTTGTGCCGCTGCCGAGTCATTGGAGTAAAACGGCTATTTCATTCACCTGCTGTTGGAGTTTTTCCTGCTCATCATCTGTCAGGGGCCTTTCGCATGAGGTAATTCTGTTCTTTAAGTAGCAAGCCAAATCCGTTAGCAGCAGATCACGCATAGTCTCTGGCGTGGCACAGAATTCCGCCTCCACCCAATTCTGGCAGGAGTCATCCCACTCAAGAATCGTATAGCCGCGCGGAGTCATCAGTACGGTACAGCAATCATCCTCTTTGAGATAATCTTTGAACGCCGCTAGAACTTTTTCAAAGGTCAGCATCGTGCATTCCCCCTTTTTGCTGCTGCTTTGCTCAGCAGACTATCACAAATCAGAGGAAACATCCAACACTTTTCCCGAACAGCGGCAATACTTCTATGTACTGCGGTTTATTTCCGCCAGATCCCCTGCCGCTCTGCGGCCCGGATCAGTTCCTCTTGGAACTGCGGCGCGGCGATGGAGATCAGCGCCTCCGCCCGCTCCCAGACGGAGAGACCCTTTAGGTTGACCTTGCCATATTCCGTCACGATGTAGTGGGCGTTGGTGCGGGTACAGGTGGCGATGGAGCCTTCTATCAGTGTGGGCCGGATGCGGGAGCGGACCTCGCCGGTCTTTTTGTCCTTCACCGTGGCGGAGCAGCAGATGAAGCTCTTGCCTCCCTTAGAGAGATAGGCCCCCATGACGAAATCCTGCTGCCCGCCCGCGCCGGAGATGTGGCGGATGCCCGAGGACTCGGAGGAAATTTGCCCATAGAGGTCAATATCCACCGCGCCGTTGATGGAGATAAAATTGTCCAGGCTGGAGACTCGCCCAATGTCGTTGCAGTAGTCCACCGGGGCGTTCAGGCACTCGGGGTTGTCCGCCAGGAAGTCATAGAGCTCTTGGGTCCCGGCGGCGAAGGTGTAGGTCTGACGGCCCTTGTCAAAGTTCTTCCGTGCGCCGGTGATCTTTCCGGCCTTGGACATGGCCACAAAAGCGTCCACGTACATCTCCGTGTGGACTCCCAGGTCCTTCAGATCGGACTCCGCAATCATCTTCCCAACAGCGGCGGGCATGGAACCGATCCCCAGCTGGAGGCAGGCGCCGTCGGGGATTTCCTCCACCACCTGCCGGGCCACGGCAAGGTCCAGATCAGAAAACTCCGTAGGGCTAGGCATCTGCGTGAGGGCGGGGTTCTCTCCCTCCACGATCATGTCCACCTGATGGATGTGGATGCAGTTCTCAAAGCCACCCAGGCAGTAGGGCATATTCTGGTTGACCTCCACAATCACCGTTTTGGCCCGTTCGCAGGCGGCGACCAGATGGGAGGCGTTGGGACCGAAGTTGAAATAGCCGTGGCTGTCCATGGGGGCTGTCTGGATCATCACCACGTCCACCGCCTTGACGTTTTCCCGGTAGTAGCGGGGCAGCTCCGAGTAACGGATGGGCGCGTAGTAGGCCATGCCCATTTGGGCCATTTTACGCTCGATGCCGGACATATGCCAGGAGTTCCAGGTAAAGTGCTTGGCCGGGTCCGGGACCTGGGCAATGGCGGGCATGTGAACCAGGATGCCGCCGCGGACCTTCACGTCCGTCAGCTCCCCGCTCCGGGCCGCCAGGGCCTTGTCCAGGGCCTCCGGTGTGCAGGTGCACCAGCCGTAGTCCACCCAATCACCGGATTTGACGATTTTGACCGCCTCGCTGGCTGAGGTCAGTTTTTGCTGGTATTCCTTTTGATAGCTCATAGCGGCTCCTTTCAAAATGAGGCTTTATAAAGTGATAAGGCGTCCCCCGCAGGGAGGGACACCTTATCGGGTGGAGAAAAGGAGGTATTACATTTAGAGATATTTTCAGTTACACGCAGCCGATTCCGCGGTGCAGAGCGTCCATGTTCAAAGGCACCAGCTTGGCCTTTTTTCCGGTGAACATTTCTGTGATCATGGTTTCAATGGTCTCAGGCTTCAGGACTTTTGTGGCGGCCACATAGGCGCCCAGCATCACCATGTTGGCAACCTTAGAATTGCCCAACTCCGCCGCAATCTCATCGCAGGGAACGTAGACCGCCGTCACATCGGTGCGCTGCACCTTATCGGGGATGATGCTGCTGTTGACAAACACCGTACCACCAGGGGCTACAGCATTCTCAAATTTGGCCAAAGCCGCTCGGTTCATGGCAATGACCTCGCTGGGACTCTCCACCAAAGGTGCGCCGATGCGCTCGTCGCTGATGATGACGGTGCAATTGGCTGTGCCGCCCCGCATCTCGGGGCCATAGGAGGGAACCCAGGACGCTTCCAGATTTTCTTCCACAGCGGCCTCCACCAGATTCTTGCCGATGGACATGACGCCCTGGCCGCCAAAGCCGGACAGAATGACTTCTTTCTTCATCTCACATCGCCTCCGTATCCTTAATAACACCCAGGGGATAGTACGCCGCCATGTTCTCCATCAACCACTGGTTGGCCTCGTCGATTTCCATGCCCCAGTTCGTCGGGCACGCCGCCAGCACCTCGATGAAGGTAAAGCCGTCTCCGGCCATCTGACGCTCAAATGCTTTTTTCAGGGCTTTCTTGGCCTTGTTCAGATGAGGGATATCCGTGACACAGACCCGCTCGGCGTAGACGCAGCCGTCTAAGGAGGACAGCATCTCCGCAACGCGCATGGGCATGCCCGCCTGTTCCTTGGTCCGGCCCAGGGGGGCGGTGGTGGCCCGCTGGCCGATGAGGGTGGTGGGGGCCATTTGACCGCCGGTCATACCATAGATAGCATTGTTGATGAAGATAGTGGTGAACTTTTCTCCCCGCATGGCGGCGTGGACGATCTCCGCCGCGCCGATGGAGGCCAGGTCCCCGTCTCCCTGGTAGGTGAAGACAGGCTGAGTGGGATGGGTGCGCTTGACCGCAGTGGCGACAGCCGGGGCCCGGCCATGGGCGGCCTCGATGGTATCGAAGGAGAAATAGTTCCCCGCAAACACGGCGCAGCCCACGGGGCAGACGCCAATAGCGGTTCCCAGGACGTCCATCTCCTCCAGCACCTCGCCAATGAGCTTATGTACGATGCCGTGACTGCATCCGGGGCAGTAATGGAGCTCCGTATCCTGGAGGCCCTTGGTTTTCTGATAAATCGTCGTCATGTCATTTGACCTCCTTCCAGGCTTCCAGCGCCGCCTGCTCCACTTCGGACACATGGGGAATCACGCCGCCGCAGCGGCCATAGAACTTCACGGGCTTCCGGTCCGTCACAGCCAGGTTCACGTCGTCCAGCATCTGGCCCAGGCTCATTTCCACATCGACAAATACTTTCATTTGGGGAAGATTCGCAATCTCCTTCAGCCGGGCATAGGGGAAAGGCCAGAGGGTGATGGGACGGAACACGCCGGCCTTGATTCCCTGAGTGCGCAGGTTCTCCGCCGCCGTCTGGGCTATGCGGGAGGGTGTGCCGTAGGCCATAAAGACCAGCTCGGCATCCTCCAGCATGATCTCCTCCCAGCGGCACTCATTCTTCTCCATTTCCAGAACCTTCTTGTTCAGCTCTAAATTGTGGGCCTCGCAGGAGGGGGCGTCAATGAGCAGGGAATTGATGAAATTGTTGTGGTCCCGGTTCCTCCGGCCACTGGCCGCCCAGGTCTTCTCTGGCAACTCTCTGGGAGTGCGCTCCTTCCAGACGATGGGCTCCATCATCTGGCCGATGAGGCCGTCCGCCAGGAGCACCACGGGATTGCGGTACTGGTCGGCGATGTCGAAGGCCTCCTGGGTCAAATCCACCGCCTCCTGGATGTTGGCGGGGGCCAGGACCACGGTGCGGTAATCGCCGTTGCCGCCGCCCCGGGTGGCCTGGAAATAATCTCCCTGGGCGGGCTGGATGGACCCCAGGCCCGGGCCGCCCCGCATGACGTTGACGATCACGGCGGGCAGCTGGCAGGCCGCCAGATAGCTGATGCCCTCCTGCTTCAAACTGACGCCGGGGGAGGAGGAGGAGGTCATGGCCCGCACGCCGGAGGCCGCCGCGCCGTATACCATGTTGACGGCGGCCAGCTCCGACTCCGCCTGGACGAAGACGCCGCCGCTCTGGGGCATGTGGAGGGACATGTACTCGGGAATCTCGTTCTGGGGGGTGATGGGATAGCCGAAGAAGCAGCGGCAGCCCGCCCGGATGGCGGCCTCAGCGATGGCCTCGCTGCCCTTCCAGATTTCTCTTTTCATACGTGCGGCTCCTTTCAGTCCTTTTCAATGGTGATGATGGAATCGGGGCACATTTTCGCGCAGCTGGCGCAGCCGACGCAGGCGGCCTCGTCCGTGCAGGTCACAGGGTGATATCCCTTCACGTTGGTGCCTCCGCCCAAAGCCAGGATGTGCTTGGGACAAGCGGTGACGCAGAGCCCGCAGCCCTTGCAGCGGTCCTGGACGAATGTCAAATGAAACGCCATGTTAAACAACTCCTTTTCTGATTTTACGCGCCCTGCTCCCAGGGCTTTTTCAGGTAAAGCTCCAAAGGAAAGACCGGAGACAAAAACAACTTTGCCTCTGGAGCCAACTCCTCCGCCACCGCGTGGCAGACGATGGGGAGCCCGGTCATACGGGATACCTCCTTCGCCATTTCCGCGCCCTTCATGGCATCGGAGGAGTCGCTCAGGTCGCAAAGATGGGTATTGTTGATGAGCCCGTCCACAGGAATTTTTGCCGCCTGTTCGATGCCTCGGATATAGGAAACGGTCTTTTCCGGGGTATCCGTCAGGGGGCGGTTGGCGTTGACGACGCACAAGACCCGCGCCCCCGCCGCCCGCAGACGGCGGCTGTAGCGGGCCAGCACCCTGGCCCCGGAGGCGTCGCCTCCAACATCCAGTATGCCGTAGCGGGACTCATCGTCAAACAGGGCCATCACATCCGGCGGCATGGAGGGCACATCCGCATCCAGACAGGCCTGGGAGCTGGCGATCAGGCGGCCGCCCCAGGACTCCAGGCGGGCCCTGCATTCCCGGGAGCGGAAATAGGGGTCCACCACATCCAGGTCCGCCAGGGAGAAGGGCAGGCCGCGGCCAGCCAGCGCCCGGGCGAGATTCAGAGAGACCTCTGTTTTTCCACTGCCGAAGTGGCCGACTATGACGGTGAGACGGGCGGCGGTCAGCCAGTCCTGGACGCCGCTTTTGGAAAGCCGGTGATATTGCCGCATATGTCAAACCTCCAGAATGGCCTCGATCTCCACCGGCGCGTCCATGGGCAGCTGATTGGTGCCCATCGCCGTGCGGGTGTGCCGTCCCGCCTCCCCGAAGACGTCGAACAAAAGTTGGGAGGCGGCGTTAATCACCAGGTGCTGGCAGTCAAACCCCACGGCGCTGCTGACAAAGGCCTGTACCTTCACCACGTTTTTGATCCGGTCCAAATCGCCCAAGTACGCCTTGAGGGCGGAGAGCAGGTTGATGACGCACAGCTGCGCGCAGTCCTGGGCCTCCTCCAGGGACACCTCGGCGCCCACCTTTCCGGTGCGGATCAGCTTTCCGTCCCGCGTGGGAATCTGCCCCGAGGCAAACAGGAGGTTTCCGACCTGCTTGATAGGAATGTACATGGCCTTGGGCGGCGTATCCTCCGGCAACTGGATGCCGAGTTCCAAAAGTCTTTTTTCAATCATGGAAGTCCTTCCTTTCTTCTAGCGGTAAATCGCTGTTACAGCACCATGGAGACCAGCACAAAGAGCCAGTGTGCCGCCGCGCCGGCGCAGATCCCGCCCACCGTGTGGCTGATGATGGCTTTTCCAATAAGTTCTTTGCAGTTCAAGCTGTCCATCATGGAGGCGTGGGTGCTGAGATACCCGCTCCAGCACATGCACATGGCCGTGAATACCGCCACATCCCCGGCGGAGGCCAGGCCCTGGGACGCCAGAGTGGCGGTAAGGCTGACGGCGGCTCCCGCCGCACCCAGAGCCGTAACGGGGACGCCGATGGCCTCGGCGGAGGAGAATCCAAACAGGGGGTTTAGAATGAAGTCGATCTTTTCCGCCAGCATGGGAAGGAGCCGGATTCCCTCATAGGCCGAGCCGGTGTACAGCCCCCCCTCGGAGGGACCGTTGATGAGCATCATGACCATGGTGCAGATCACCAGCACGCCGGGCACCACGCTGACGCCCATTTTCACGCCGCTGTGCCCGCCCTCCAAAAGGGCCGCCATGACCCGGCTGCCGATGCCGCCCTCCCGGATGGGACGCATATTCTGGGGCACTCCGGCGTCCTCGCCCATGCTGGAGGCCACCTGCGCCTCCGTGCCAAAGACCTTCTTTGTGAAAACCAGCATCAGCCGGGTGCTGACGATGCTGCCCACCACGGCGCCGGCCAGCCCCACGATCACGGCGGTTCCCGTGCCCGGACCGATCACCGGAGAGAGGCTGTACATATAGGTGCAGACAATCAGCCCCATGCCGAAGGCGGTCCCCAGGTTGGTCAGGGCGGGGAATTGATAGGCCTTGAAGTAGTGGCGGAAATATTGGTCGTCCGCCAGGGTGAGAATGGCGGGGTTGTCGGAGAGGAAGGTGGTGACCACGGCCAGGGAGGCCGCGCCGGGCAGGCCGTAAATGGGCCGCATCAGGGGCTGGAGGATGCGGTTTGCCAAGGAGACAAAGCCGAACTCCGACAGCAGCGCCGACACGGCCCCCATGATGACACAGATGGCCGTGATATAGAGCACTGTGTCCATCAGCAGCTGGTAGGCGGTGTTCATCATGGTGTTGAGGGCGTTGGCCAGCCCCATCTGGCTGACAAAAAGGGCAAAAAGGCTGAAAAAAATAAGGGGGAACAAAAAGGTCTCCGGTCCTAATTCTTTTGTTACCCGGATACTCCTGACCTCGGCCTGAGCGTCCATTTACAATACCTCCATTTTTGTTTGTGTTCAAAGGACAAAGCCGTTTTTGAAGGGGTCCAGCTCGTCCATGAGCAGGTCGTTGAAGCCGGTGATATATGCCGAGCCGGTGATCTCCGGAACAATGGCGTCATAGGCTCCGACCCGCGTCCGCTCCAGAGCCCGGGCGCGGAACGTTGTGCCCAGAATGCTCTCATGAACAAATTCCTGACCCAGCTCCAGCTTGCCCTTTGCCGTGAGGACGGCCAGCTTGGCGCAGGTCCCCGTCCCGCAGGGGGAGCGGTCCACCTGCCCCTGCCCAAAGACCACCGTGTTCTGTACATCGGCGTCCGGGTCCTTGGGCGGGCCGTAGATCTCAATCAGGTCTACCTCGGTGATGTCCAGCAGGGGATGGCAAATCTCCACCTGGCGGTTCAGGCTCTCCCGGAGGGCCAGGGCCTTGGGCACGATACCGGGTAGATTGGCGGGGGTAAGCTCGTCGATCCCCAGCTGGTCCTTGTGGACGATACCGAAAAAGCTGCCGCCGAAGGCGATATCCAGCGTAATGGCACCCAATCCGGGAACCTCCACCGACACGTCCTTCTGGTACACAAAGGCGGGCACATTTCGGAAAGTTACCTCTATCGCGCGTCCGTTTTCGACACGCACCCGGACCGCCACAGGACCGGCGGGTGTTTCCAGCCGCAGGTTGGTATAGGGCTCGGAAACCTCTACCATGCCCAACTCCACCAGGGCGGTGGAAACGCCGATGGTCCCGTGACCGCACATGTTCAGGCAGCCTCCGCCGTCCAGAAAGATCACGCCGTAGTCGCAGTTGGGATCGGTGGGCTCGGTGATGACTGCGCCGAACATATTGGCATGGCCACGGGGCTCCAGCATGCAGGTTCTGCGAATATTGTCATAATGGCTTAGGAAATACTGTTTTTTCTCCATCATGGTGCTGCCCTTTAAAACCGGCAGGCCGCCGGTGATGATTCGGGTGGCCTCTCCGGAGGTATGGGTATCCACAGCTTGGATGGATCTTGAAATATTCAAGGGGTGTCCCGCCTTTCTGTTTGTTCGATTGATGAAAGAAAGGCGCTTCCCGGTTGCGTGTCAACCGGGAAGCGCCGTCATCACTTACGCGCCGGTGACAGGAGAGCTTTTCTTCGTGAGCGCGGAGACAACAACCAGCAGGACGACGGAAACCGGGAAGGCCACCAGAACCGTGGCAAGCCCGAAGGGCTGTCCCGCCATTTCCCAGCCGATGGTCAGAAGCGTGCCGCCGGCCATGGAGGTGATGCCGCCCCATTTGGTCACTTTGTCCGGGCAGACAACGGAGGCCAGCAGGGCGGGGCTGATGCCGGCGCCGACGATGGTGCTAGCCCAATACTGAATGGCCAGGATGCTAGGAAAGAAGTTCAGCAGAATCATAGAGGCGAAGCCGAAGACCACGATGCAGAGCTTGGTGACCTTGACGATCTGCTCGTCGGAGGCATCCTTCTTGAAGTGGGGGAACACGTCCGTAGCAAGATTGGCGGAGCCGGAGAGCAGATAGGAATTGGCAGTGGTGAGAATGAAGCCGGTGCAGGAGGCCATCATCAATCCGCCGATGATCCAGGGGCACACGGTGGACAGGGCGATGAAGGACTGAGAGGGGATAATGTTGCTGCCGAAGTACAGCCGTCCAATATAGGACAGCACCGAAACGGAGGGAAGCACGATGATGGTGCCCAGGGCCCAGCCGATCATGCCCACCTGTACGCTCTTGTCCTCCTTGGCGGCGGCCATTCTCTGATAGAGGTTCTGGTCGCCCAGGGCCAGCAGGAAGCCGGGGGCATAGTTGGCCAGATAGTCCTTCGCGGTCCAGCCGGCGGTGAAGGTCAGGCCGTCGGGAGCGGTCTCCGCAGTTCTCTGCACCACCCAGCTCCAGCCGCCTACGTGGGGCAGGATGAAGGCGAAGGCGCAGACCAGGCCCGCCAGCATGACGCAGACAGAAAACGCGTCGATCTTCACCACGGAGCTCAGGCCGCCCGAGGCCGTGGCGATGATGACCACCACGCAGGCGATGACCGTCATCAGCTGGATGTCAAAGCCGGTGGTGGCGTTCAGCACGATGCCCATGGCCCGCAGCTGATAGGAGACGATGGAAAAACTGGCCAGGGCGATGATGACGCCGGAGAGGACCCGGGCGTTTGTGCCGTAGCTGTCCTCGATCAGCGCCGCCGTTGTGATCTTGCCCCGCTTGCGGACAAAGGGCCCGATCATGTAGAGAATCACAATGGCCAGGATGCTACCCGAGGCGTAGCAGATGGAGGGGAACAGGCCGGAGGAGTAGGCGATGGAGTTGATGCTGCCGGCCACGGCGCCGCCGCCCATCCAGGAGGCCATGAACGTGGCCATCAGGATAAAGGAGCCCAGGCCCTTGCCCGCCAGGGCGAAGTCCTTGATGCTCTTGCGGTTTTCCTTTTTCTTTGCCAGGAACGCGAAAATGAACACAACCACGAAATAGGCCGCGATGACGATCAGCATCTTCGGCTGGGGAATCATTTCATGAAAACCCATATTAAAAATTCTCCTTCCTATATTTGGCGTTTGTCAGCCCTGGATGATCTTCCGGATCTCCTCCACCCGCTCGTCGCTGATGCCCAGCTTGGCGGTGCTGGCGACCCACAGGGAGTCATAGCGGATCTGGGCCACGGCGTCCTCCAGGACCCGGGCGCTCTCGTCGGAGTCGTTGAAGCCCTTGCTGAGGAAGACCCGGAGCTTGAACTTGCCCTTGTACTGCTGGCTGAAGGCGGCGATGCTCTCCGTCTGCTTGGCGGCGGTGAAGCCGAACTCCGGCAGGGGACGGTGGTACTTCTGGAACTCCTCCTCGTCCACGATGCCGAAGGCGCCCACCACCTCCTCGCACTTGTTGGCCAGCTCCATGTGGCCGTCGATGCCCAGCAGGTAGCAGTTGGTGATCAGCCGCACCGGCAGGCCCTGGTCGTGGATGCAGTCGATGATTTCGCCCAGGTGCAGGTTGGTCAGGATGTCGCCCTGGCCGTAGATCTCCACCAGGTCGGGCTTGTCCTCGGCGATCTTCTTCCGCAGGCCCTGGAGGGAATCCTCGATGGGGCCGAAGTCGTGCCACTGGGTCTGATACTTCGTCTTGCCCCGGCTGCAGACGATGCAGTTGAAGATGCAGGCTTTCTCGGGCTGGATGTCCACGGCCAGGACCTTGCGCCCGTCCTCGTCCACCTGGATAAATTCGTCCTGCTTATACTTGAAATAGTCCATATATGCACTCCCTTCAAAAATTAGTTTATGACATTTGTTTGCGGGCCTACGCTTCCTCCCGGCCGTACAGGGCGATGCCCAGCAAAATCAGCCCTCCTCCCAGAAACACCAAAAGCCCGGGGCGCTCCCCGAAGAGGAACAAGCCGTAGACGGCGGAAATCACCGGCTCCAGCAGCTTCACCGTGGAGATGAAGGCCGGGGGCAGGTACTTGAGGCCCCAGCTGAACACGCTGTGGCCCAGCAGAGTGCAGAACACTGCCATGCCTAGGCCCGTCAGCAGGTTTACCGGGCCGTACCCCGCCAGGGGCGTCCCTGTGGTCAGGGCGATGACCAATAGCGTCCCGGAGGCGGAGAGGTAGACCAGGTATGTATAGGCGGTGGTGGTCAGCCGCTCCCGGCACACGGACCCCAGCATGGTGTACACCGACACGCACAGCGCCCCCGTCAGGGCGATCAGGTCCCCGAACAGGGCTCCCGCTCCCCCGGAGCGGTCCGCCAGGGCCACCAGGGCGCTGCCGCCAAAGGCCGTCAGCACCGCCAGCCACACTCTGGGGCTGAGCTTCTTTTTCAGAATCAGCACTGAGGCCAGGGCCACAAAGAGGACCTCCGTGTCTACCAACACCACCGCCGAGGCGATGGAGGTCCGGTTCACGGCCTCGAAATAGCAGGTGAAGTGCAGCCCCAGAAACGCCCCGCTGAGGAGGCTCAGACCCAGTTCCCGCCGGGTCAGGCTGAAAAACTGCCCCTTCTGCAGGGCCGCCGGGGTCAGCAGCGCCGCCGCGAAGACCATGCGGTACAGCGCCATAATGAGGGAGGGCGCCGTGGACCATCGGACCAGCAGGGCCGACAGGGATACCCCTACCACGCCCAGAATGACGATCAAACGCTTCATGGATAGACCTCCAACATACCGCCGCTTCCTCTCAAATATTTACTCATGTGGGCATCTGCAAGAAATTCCCAGGGTAAGAAGGCCGGTCACTCCTCTATTCCTTGAAAATAGGTATCGCGGTCCACCTAGGGTAAAGTCTGTCCTCCGTCCACATGAATGGCCTGTCCCGTAATCTGACAGGCCTCCTCAGAGGCCAGGAAGATTGCCAGATGGGCGTGGTTCTGGGGCGTGGCCAGGCGGCCCGTGGGAATCCGTTGCTTGCGCTGCTCCAGCTGATCAGGAGAGGTGATTAACGCTTCCAGCATAGGCGTCATAGTGCTTCCGGGACAAATGGCGTTCACCGTAATTCCCCATGCTCCGCCTTCCATAGCCAAATGGCGGACCAGGCCGACCTCACCCGCCTTAGAAGCGGTATAAGAGGGGACCCGTCCCACAGCCATACGCTGGTGAACGGCGGAAGCGATGAAGATAATTCGTCCGAAATGCTGCTTTCGCATAATGGGAAGCACAGACGCGGCGCAAAGATACGGCCCGGTGAGATTCACGTCGATCACCTTACGGAACCCTTCGGGAGATTCCGCTGGTAGCTTTTTGGGATCGCCCTGGAGCATGATTCCCGCAGAGTTGACCAAAACGTCGATTTTACCATTATAGGCGTCCAAGGTATCCTGAACGGCGGCGGCGATTTGCGCCTCGCTGGTGATGTCGCAGGGGAAGGCGACGCATTCGCCGCCCGCAGCGGTGATCTCGCCGCAAACCCGCTGGTTATCTTCGGCGTTTCTTCCCCAGATTGCAATCTTGGAACCGACCTTTGCAAACTCCCTCGCAATGCCCTCTCCAATGCCCTTATTGCCGCCGGTGACGACAACGACTTTACCAGCTACATTGAACATAGGCACTCCATTCAAATGGCGTTGGGGGAGATCATCGCCCTGATTTCGGCCACCCGCTCGTCGCTGACCTGGAACTTGGGCCAGGTGCTGACCCACACCACGTCGTATTTGACCTGATCGACCACCTGCTTCAGCTCCAGCGCCTGCTCATCGCTGTCGTTGTAGCCCTTGACCAGCAGAACCCGCAGGGTGAACTTGCCTTGATACTGGTGGCTGAACCGGATCATGCTCTCCGTCTGCTTAGCGGCGGTGAAGTTCAGCTCCTTCACAGGGTGATGGATCTTCTGGAAATCCTCCTCCCGGACGAAGCAGAACCCGGCTACCACTTCCTCGCACTTGCTGGCCAGCTCCATGTGCCCGTCGATGCCCAGCAGATAGCAGTTGGTCAGCATCCGGACCGCCACGCCCTGCTCATGGATGCAGTCGATGATTTCGCCCAGCTTGGTGTGGGTCAGGATGTCCCCCAGGCCGAAGAGCTCCACGATGTCTGGCTTTTCCGCAGCAATCTTCTCCCGCAGCCCCGCCAGAGAATCCTCAATGGGCCCGAAGTCGTGCCACTCCCCCTGATACTTGGTCTTCCCATGGTTGCAGATGGCGCAGTTGAAGATGCAGGATTTTTCCGGGTTGATGCTGACGGCCAGCACCTTGCGGCCATCGGGGTCCACTTTGATGAATTCGTACTGCTTGTAGCTGAAATAGTTCATGTGTGCTCTCCTCTCATTTTTCCGTAGTGTGGTGGGATGACTTACGTGACTGGGGATCGCTGGTGAACTTCTTGGGCCGCTTGTCGCGGCAGCTGGATTCGCATAGATAACATGTTGACATGTCATCATACAATGTGTGGATGATATCATATGTCTAATCCCCCGTCAAGATGTTTTGCGAAAAATGGCGAATGGATACGAATTTTTGTTGATATATCTAATTTTGATTTCCTGATATTGTATAATTTCACATCCCTTGATGGACTATGTATAACTGGCTGTACTCGGTTCCTTCCTGTCTGCGATTCCGCAGGATGAGGGGGAGCGTTTCTATCTAAAGCCCTTGCGTTTTTTGCGAAATCCGGTATAATATCTTGTATATTTTATGAGACGACCGTCGGTATGATTATGGGGCGGCCTGCCGAGCAGATTCATTAACTTTGTGGAGAGACGCTAATATGGGTATTCCGATTTATATGCAAATACAGCAATACATCAAAGAACAAATTTCTTCCGGGGAATGGACTCCAGGATTCCTGATCCCCCCGGAATCTGAACTGAGCAAGCAATTTGGCTGTAGTCGTATTACCGTTACCACCGCTTTGCGCGAACTGGTCAAGGACGGGGTGATTTACCGCATTCAGGGAAAAGGGACCTATGTTTCCCAACGGAGCAGCCCGGAAAACATCTACCAGGAAAGCGGCCTGGCGCAGGTTTCTATTACACTGGACGCACTTTCGATTCCCGGTGAGCACAAGTGCCTGAGTTGCAAAACAGAGCGGCCCTCTGTGGAAGTAGCGGAAATTCTGCGTCTTGGTCCAAAACAACAAGTAATTGCCATCGAACGAATGAAGTATGTGGAAGGTACACCTTTTTCCGCTGAGAGAATGTATCTCCCCCGACTTTTGTTCATGCCGGTTTTGGAGAACCATTTGGAAGACCAGCATTTCGACAGGATATCTGCGGTCTGCGGCATCACGACGGGAAAAAGCTATGTCTCCTCCGAGCCTGTTTTGTGCGACGACGGCGTGGGCGAGATGCTGGGCATTCCCGCCGGAACGCCTATTTTGAGGTTCTGCATAGAGATCTACGATACGCAGGAGCGCCCGGTGGCGTGCGAAATGGTGTATACGCCAGGCCGCCAGCATAAAATACAGCTCCCATAACGCGTCCTTCCCTGAAAGCAAAAAGCAGCTGCCCTCCAAGCAATCCGGGAGGGCAGCTGTTCATTTTTGCTTGCTTTGTAAAAAGCTGGGATGAAAGCAGCGGTTTGGCAGCTCAAATACCACCGTGATCCCCAGGACAATGGTTACTGCGATTTTCAGAGCGGAAACGCCGCTTTCCAGGGCCTCCGGTAGCTGATTTGCCACAATGTAATAGGCGGTCCAGTATACGCCCACTCCGGGCACAAGGGGAAAGATTCCAGTGGTGATAAAGACCGTGACGGGGCAACGTTCCCGCACGGAAATGACCCGCGACAAAAAGGCCACCGCCAGCGTCGCGAGGAATACGGCTGCCGCCGCGCTCCAGCCATGGGCGGTCAGCGCCGCGTACAGTAGCCATCCGGCTCCTCCAACCGCGCCGCAGGAGAAAAAGAACTGGCGGGGGACGCCGTAAAGAAGTGCGAAAGCGATTGTGCCCACAGCGGCGGCGGCGGTCTGCAATATGATTTCTGCTGTCATAGCGAAAACTTCCTTAAAATAAAGTAATACCCCGCAAGAGCCGCACCAACGCCTATTGCAATTCCCAAGAATGACAAGGCGGCGTCCAGGAGGCGCACGGAGCCGGAGATATAGTCCCCGTTGGCAATATCCCGAATGCCATTTGTAAAGGGGATTCCGGGTATCAGGGGAATCACGCCTCCAATAATCATACAATCCAGGTTTTTCCCAAGGCCAGCGCTGTAGCAAAGGGCGCAGACCGCCGTCGCCAAAAAACCGCCGCAAATACTGCTGGTGATTTTGGATAGATGCCTGGCGCTGATTTTCAGTATAAACCCATAGAGAAGAAAGCCCGCCAGAAACGCTGAGAGGCTGTCCAGAGCGTTCCCGCCAAACAAAAAGCAGAAGCAGGCGCTGCCGATCCCGGAGGCCGCGACCTGATACCAGAAGGGCGGCGGAGCGATTTCCCGAATCTCCCGCAGCCGTTCCTTGGCCTCCGGGAGGGTATACCTGCCGGCTTCGATCTCCCTGGAGAGCTGATTGACGGCAATGACCTTTTCAAGCCGGGCGGCCTTGACCGGAATGTGCAGGACCTTGGCGTAGAGCGTTGCGCTCTCAGAATTTCCCGTCATAAATATCCCGTTGCTCAATACGAAAAGCTGTTCGGAGCATACGTTAAAATGGCTGCAAATGCGTTTGATGGTCTCCTCTACCCGGAAGATTTCCGCGCCGTTTTCCAGCAGAATGTGCCCCGCCTCGCCAGCAAATTCCAGCACCTCCCGTTCATCTTTGCCCGTGAGAAGACGGCCGCCGGGGGACGCCTCTGTCCGTGCCCTGTTGATCTGTTCCAAATGATATCACCCCTTTATTGCAGGACAGCAGTTGTGTCCGTTCCTGACGGCATTTTATCACCTGTGCGCAAAATGTCAAGATGATGGCACCAGGTCTGGATGGGACAGGAATAAAATAAGGATTGGAATACCTGGAGTGCCGCGCTCAGAGATCCTTGTTAGTCATATCCCGGCTGACTAGGGCCGCATAATACTGCTCGCAGGTGACCGGGGCGTTGTACAGCGCCGCCAAGGTGTAAGCCTTGATATTTCCGATGGCAGTTGTGGCATGGCAGAGACAATCCCGGACATACTCCACGTGTTTCCGCTCCAGCTTCAGGAAGCGGGAACGGACCAGGGCCGTCGGGATATCCTGCCCGCAAATACGGACCGTTTCCTTCGCGGAGCACGCAGCTTCCGTCATCAGTTCCACGTAGCCGCAAAAAATGTCGGCATCACAGGGATGATCCCAGATCAGTCCCTCGTAGTCAATGTTCTCCCGGATTTCTTCCCGGACCCATCGCACCTCATCCATCAGATTCCGACCCTTGGGGGCCCCGCCGCAAACCAGCGAAGTACGCGCAAGGGGTACGCCGCATCCGTAGGGCAGCAAAGCTGCCAACGTCTGCGCAACGTTTGCGGTGGGGAGAGCCGGAGCAGCGCAGCGAGTGAGCTTTGCCGCTTGCGGCGAAGCGAGGGATGCGGAGCTTGTGACGGCGAGGGGCTGGGGGAGGATATGATTGGTTTCAATCAGCTCCGGCTCTTTCTCCTCAGTCTCATTAGGCGCTTGATCCGGGCAATCCAGACTGCCTTCTGCGGGCACTCTGGACTGCCTGGTCCGGGCGGCCTTGACTGCCCGCTCCGGGGCAGAAAAAAGAGCCTTATCATGAGTGTTCTCTGTCTGAACAGTCTCTGCGGCCTCATTCACAGAGTTTTCCTCGGGGACGGTTTTACAACTGGAAAAATTCTTGACATAGATCATGGCGGGCTTCCCCAGGCCCTGGCGCTTGCGCTCGATCAGGCCGAAGCGTTCCAGCTCCCGCATGAACGCGGTGGCGCGGTTATGCCCGCAACGGAGGAATTTCTGCACATCCTTCTGGACGAAATAAATGAACACCCGGCCCAGATTGTCCACCCAGCCGTTCTTGGCGGACAGCCCTACCCGGTCCAGCATCATGCCATAAAGCGTCACGGCCTCTAGAGAGATGTCACCGTCAAAAAGGTCCTTGGGGACACGGTAAAAGCGGAACTGGCTGGTTTCATTTCCGTAAAAGTAATCCAGATTGAACTGCATAACATTACCTCCAGAATGTAAAAAGAGCCCCAGCGACGGTTGTCGCTGGGGCCTGGTTGTTTTTATGACATGTAGTAATTTGGTCTTGCAATGGTTGTAAAACCGCTTTTTCCGGTCACCACCACGTTGTTGGCTCCGCTGGTACAATGTATGATTTGGACATTTCCGTCACTGTCAAAGCCGCAGACGATGCCCACATGGGTGTCCTCCGGATAAAAGACCAGATCGCCGGGGATTGCCTCAGCCCAGGTGATGGGTGTGCAGTAGGTGTGCTGCATGTGCGCCCCGCCGCCATGGCCTATGACGTAGGTGCCGCCGGACATATTATAGAAAACCCAATCAACGAACCCGGAGCAGTCCAGCCCGTAAGGCCGCACGGTTCCAGTGCTAGGGCTTCCAGCGGCCCAGACCTCCTTGGGCGTTCCCCAGCGAGAATCCCAGCCCAAAACGAGGCTTTTCCCGCCCCAAAAGTAATTGACCTTTCCGAGAAGCTGATAGGCTGTCAAAATAACCTGCCGCCGTTCTTCGCTGAGATCTTCCGGCAGTTGGTTCAAAATTTTCTGCACCTGTTCAACGGAGAGCATGAGGTCCTGGCTGCTGCCGATCAGGTTCTGGAACAGTTCCCCGTACTCCGGCTTCAGCAGTTCCTCCAGCAGCGCTTTCTGCTCATCGGTGAAGCCATATTCCACCGCCATCTCCTGGGGCGTTTTTACGATGGCAGAGATATGGAGAATAATTTCCGTGTCATCTTCCCCTTTTGGAACCGTCTCCGTGAAGCTGGTGATCTGATTCATGTCCCAGAAAACCTCCCGCAGGAGAGACAGGTTTTCCGCCGTCAGCCCGTCCAGACCGTTGGGAGAGCCACCGTCCGCCGAAGCCCGCACAGCGTAGACTGCCAGGACGTTACTCCAGTTGTCCAGAACAGCGGCGACAGCGTCGTTGTCCAGGTCGAGGACATCGTGGGGCGTACCTTCCTTGATCTGCTCGATCCGGGCAGTAAACTCTCCGTTGAGTTGAACCACCGCCTGGGGGATACCGCTGCCCTCTCCCTCCGCATTGGCGAAAAAAAGACCAAATGGCGAGGCAATCAGAAGGCCCACCATGCACAGCACCAGCACAGCCGCCACCACGGCCCAGCCTCCAGCGGCGATAGCCGCCACCAGCTCCTGAGCCGCCGCAATGGCCGCTTTAATGGCTGCCACACTTCCTTTCGCTGTCTCCTTAGCGGCAGCTGTCCCAGCCTTTGCTGTGGCACGGGCGGCCTTCACGGTCCTCTGTGGGGCCTTTGCTGCGGCTTGGGCGGTTTTCTGCGCAGCCGTTGGCGGCTTTGCCGCCTTACGGATGCGGCGTGCCCCTTGCGGGTAGTGTGCGCCCACTCTATCGCACTGGGATGGTCCGTCAAACCCACCCGTAGGGGCCGATGTCCTCACCGGCCCCTCCCCCGACGCCTGCCATGCCCTGTCCCCCCTGTAGGGCGCGACGACCCCGGCGCGCCGTCCCCCGC